>DJWJ01000035.1:0-53431 GCA_002440965.1 Candidatus Omnitrophica bacterium UBA6233
AGGATCTATTGACTAATCCCTATTTTGTGATTAGCGCAAGATAGTTTTGGGAATGATTATTTTTAAATTTCTTCTTTGACATCTTGTCTATTGTTATATGGAAGCCTATCGCTTTTTTATCCTGACTTAATTTGTCCGTTTTGTCCGGTCTTTTTTGAGTTATATTGACGTAATTCTTTAACTAATAAAGAGACAGCTCTTATCCTTCTAAAAGAGCTGGACATTTGTTTTATTTCTTTAAATTACCAAGAACCTCTTTTTCTGCCCTAAGCCAAATATCCCAATCTTTACCTTGTGGCTGACCTTCTTTTTCCCAAATAGAATGTGCTTTCTTTTGTACTTCCTCAGGAGATACCTCCGACTTATTAAGAGATTCTTTTTGCTTCAATGAAGTATTTCTTATCTTTCCGGACATTTTACCTCTCCTTTCTTAATCTTAATTAGCTTTTACCTTGCTTACTTTAGAGGGTAATATAACAATTTCCACTCTTCTGTTTTTCTGCTTATTCTGCGCTGAATCGTTAAGGACTACTGGCCGAAATTCACCGTAACCATTAGCGGATAATCGCTGCGGTTTCACCTTGCATTCGTCAACGAGATAATGCAAAACCGCCAAAGCTCTGGCCGAAGACAGCTCCCAGTTGGATTTCCAGCCAGAATGCTTTATCGGGTCATTATCGGTGTGTCCTTCGATTGCCACATCAGAACTCGGAACATCCCTATTTAGAACTTCAGCCACTTTTCCAAGCGCAGGCTTACCATCCTCTTTTACTTTATCCTTTCCTGAATCAAAAAAAACTTCTGATACAAAAGTTATGACAAGACCACGCTCAGTCATCTTTAGCCTTGCCTTATATTCCCCGATCTCTTTTTTCAGAGATTCTTCGAGCTCCAGCTTTGCCTTTTCGAGCTCAGAAAGTTCCCTGTCTTTTTCTTCAGCCACACGCTCGACTGCTTCAACTTTATCTTTCTGCAGTTGAGATATTCTATATTTTAGATTGGCATTTTCAACTTCCAACTCATCGGTCCTACGAGCCTTCTGGATATAGGTGCAGCCTGATAAAAGAAAAACTCCGGATAAAACAAAAAATAATAGTCTATTTTTCATTATACACCTCCTGTATAAAATAATTATAGATAGGTTAAAGGCATATGCTCTTAAATTTTACTCTCAACCGCAAAACTATTAATAAGTTTACAAAAATTGTTTTTAAACCTATTGTCATGGATAAATGCATTGGCAATTACTTTTGCTCTACCTGAAAGCTTCTTTCTTAAAGCGCGATTTCTTATCAAAGACTCGTATTTATTGGAAAAATTACCGTTATTTGCTTCGAAAAATAACGCCGCGTCCTTGAACTTTTCCAAAACCGGTAGTCGATTTAAAAGCAGGGCACTGCCACAAAATGCTCCTTCGTGGGTACTCAAAGAAAACGACTCGCTTAAAGAGCTGTTTATATATATATCGCTTAAATAATAATACTGGAACAATTCGCTTTTATCCAGATGCCTTTTATAAAAGAACTGTCTGTGGAATTTCCTGCACACGCTTAACAATTTCTTATATAAGTCTTTCTCCAGCGACCTACCCACAAAAAATAGCTTAAGATGCCGGTGCCTCTCAAGTATTTTAGGCGCTTCTTCAAGCAAAATGTGAGCCCCCTTTATTCTTTCAAGCCTACCTACATAAAGCGAAACAATATCATTCCTTTTGATATTATGCATATCCTTTATCTCTTCTACCCTCTTTCTGTCTACCCTAAAGGTTTCAACCGCATTCTCAATAACAACCACCTTATCTATAAAAGAGGGGAAATACCTGATAAAATTATCGTATTCATAAGCAGAAGGACAAATTATCCTATCCGCCAATTCAATCATCTTCTCCTGATTATGCAAAAAGTGGTTTAACGTCCTAAACCCGGATTCTTTCTCTCTTCTTAATATACTATGAAAATGGTATATAATTTTAGGCTTTCTTCCTTTTTGTGTCTTAATTTTCTTAAGCTCTTTAGTCCAGTTCACAAAATGATGGATTATGTGGCCAAATTTACACCAGTCATATTCCCTTAAGAACGCCCCGAGATTGTGGTAATGCTTTATGGAATAATCCGGAAATAACAATTTAACAGGATATTTCCTGGCAAAATCAGGGCTTATAAGAACATAAGTTTCATAGCCCATAGCCAATAGAACATTCCTGCTCTGCTCTACAATCTGCCCCACTCCGCCACAGTACGACTTGCTGGTGGGATATTCAAATGAAATAAGAAGTATTTTCTTCATAGATTTTGCATGCCTTTGGACAACTTTAAAATAAATATTATCTAATTATTGCTTAGCTACAAACAGCGTCTGCGTAGGATAGGCAAACTCTATACCGCATTTTTCAAACTCCTCTTTAATCGCAAAATTAATCTCTTGCTGAATATCCATATATTTGTTGTAATCGGGATTCAAAACAAAATACACGACTTCAAATATTAGGCTGAAATCGCCGTAGCTAAAAAAATGCGCGCGGTCAAAAGCAGCATCCTTAGTGTTTTTAATGATACGCTCAATAATTTTGGGCATTTCCTTTAACTGTCCAAGAGAAGTTTGATAAGTTACGCCTAGCCGGAATAAGACGCGCCTTTTCTCCATAAGCTTATAATTTCTGACCCGTGAATCCGTTAGATCCGTATTGGAAAATATTACTTGCTCCCCTCCTAAGCTACGTATGCGCGTGGTTTTAATTCCAATATACTCAACTGTACCCATAAAGTCACCGATTATAATAAAATCTCCCAGTTTAAATGGCCGGTCGAATACTATAGAAAAATAACTGAAGAAATCTTTCAAAAGGGCTTGTGCAGCTATAGCCACAGCAATGCCACCAATTCCTAAACCGGCAATGATTGTGGAGACTTTATAGCCGAGGTTATCCAATAAAATTATAACCGCCATTGCCCAAATTAAGAACTTCATCACATTTAACATTCCACTGAGACTTCGCACTACTGTGGCATCTTCTTGTTTTTTTGTTAAATAGATATTTAGGCTGTGGCTAACAAACATAACAATCGCCCGCGTGGCAAAAAAGGTAACTAATACTAACTGCAGAACATTAATTACCCCGTTTATCACCAAGGGCATTTTCAAAGTCTTTAGACTCAAATAGAAACAGCTAATGAATAAAGCAGGCAAAACAACTCTCTCGAGAATTTCCACTAATAAATCGTCAAAAGTTGTAGTAGTCATCCTGGCAAATTTCTTAAGCCGTCCTATAATGAAACGCACAATAACTTTAACAAAGAGTATGCCCAGAGCTAATGTTAATAAAGCGATGATGTAATCCAAGATACGATTGCCGAAAAATACCTGCTCCAAAATCTTTAAATTCATAACAGCTTTCCTCCTATAAATACTAAATACAAGTATTCCGATAAAAAAATAACCGAATCATGCCCTAACCACCGGCAGGTTCACGCTACCTTAGCCTTACCGCCAAATCAATCAGAGATCTTATTAAAAAGGATTTTAAAAACATGATTGCCAAAAACGCAATTATCGGTGAAATATCTATACCGAATTTCAAGTTCAAAGGCAATATCTTCCTAATCGGATAAAGTATTGGTTCGGTTGCCTTATATAGGAACTGAACTATGAAGTTATGCGGATCGGGGCTAACCCAGCTAATCAGAGCGCGGATTAAGATTAACCAATAAAGTATAGAAAACCCGACATCCAGAATTCGCGCTAAGGCGATTAAGAAGTTAGACAAAACAAACATGGTATATCCTTTTATCTATAGCGGCGGGATTTTAAGTTTTTATTTATCCAGAGCCTTAAGGTATTTATAGTAATCGCTATCAGTAGTCAAAACCAGTATCGAATTTTCGTCAATAGTACCTTTATATGTTTCTAATGTCTTAAGGAACGAGTAAAATTCGGGATTCTGGGAATAAGAGCTGGCGTAAATATTAATTGCCTCAGCATCAGCTTTCCCTATGAGAGACTGCGCCTGCCGGTAGGCTTCCGAAGTAATCAATTTTAACTCTTTACCGGTCTGGCCTTCAATCTCGGCAGATTTGCCAAATCCTTCTGAGCGGTATTTCTCGGCAGCGCGCTTTCTTTCAGCAATCATCCGGTCATATACCTTGTTGCGCACTTCTTCTACATAATTTATACGCTTTATACGCACATCCATAATCTCAATCCCGTATTGCGGAGCGAGAACTTTTGTTTTTTCTAATATGGCACGAGTTAATTTTTGCCTTCCCGTTTCAATACGTTCCAAAGCTTCCTCGCTGACAATAGCATCATCCCCGAGATCCTTACTTTCCAGTATACGGTTTGAGTCCCTTACCGCTTCAACCAAAAGATTCCCCGTAACAGCA
The DNA here is from genome assembly GCA_002440965.1 of Candidatus Omnitrophica bacterium UBA6233. Lineage (GTDB taxonomy): Bacteria > Omnitrophota > Gorgyraeia > Gygaellales > Profunditerraquicolaceae > UBA6233. The sequence goes on from DJWJ01000035.1 coordinate 4,380, forward strand.
TCCCTGGTAGCTGAATTAATAATATCATTTAAGCGACTGCTAGCGCTTGACTCATTACCTACAGACTGTAAAAACTTCAACGCGTCCACTATCTTCCAGCGTGCCATTGTATCTACCCAGATATATTTTTTGTCTTTTGTAGGTATCTGATTCGGATCACCGTCCCATTCCAGAAGCCTCTTCTCAAAATAATGCGCCTGTTGAATAAGAGGCGTTTTAAAATGCAGGCCCGCGGATATTATCGGCTCTCCCACTGGCTTGCCAAACTGGGTAATCACTACTTGCTTGGTTTCATCTACAATAAATAATGCCCCGCTTGCAAACGCAAGGAAAATAATTATAGCCAGGAAAGAAACTAACCCCAAAATTGTCCCTAATTTGCCTTCTTTCATTGTTTAAGCTCTCCTTTCTTGCCTATATCTAATAACGGCAATATGGAAGATTGCCTTGGGTCAATGATATATTTTTCCTTTGCTTTAGGTAAAACTTCAGCGAGTGTCTCAAGGTATAGCCTCTTACGGGTAATCTCCGGAGCTTTTTTATATTCCCCTAAAGTCACCAAAAACCGGTCTGACTCCCCCTTAGCCCTATTTATCTTATCAAGGGAATACCCTTCTGCCTCGCGGATAGTCCGTTCCGCTTCTCCTTTGGCTTTCGGTATGGTTTTATTATAAGCCTCCCAGGCCTGATTAATCATTTTTTCTTTTTCCTGCTTTGCCTCATTTACTTCGTTAAAAGCCGGTTTTACTTTATCAGGAGGATTTACATCCAGCAATTTCACTGTAATAACCTGCACTCCTGTCTGGTAATCATCCAGAATCTTTTGCATCTCGATTTGAGCTAGATGATCTATTTCTTCTCTTTTAATAGTCAATACCTCATCCACAGTATAATCTCCCACAAATCGGCGCATAACTATTTCAGAAACATCCCTTATAACCTTAAGGGGGTCACGCACGACAAAAAGTAGTTTTATAGGGTCTTTTATCTTAAATTGCACAATCCAACGCACATCAAGTATGTTCAGGTCCCCTGTAAGCATAAGAGACTCCTCAAGGTCTGATCCATAAGAATACCCTGTTCTTGACCCTGCGTTTGTGTTTCTAACCCCAAACTCTTCCTTAAAAATCTTTTCTACCTTGATAGGGGTTACTTTATCAATCCCAAAAGGAATCTTAGTATGTAGCCCTGGCGAACTTAAGCCGAGATATTTACCGAACCTCTGTATTACGCCTACCTCATCTGGCCCTATTGAATAGACCACACCTTTTAGCCCCATAATAACAACCAGGCCCAAAACTATCCAAGGGATATACCTACTGTAATTAAAAAACTTCTTTTTGCCTATATCAATTATTTCATCAGGACTAGGGGGATTTTGCCAATCCATAAACAACTCCTTTCTAATTTCTGTAACTGCACAAAAATAAAAGACCGCCACTGCCAATAGCAGATGGCGGCCCGACCATCTAAACCTTCAGGAAATTTTCCTGAACCCTTATTTTTTACTATAAAATCTTATATATGATTTAGTTTACTATTATTAAATTTATTGTCAAGCATAATCGTAAATCCCTTTGGGAATGATACCATACATCGTTACCCCCTCCCTGGGGATTATCAAAGGAAGGGTTTTATGTTAAAAATAATCAGGGGACAGCCCCTGTTTTACAGGTCAGAGAGGGTTTCGAGGTATTCCCAACGGAGGTTGGCTTGGTCGATTTCAACAGAGAGTTCGGCGGAGCGGGATTCGGCTTTAGCTCTCTCTTCAGGGCTTTTTTGATAAAAACCGATATCCGCGAATAAAGCATAGAGCGCATTTTGCTCCTCCTCCAGCTTCTCTATTTTTAAAGGAAGCTCGTCTAATTCCTTCTGTTCCTTGAAAGTGAGCTTGCGCGGAACAATCGGCTTTTCTTTTTTGATTGGCTCTTTCTTAATCTTAGCTTTTGGCGGCTCAGGCGCTGCTTCAGGATGGCGCTGGCTTAACCAATCATCATAGCCTCCGGGATATTCATTAACCACCCCATCCCCTTCCAAAACAATAGTCGAGGTAACTACATTATTCAGGAATTGCCGGTCGTGGCTAACCAAAAGCAAAGTGCCGTCATACTCCGCGAGTAATTCTTCCAAAAGCTCCAAAGTCTCGATATCCAAATCATTGGTCGGCTCATCCATCACCAGCACGTTAGAAGGCTTGGAAAAAAGCTTGGCTAAAAGCAGACGATTACGCTCGCCTCCGGAAAGAACTTTAACCTTGGTCCGGATGCGGCCGGGTGAAAAAAGAAAATCCTGCAAGTATCCCAAGATGTGCCGGGGCTTGCCGTTAATAATTATAGTTTCGCTGGAATCATTGATATTCTCCGCCACGGTTTTTTCTTCGTCTAATTGTTCGCGCAACTGGTCGTAATAAGCAATCTCTAAGTTAGTGCCCTGGACAATCTTTCCTCTCTGCGGATCAAGCTTACCTAAAAGAATACGTAAAAGTGTGGTTTTGCCGCTGCCATTGGAGCCAATCACGCCAATCTTATCGTGGCGCATAATGGTGGTAGAAAAATCGCGGATCAGACATTTGGCGCCGTAACTAAAATGCAATTGAAAGGCTTTGATTACCTTATGCCCGGAGAGAACAGATTGCTGGGCGCGCATGCGCACCAAACCCTCTTCCTTGCGTTGAGTCTTCTTCTCTTGCCTTAAACGCTCAAGAGCCTTGACTCTTCCTTCATTACGGCAACGCCGGGCCTTGACTCCCTGGCGAATCCAGACCTCTTCTTCGGCTAACTTCTTATCAAAATGCTTCCATTCGGATTCTTCCATATCCAAGGCTGCTTGTTTACGCTCCAGGAAAGTCTTATAATCGCAGGACCAGCTAAAAATCCTGCCCCGGTCAAGTTCAACAATCCGGGTTGCCAAATGCCGCATAAACATCCGGTCGTGGGTAACAAAAAATACTGTTCCGGGATAATCAGCTAAAAATCCTTCCAGCCAATTAATTGAATCGATATCCAAGTGATTGGTCGGCTCATCCAAGAGCAAAACTTCCGGTTTTAACACAAGCGCCCTGGCTAAGAGCGCCCGGCGTTTCTGCCCGCCGGAAAGGCTTTGGAAATCGCTATCGGCGTCCAGTTTCATTTTGGAGATAACATTTTCAACCTGATTATTCACATCCCAGCTGGCAGTATGATCCAACTCTGCCTGTAAATCATCCAACTGGCGAAGCAATTCTTGGGAGTGTTCGGTATGCAGACGATGGGTAAGCTGATGGTAGCGGCTTAACAGATTTGCCCGCTCTCCCAGGCCGGAGAGAACAATATCATAAACATTGCCTTCGATATTGCCCGGAACTTCCTGAGGAAGATGCGTGACTTGAATACCTTTTTGCAGGACTACCTGGCCGCTATCCGGCGAAAGTTCGCCAGCCATCACTTTCATTAGAGTAGTTTTACCTGCGCCGTTACGGCCAAGCAAAGCAATCCGCTCTCCCGGCTCTACCTGCAAGCTTAGCTGGTCGAAAATAAGCGGGCCGCTGAATTTTAAATTAAGTTCCTGTAAACTGATTAGTGCCATAAAACCTCGGTAATACGCAGGGGACACTTTCCTGTCCAGTCTGCGTTTCTAAGTGAGGATAACCAAGGGGACAGAAAATGTCCCCTGCCAAGTGATAAAGCTGTTTTTAATCTTGCTGAAGGGTGGAAAAATCAGGGGGCGCTTCTAGAAGCGCCCCCTGATTTTTCCTAGTTTTATTTACCTATAAACTTCTCTTCTATGATCAATTCTAATTATACCAATATATTTTTCTGTCTTTGAAAAGGAATATATTACTCTGTAATCACCAATGCGATATGAATAGCAACCCTTGAATTCTGCCTGCAAAGGTTTACCTATAAGGGGAGCGCTGGCAATATACTCTAATGCTGAAGCAATCCTTTCTTTAAGTTTTTTATCTTTGAGTTTTTGGAATTGGCCTGAGGAGATATTCGAGAATCTGACAGGATAGCTCATCTTAATTTCTTTGCAGCCTGCCAACCACTTCTTTAAAGCCTTTAGTTTTACCAAGATTCAATTCTCTCTTTGCCTTTCTAATTTCTCCTAAAGCTTTTTTATCGGACATTATTTCTAAAGTTTCGAGCCACCCCCCAAATTCATCAGCATTCATTACTACCGCTGCCGGCTTTCCCTGTTTAGTTATTGTAAATCTTTCGAGCCTTTTGTCAGAGTTTCTAATAAGCTCCAAAAAATGCGCCTTTGCTTCGGTAACAGTTAATATAGTCATACCTTTACCTCCTTAAATATTTCTCTTTTCAACATTTAAAGTATAAATCATAATTCTAAACTTGTCAAGATAAAATGACTATTTTTATGACTATAGGGGATAAATAAAAATATTTCATGACCAGATGGCGGACAGATTTAACGGAAAATGCCCCCTGCCATTAAGTATGACTAAAAAAGGAATAAAAGAATTACTTAGGCGCGGTCTCGGCTGCGCTTGCGGAAAACCGGTCTTTTCTTGCCGCCGCCAAACCCACGGTCTTCTCTGGGGCCATGATCAAATCTGGGCTTAAAAGAACCTCTGCCGGCTTCGCCAGCGCCTTCCTGACGCTTGGAAAAACAATCTTTGCAGTATACCGGACGGTCTCCGGTGGGCTTAAAGGGGACTTCACATTCAGTATGGCACTCCGCGCAAATAGCTTTAGTAAAACTTCTTTCCCGGAAATTATCCCTTCCGCCTCTATCGCGGCGAAAAGATCCCGAAGGCCCAGAGGAAGGTTGAGCAATCAAAGCATCAATCTTCTTCTCCAGGAAGGTTAGTTGCTGTTGAATTCTGCCAATTGCGGCGGATAAATTATCCGGTTGGGCAATAACTTCAGCTGCGGCGGCTGTTTTGCGTTTTGATGTTTTTTTCATTAGGCTCCCATCGTTTTACTACGGTTAAGTTACTATATATCGCTTAGCTACTATACACCTTTTCCGGGATAAAGCAACCGGCTTAATCAAACTTCCCCGATTTCAGGAATTATTTCCGGCGGAACAACCGGTTCCACTATGCGCATGCTTCTCCACTTGCCTTGACGGTAGCGCAAAAGCACAAAACCCGAGAAGGCTAAGAAGAAAAACACTACCATTGCCCAGCCGATTTCCGGAGATAGGCGCAGGACGCGCAGGACCAGCGCCAGCACAGCTACCAGCAACCAGTGCAGAATAACCGACATCCGCATAGCCCAAAGAGTATCCCCTGCCCCGCGCAGAGCGCCAACAAAAATACAGAGCATTGCCTCAACCAAAACATATATGGAAGCCAGGCGCACCATGAAAATGGCCGTAGGAGCGGCCGAAGCAAATATGGCACTGGCAGCAGCCGGCTGAAACACATTCACCAGCATATCGGGGAACCCGACAAAAAGAATAAAAATAAAAGTTGAATAGATGATTCCTAGCTTCAAACCGGACATAGTTGAACGGTGGGCTTTTTCCGGATGCCCGGCGCCCATATGCCTTCCCACCAAGCTGGTTACGCCAATCTCTATGCCGATGAGCGGGACAAAAGAAACAAAATCCCAGTTAAAAACTATGGTCGCGGCGGTTGCCGTTGCCGGGCCCAAAGAATGAAATATCATTACCATGGTATTGAAGGCGATAATATTCAAGAACATCTCAAATCCGGTGGGAGAACCAAAGTATAAAAGTTTTCCGGCCAAGTTCCGGTCAAAACGGAATGAATTTTCAATATTATATTCCCGGCGGTTATGCGCGCTAAAATAGGCAACCAGCAAAATAAGCAAACCCGCAAAGCTTCCTAGAATAGCGGCGTAGGCCGCGCCCCGGATTCCCCAAGCAGGAAGGCCCAGTTTGCCAAAGATAAAGATATAACCCAAAACCACATTGACGAGCATGGCGGCAAACGAAGCGACCATAACGATGCGCGTGCGGCCGATCCCGGAAAAGAAACCGCTCAAGCTCATCCGCATTAGACTGATAATCGAACCATAAAGCAGAATATTGAAATAAGTAATCTGCGGGCCAAGCTGTTCTTTTTCCACGCCGATAAAAGAAAACAGCCAATATACTGCCGGCCGGGAAATGAGTATAAGCGGATACGCGCAACAGGAAAAAATTAACGCCTGCGTCAAGACTACGCTGCAGTCCCGTTTTCTCTTAGCGCCCAGGTGTTGAGCCACTAACGCAGTGGTAAAACCGGCCAAACCGGCAAAAAAGGACATCAGCATAAAAGAAGCCAAGCCTCCTGCCATAACCGCATTCATCAATTCAGGATTCAGGCGCGCCAGGAAGAGCCGATCGGTAAAAACCATCACCACATCGCAAGCATAGGAAATAACCATCGGCAGAGAAATAGCCAAAACTTCGGCCATCCCTCCTTCTTTTAAATGCAGTTTTATAGCGGGCATTAACGGCCCCTGCAATCTGGTTTAATATTAAACATAGGGTATTCCTCTAATTTTCCAAATTTGAACCGGAAAGAAGCTCTCTGGCGCCATTCTTGTCCTGGATATAGACTTCGGGGATAAATTCCACGGAATTGGGAATAAGATCGTCCATAACCTTTTTAATCCGCATCTGCTGAGTGGAATTCTGCAAATCAAAAACAGGATTTTGGCTTAGGTCGTTTAACAAAAGGATAACCGGATCGTGCGGAAAGATAAAATCCTTTAAGAGCTGTTTGATAAGCAAGTCCAGATAATCCGGTTTGTCTTTGAATACATTGACCGCGGTTTTAAAAGCAATCTTTCCCCAGTCGTAAGCCACGGTTTTATGCAGCAGGACGTAAGCAGAAGAATATTTAATCATCCGGATTTGGCCGGGGGATAATTTGACTGCCGTATTCATAATGAGAGAGGTTAGCTCCGCGTGCTTAAAGGTTTTGATTTCTTTGTGAATGTCGATAGTCAGGAGGTCAAAGATAAAAATTCCGCGCACGCCGCTTGCGGCGTTGATTGTGCTGCGCTTTAAAAAATCTTCTACCGCATCCCAAAGGATTTTCTCATCGTTGCGGATAAAGTTTAAGGCTAAAAGAACGCAAGCCTGGCCTTCACGGACTGCCTGGTATTGGCGAACCTTATCTTCGTTATGCCCGACATAGGAGATTTCGTCAAAAAGCGGCATATGCTGGAAGAGGTTGGAATTTTGAAAGCCGAAGTCGATGAGATTCATAATATTTAAACCAGGGGACACTTTCCTGCAGTTTCGGAATTATTCCGGCGGAAAATGTCCCCTAGCGTATAATTGTAGGGGCACTTTCATTTTTTTTAGAGCTTTGAACAGATCTGGCGGAAAATGTCCCCTAGTGTGGGACCATGAGGGGGCACTTTCCTCTCTGGCCTACGCAGATAGACTACTACGGAAAATGACCTCTTCTGATATCCTGTTAATTATCTCTTCCATATCAAGACGCGTCTTGGCCCGGGAAGATTTCTCTCTTAAAGGGCGGGTGTTGCGAAAACCTTTGGTATACCAAGCGAAGAACTTGCGGAACAAAACCACCCCGTTTCGCTCTCCATAAAAAACTATGGAAGCATCCAAATGTTCCCGCATTATCTTAACCACTTTTGGTTTTGCGGGTTTCAGGATGACTTTACCGGTTTTTAAGAATTCTTTTATTTCCTGGAATATCCACGGGTTGCCAAATGAACCACGGGCAATCACCAGGCCGTCGCAATTGGTTTCGCTAAGCATTTTTTGGGCCAGTTGCGCCGAGAAAACGTCGCCGCTGGCGATAACCGGGATATTTAAGGCTTGCTTTACTTTCCTGATTGCCGCATAATCTACGCTTCCGCCATATTCCTGCGCCTTGGTCCTGCCGTGGATGAATAACGCGCTTACTCCGGCATCCTGGGCGTAAAGCGCTACTTCTTTGGCGTTAAGGCTATCTTTATCCCAGCCCGAACGGATTTTTACGGTTACCGGAATTTGAGAATTCTTCACTACTAACTTAAGCAACTTATGCAGCTTCTTGGGGTCTTTGAGTAAAGCTGAGCCTTCGCCGCGGCGGACAACTTTTTTGGCGGGACAGGCGGCATTAAAATCAAATAAGTCAAACTTATATTTTTTCAGCACATCTAAGGCCTTAAGAATAAATTTTTCTTCACACCCCAAAATTTGCACACCTAAAGGCTTATCCTTTAGATGTGAACTAAGCATATCCTGCGTGCGCTTGCTTTTATGGCTGATGGAGCGGGCGTTAATCATTTCGACAAAAGCCAGTTCTGCGCCGAACTTGCGGTTAAGCAGGCGAAAAGGCAGGTCGCTGACGCCGGCCATCGGGGCGAGGATTAAATTTGACTTTAGATTGAGACCGCCTATTCTTAACATATATAATATTTATTTATTACAAAAATCCCAATATCCAAGCCCCAATGACGAATTTGGAATTTCATTCGGATTTGGGATTTGGATATTGATCTTTTTCTAATCAAATAATATACTTGGGGTTTTTAATAAGAGGATTATTCTTAATTTCGTTGGCTATCTCCTGAGAGACGCCGGGCTTGCCTAATTTATAATACATATAATTCTTATACCCCTCTACTCCGGGCTGGTCAAAGGCGTTGACATTCAGCAGTTCGCCTTCAAAGGCCGTGGCCACTTCAAAGAAAAATAAAAGCGCGCCCCAGTTATAGCCGGAAACTTCCGGCAGGATAATCGTGCAGTTCGGGCGGTTCTCCCTGGCCAGCGCCCATTCAGTGGCTTCTTCGGCCAGCGTAATCAAGGCGGAAAAACTTTTGCCTGACAATAGACCGCCTTTACCCGAAACTTTAATCTCGTTTTTAAATTTATCCACCCGGATAAAAGTTATAACCTTATTATTTTCGCCTTCCACATTGTTCTGCTGGACCGAATGCAGGTCGCCGGTGCCGCGGCAGGGAATCGGTGTCCTGCCGACGCAGACCACGGCGTTCTTGTCCTGAATCCACGTTTCAACGCCGTCAGCCGAAACTTCGACTTTGCGGGCGTATTTTTTGCCCAAGCTCTCGGCCAATAATTGCACATACCAGTCCGCGGTTGATTTTAAAGTTTCCGAGAAAGGCATTACTACGGCTAAAGATTTATTTCTTTTCTTATAAAGAATGTAGTGCAATAACGCATACATATAAGCGGGGTTTTGACTGTAATCGCCAAGGCTGCATTGAGCAGCCATATCTTTGGCGCCGGCTAGAACTTCTTTCAGGCTAACGCCCAAAATAGCCAGATGCAAAAGGCCCATATTCAATTCCGAGAATCTGCCGCCCACTCCTTCTAATAAAGGCAGGCTGCGAAAACTTAAAGCGTCGTTTTGCTGTTCCGCGGCAACTATTTTACGCAAGGACCCGCCCGCGGGATCGGTGATGGCGATAATCTGGCGGCCGTATTTTTTGCCGACTGTTTTTTTAAGCCACTGCTGGACCGCCATAAAGGCGGCTTTGGTTTCGGTAGTTTCGCCGGATTTGGAGATGACCACAACGAAGGTTTTTTTGGGATTGAGGTTTTTCAAAAGGACGCTTAGGGTGTCGGGGTCGAGGTTGTTTCCTTCGAAATAAATCCGCGGCCTCCCCTTCCTTGCTTGGGAAAACTCGTTGAAGTAGGCCGGAGCAAGCGCGTCCTGCGCCGCTTTTAAACCAAGATAAGAGCCGCCAATACCCAAAGAAATCACGTTGTCGAATTTTGCGGCGATTTCTTTGCCTAAATCCTGAATTTCTTTGATCGTTTTTCCATCCTGATAAGGCAAAACAGCCCATTCCAAATTCAGCTTTATCCTGTTGGCGGGATTCGCCAGAATTTTGTTTAAGTGTTCGTGGGCTTTAAGGGCGCCACCGGAAAACTCAAGGATGTCTTTTTCCTCAACGCCATGGGCGCTGCCGACATTTGCGCTAAACATATTGTTAAAATCGAATTTGATGCCTTTCATAGTTATCCCTTCTTAAATTGAGGAGATGTGACAGGCCATTTTGACGGTTACGCGCTTACCATCCTGCCAGGGCCAAAGCATAGCGAAGATGGATTCATTTTTTTCATTTTTAAAATAAAGGGCCTGGCCGGGCATAATCCCGCCGAAATCATTTATTTTTTCCTGTAAATCCGCAGGTAAATCGCTGGTGGATGAAGACGCGGGCTCGCCGAAGAAGCTCTTGAATCTGGCGATAAGTTTAGGCAGTTCTTCCGTAGTGATGACCGCTTCGAAATAATCGCTCCTGTCGGTGCGCAGGGTTTCAAAGTTTATATCGCTTAATCCGTCCCGAATTTTACAGAATTCCATTTGCCCTTCCTCTCTCCTGAATTATACCAAATAATCGTTCGAATAACAATTTTAATGATCCAAGATTTTAAGCTTACGAAAACCCGCGGAATCCAGCGGCAAAAAGGTTTTATCCGTAACCACGCAGGTCAGGATAAAATCCGGATTCCCCAGGAGCTTAAGCGGCACCTTCAGGATAAAATAACTGCCCCGCAACAAAGCAGTAGTTCCTGCGGGCTCCAGCGTTTTTTTCAGGGCCAGCTCTTCGACTGTTACCTTGTCTTTTTTGGTGCGCACGCGGATGTTGGGCATTTTGCTGTAAGGAACGCCGTCGTTATACCCGAAGAAATAGAACCGGAAAAACAACCTGTCTTTTACTTCCGGCGGCTTTCTTACCCTTACCCACAAGCTGTCATCCGCTACGGCGTAGCTAACCCGCTTATCGCTGTTGAATAACTCCGCGGTTTTCGTCACACCCGAATCCTGCCTCTTTAAGCTGATAACCGGATAATCCCCGAAAAGCTCATTGCCGCGCACAAAAGCCAACAGGTAAAACGCGCTTACACAAGTCTGGCTGCGGTAGCAAAGCATGGCTTTGTATTTATTCTCTATCTCTTCTTTTGTCAGCTTAAAGCTGAACCAGTTAATCAATCCGTCGGGGAAGTCTTTTTCCGAAGGGATAAGCTCTAAATCCGGATGGTAATGCCGGGGAGAAGGCCAACCTGGAGTGTGTACAAAATATGCGTAGACTTTCGGCTCAGGAAACTCTTTCTTTAAATCCTGCAGGGCAATTTGCAGGAAACAATAATATGCCCAGTGGTCGCCGTTGACATCGGCCGGATGCGAAACGAAAATCTTATTGGGCTTATACTCAAGGAGCGCTCTTTTTAAGTCGGACAGGATATTTTCGGACTTATAGGGCGCGCCGAAAGAAGGCGCTTCTTTATAGGGCACGTAAGACTGACGGGTAAGAATATCCTTAAAGGGCGCGTTCTTCTCCCAGGAAGAAAAAAACATAGTGTCGGTGCCGTAATCGGGATACCCCAGAAAAATGAGGTTGCGTTCATCCACGCCCAGCATCTTCATCGCCTTTTTGGCTTCTTCTTCCCGGACCTTGCCCATAGCGATAAATTCGGAGTTGCGTAAAACCAGCCATTTTTTGTAGACAATGAAAGCGAATTCGTTGTGGTCGCCGTTAGTCAGGTAGGCAATCTTGACTTGAGCTCCGGATTTAACCGCCCGCTGGATTACGCCGCCGCAGCCGATGTCTTCGTCGTCAGGATGCGGCGCCAGGATCAAAACTCGGTCAGCTTGGCTAAACGGCTCGATAGAAGGAAATTCCCCGCCCTGCGCCGCAGCGGTAAATAATAAAGTAACGAACAAAAAAACAGCCGCAAGAAAATTCTTTTTTTGCATCTGCCCCTTCCTTATTTTTTCAAATATGCTTTGATAATCTTCTGCTCGGCAAGCGGCCTGTCGGAGGCGTTGACCTGCGTATTTTCTATTTTCTGCACGACATCATAACCCGAGATAACTTCGCCGAAAATAGTATGGCGCATATTTAGCCACGGGGTAGAGGCAGTGGTAATAAAAAACTGACTGCCGTTAGTGCCGGGGCCGGCATTGGCCATAGCTAAAATCCCGGGTTTATCGAATTTTACGCTGGGAGTTACTTCGTCTACAAAAGGCTTTCCCCAAACCGACTCTCCTCCCGCGCCTGTTCCGGTAGGGTCTCCGCCCTGAATCATAAAGCCTTTGATTACCCGGTGAAAAATCAATCCGTTATAGTAGCCTTGTTCGGCCAGCCGAGTAAAATTTTCGCAGGCCTTGGGCGCTGTTTCAGGCATAAGTTTAATCTCTAGCGCGCCCTGATTAGTTTCAAGCACAACGATATCGTTATCCATACTATAGACTCCTTTGATAAATAGATTGATAAAAAATAGAGCGACTATGACCGATATAACTTTTCTTGCCATTTCCCCTCCCTAGCTGACAGCCTCCTGATTATCGGGCAAGGCCATAAAGAAATTATTCATCTTCTGTATTCTGATTATGCCTTGCGACAAGCTGCAATCAAGAAGATGCCCGCCGGATTTTTTGTCGCGGCTGATGAAATGAAAATGATACCCGCTGAAATTGAGTTCTTTCATATAGCCCGGAAAATAAAATCCGACTAACACGCCTTTAACGCCAGAGAATTCCGCAACGCTTTGAGACTTGGCAACTTCGGAAAACGGCTTGTAGGGCTTATCTTGTTTTACGAAACTGCGGGTTTTAACAGCAACGAAATCACCTTCGACTTTAATGGCAAAAATGGAATTCTTGTCGGGTATAAGCAAATCCAGATATTCCAACAATTGTTTGTAGGTTAAGGAATTATAGTGGACCGCCTCGGTAGAGGACCGGAAGAAATCGGCCACCGCAAAGGGAACTTTCAGTTTATTGGAGGCCCGGGAGATTTTACCGTCTGATTTCGCCTGATAGCAAACCCCGCCGACGAGGATTAATTCTCCGTCGATACCGTTAAAGGCGCCGAGCCCGAAATTGCCATGTTCTTTTAGCTGCCCGACGCTAAGCCCGCCGTCGTAAGCGCCCGCCAGAAAAGCGCTACTGGTGGAATATTGATAGATTATCGACTTGTTTTGCTGGCTAAGATGAACGCAGCCGGATGAGAATATGACTGTCAAGGTTAGAAGTAAAGCGGTATATTTTTTAGGCATAGCGTATTCCTTATTTTAAGATTTTCAGGAGGTTTAAGCCTGTGCGCGGGTCTATATCTTTGGTGGCCTTGACTCCTTTAAGCTCGAAGACTATCGCCTCTACCACCAGAAAAACCCGGGATTTTCCGCGAACGCAGCCGGTAAGAGTTTTTTGTTTCTTGCCCATACTGCTATGGATGTGGATTTGCGGAGCTTTCTTATTGGTAAAGACCGTTCCAATCCCCATCACTTCCCAGCCGCCGCTAAAGTAAACCTGATTGGGTTCGGGGGGAATGACCGGTTTTCTGGGGCCGGTAACCAAATCCCCTTTTTTAAGCGCCCCGATAAAAACCAGAGCAGCGGTTTTGACCTTCTCTTTTTTCAGGAACTCTGAAAGCTTATCCAGAAGGATATCGTCATCCTCAAACTTCAGCAAGAAAATCCTGCCTATATTTCCTTGGGTGTATTGCATAGCTTTATTATATCCAAATTTTGGGAAATCGCAATTTATTAAAATAAATTATAGCAGACGCAGGCAATAAAAGGCACTTAGGAATGCAGTATATAATTATTTTGGTTATTATTATATCAAGAGGCAACAATAGGTATGGTATAAGAAAAGATTTTTATAGTTCGACTGGTTCCTTCAGATGGAGGATAAACGCTGTTTCAGCGCTCTATTCGCTTTCTCTAACTCGTCGAGCTTTGCATCCTGGATGGATATTTTGTTTTCCTGCTCTTTTATAGCGTTGACCAAATAAGGAATAATGAAATCCGTTTTGAGTCCAAGCATTCCGGTATCGGGATTAGCGATAGAAACGGCCTCTGGTATAACTTGCTGCACGTCCTGCGCGATAAAACCCAGTTGATTTTTTGCTCCCTGAATGTAATCAAACCGCGCCGGCTTGAGCTGCATGATTTTTGCCAGTGCTCCGGTGTTTTTCAGATAGCTAATATTTTCTTTCATGCGTCGGTCTGAACCATAAGCCCAAGTAGCGGCCGCCAAATAGCCATAACCGTCGTCCCGAATCTGAAAATTACTGGTGCCATTTGATTTTTCGACAATAAGTCCATAAGTGGCGCTTGTAGTACCACTGCCCTTGACTTCTAATTTAGCGCTGGTTGGCGTCGTCCCTATCCCAACGTTGCCGTTGCCCAAAACAGCAAAAAAAGTTTTAGAACTAGCTCCGTCATTAACGACAAAACTATAATCACTAGCACTATTACCAGCTTGGATTACCAAACCATGTCCTGAGCTAGCTGTATTCTCAATTCTAGCCACCCAATTTCCCGTCTTACTACCTAAAACATTTAATAGAGCTAAGGGATTCGTCGTCCCGATGCCGACGTTGCCGGATGATTTACTAATCCGCATTCTTTCTGTGCTATTATCAGTCCCAAACAGGATATTTCCGGTTCTAGAGAGAACAATGGCATCTCCACTAGCAGCATTACCTAAGTAATGGCCTGCTCCTGTTGCCATGCCAAAAGTTACAGAAGTGGAAAGATCACTAGCGCTACTTGCAATACGCAGCTCAGGAGCAAAGTTTCCAGTAACAACCAGATTAGCATTAGTTGAATCTTGATGGACGTGTAATCTTCCTCCGGGACTGGTTGTCCCTATCCCAACGTTACCATCCTGTTTAATGATTAACCGCGTTCCTACATGATTTGTGGTTAATTCCTCTATAGATAAAGCACTATTTGAATAATCGCCTCTGCCGCTGCCACCAACTCTTAAATCCCATTGGACATTAGCGGCATTAGCCAAGCTTAATTTTGCTGCATAGCCATCGTTAGCTTGATTATTAACTTTAATCGCTGTTTCTTCAACAGCCGTACCATTGTAGACTTCAAGACGTGTTCCCGGATTCGCCGTGCCTATCCCTACATTGCCCTCTACTACCAGGTCAGCGGCATAATCTATCTCCCCTCCATCGCTATCTGACTCCTCCCAATCGTAGGTGCCTCCCTGAATATAGTTATCGCCTATGGCTATACGCTTGGCTCTTAACTCCCGATAGTTTCCGTAGGGGGAAGGATAATAGGTGGTAATGGTCAAAGTATCTTCAGCAAGGCTAGAAAAAGAAGCAATTAAGCTAAAACTTAGCAGGAGTAAAAGAAACTTTGGTTTAGGCATCCTGATTTCCTTTCCGCATATCTGCCTCTCTCTTAATATTCCATTTTGGAATATTAATAAAAAGAGTGTAACATAGAAAATTAGAGGTGTCAAGCAAATGGATAAAACAATTTTTACCAAAGCCCATAAAGACTTAGTCAGCCGCCTGATTAAAGCGCGCAAGGCAGCCAAGCTTAAGCAGGCTGAAGTAGCCGAGAAACTGGGCAAGACCCAATCCTACATCTCCAAAATCGAATCCGGGCAGCGCCGTTTGGATACTGTCCAGCTGAACGAATTCGCCTCAATCTACAAAAAGAAACTCCGCTATTTTCTGGAATAATTCCTCTTTCAATTAAACCAACCATCCCTGCTTTACAATCCCGGTATTTTGTTTTATAATTGACGGATAAAAGAAAGGATTAAAAATGCTTAAATTATTGCGCAATAGGAAAACCGCAAAAAAAGTATGGATTGGGTTGGCTATAATCATTATCCCCGCTTTCACCTTTTGGGGTTTTAGCGGAGCGTTCCGCGGCCGGGAAGAAAGCAGGCCTCTAGGCAAGATATTCGGCCGCCAGGTTAGCGGCGCGGAATTCAAGGATTCTTTGAGCGCGGTAACCACCGCCGCGATAATGAGATTCGGGGATAAACTTCCCGAGGTGCAAAAATACCTGAACCTTGAATCTCAAGCCTGGGACCGGCTGGTGTTGCTTGCGGAGGCCAGGAAACGGCATATCAAGGTAAGCGACAAAGAAGTAATCGATCTAATCGAAAGCTATCCCTTTTTCCAGTATAAGGGCAGCTTTGACGACAAAATTTATAACCAAACCCTTCAATATGTTTTCCGGCTGCAGGCGCGCGTCTTCGAAGAGCAAACCCGTCAAAGTTTAATCTTAAATAAGCTTTATAAACAGGTTACCGACGGCCTTACGGTTGACGATAAAGAAATTGCCTTTGTATTCGACAAAGAAAATCAACAGATAAGCATTTACTACATCGCCGGCATCCCAAGCGATTTTGCCAAGGGGATGAAACCGGCGGAAAAAGAACTCAAGGAATATTTTGCAAAGAGCCGCCTGAATTTCAAACAGCCGGCTTCTTTCAACATCGAATACGTCTGTATCGCTTCAATCGAAGACGCCAAAAAGGCATCCGGATTATTGGATAAAAACGGTTCTCTGGAAAAGATAGCCAAAGACTTGAAAATAGAGCTTAAGCAAACCGGGTTCTTTGCGCAAGGCGACTCTGTCCCCGGAATCGAGTGGCTCGCCTCAACTCCGGAGATACTTTCTAAACTGGAGCAAATGAAACACAGCCCTCCTATCGCAACCGATGGATCCTATTACATACTGCGCATCAAGGATAAAAAAGAAACTTATACTCCCGAATTTGAGCAGGTAAAACAAAAAGTTAAAGACGCGTTTGTGAATGCCGAGGCCTGGAAAATCGCGGAACAGAAAATCAACCAATGCGCGCAGGAACTTAGCAAAAACCCTGATTTCAACCAAGCGGTCCAAAAAAGCGGCCTGAATGTAAAGGAAACTGCTCCTTTTAAATTCGGGGTTCAAATCCCGGAATTGGGGTCAACAGACATCTTCTGGGAGAATGCTAAAAGCTTGAAACCGCAAGAAGCCAGCCGGATAATCAAGGCTGCTTCGGGATTTTATATAATCAAGGTTAAAACGCTTTCTCCCCGGGACGAAAAAAAATACTCGCAAGAGAAGTCCTCGCTTGAACAAAAAACCCTCGAACAGAAAAAAGAAGAAAGATTCAATCAATTCTTCGAAGAATTAAAGAATAAAGCCCGCTAAATAAAAGGGACGGTTCTATAAAATAGAACCGTCCCTTTTATTTTTATAACTTCGAAACCTATTCGTTTACCTTAATACAACTTACCGGACAGCTATCCGCAACTTCCTGCAAATTACAGCTTGCGCAATTCTGGCTTTTCACGTGAGCAACCCCGTCTCCCTGCAGTTCAAAAACCTCCGGGCAGGATTGTTCGCATAATCCGCAGCCAACACAGGTAGAAGAATCAATGGTAACTTTTGACATATTCTCCTCCGCTTACCTTTCCAATAGATTTTCAAACATCTCTTCGTGGTCAACTTCTTCCGCTAATATGTGGGTAACCAACTGATATGTAACGTTGTCTTTGCCGAAAGTCTTTTTGGCAATCTTGTTGTAGACTTCGATTGCGCCGGCTTCCGCCTCGGTAACAATACGGATAATCCTGTTGATATCCGCGGTATTCTTCGGAGGCATAAGATAAGGAGCGTTGGCATTCTTCTCCAGATCCATAGGATTGGCGGTAGGCGAATCCCCCAGCTTAATGATTAAATCCGCCACTTCCGTAGCATGCTCCAGCTCATCCTTAGCAATTTTCTCCAACATTTCTTTTACGTCTTCATAGGCCTTGCCGGAAACAATCTGCGCCATATACCAATAAAGATAATAAGCTAACCACTCATCGCAATAAGCCTTGTTCAAATCCCTTACAAGGTCTTTAAGGCTCAACTCTACGATTGCCCTTGCCTGTTTTCCCATCTGCGCACCTCCTCAATTTCCCCGCTCTTTTTTCGTCGGGAAATTGATCCCGAATCCGCCAACGGCGGATGAGGGATCTGTTTTAAACTCCTTGTGCCTCTGCCCTTAATCCGTACTTCTTTATATTATTATCCGCGATATCCTGGATTTTTTTAATCTCTTCCGGCTTATTCAACAGATGCTTAAACCTGCCTTGCGTCTTTAAATACTCCTCAACTGGTTTAGGCGTAATCTGCCTGCGGCCGCTTAAGGCTCCGTTTTCATACTCTATCAACGGATACAATCCTGTCTCAACGGCTAGCTTGGCAACCTGTATAGTCAGGTTTGTCTCATGCCTCCAGCCTAACGGACAGGGCGCATGCACTTGAATATATTTCGGCCCCTTTATAGAGAGGGCTTTTTTTACTTTTCTCTGTAAATCCTGGCCAAAACCGCTGGAAGCTACAGCCACGTAAGGAATACCATGGGCATTGGCAATTTCAGGCATCGGTTTTTTCGGGCGCAGGTTTCCGATAGAAGCAATACCCGCCGGGCTCGTCGTAGTATTCGTGTCAAAAGGCGTAAGCCCGCTTCTTTGCACCCCGGTGTTCATATACGCTTCGTTATCGTAACAAACATACAAAATATTATGCCCGCGCTCAAGCATCCCGGAGAGCGCCTGCAGGCCAATGTCTGCGCTGCTTCCGTCTCCGCCCTGGGCGATTATATTGATATTATCGGCTTTACCTAAATATTTAATCGCGGACTCAACTCCTGAAGCAACCGCGGCCGCATTCTCGAAAAGCGAATGGATAAAAGGAACTTCCCAGGAGGATTCAGGATACTTGGTTGAAAAGACTTCCAGGCATCCGGTATTATTTACGATAATGGTGTTTGGGCCGGCCGCATCCAAAACCAGGCGCGCTGCCATAGACTGGCCGCAACCCGCGCAAGCAGTATGCCCCGGAGCAAATAACGTCTTACTCATAATTCTCCTTTAAAAGCTCTGGCTTTAAATCTATAAATTCCGTCTGCTTGTCCTTACCGTTCATCAGCCGGAAGATTTCTTTAATCGAATCTTTGGTAATGTCGCGTCCACCCATCCCGACTACAAAGCTGCTTATATTTTGGGGCTTTTTGGTCTTGCCAAAAAATACCGCTTTAACTTCCGCGGATAAAGGAGCAAAAGACCCTAAAGATAACGCGCGGTCAATAACCGCCACTTTCGGGGAATTCTTTAAAGCATCATAAATGGCATTAACCGGAAACGGCCTTAAAGATGTAATCTTAAGCAAGCCGACTTTCTTGCCTTTGGCCCGTAATTCATCGATGACTTCTTTAATCGTTCCGCAAACTGAACCCATCGCCACAATTACCTTCTCGGCGTCTTTTAACTGATAACCTTCGACTAAACCATTGTAAGTCCTGCCGAATACTTTAGCAAACTCCGCAGTCAATTTGGGAATAAGCGCCAGGGCTTCTTTATGCGTTTCATTAAGGGCGTATCTGGCTTCCATATAATATTCCGGATCGACTAGCGGGCCTAAAGTCAAAGGGTTCTCGATGTCTAATTTATAAGGAGCTTTGTAAGGAGGGAGGAATTTATCCACCTGTTCCTGCGTAGGCATATCCACGGTTTCCATACCGTGGGTGAGGATAAAACCGTCCATACAGACCATTACCGGAAGCATTATGGATTTATCTTCGCCCAACCTGTAAGCGATAAGATGCAAGTCCACTGCTTCCTGTATATCTTCAGCGTGCAACTGGATCCAGCCTGCATCGCGCAAGGAAACCACATCCTGATGGTCATTCCAGATATTTATCGGAGCTGAAATCGCGCGGGCAGCCGTAGTCATAATTACCGGTAAACGCATACCGGCGATATTATAAAGGACTTCGGCCATATAAAACAGCCCTTGAGAACTGGTAGCGGTATAGGCGCGCACGCCTGTCGCCACCGCGCCTAAAACTACGGAAGCGGCGGAATGTTCGCTCTCCACATTTACAAATTGGGCATTCAAGTGGCCGTCAGCAACTATCTGGGCCAATTCTTCTACTATATGCGTCTGGGGAGTAATCGGATAGGCAGAGATAACCCCGGGCTTACAAAGCTTGACAATCTCGGCTACTGCCATTGAGCCTTCTAGCAATTCTTTCATTACGCTCCCTCTTCTTTAACCATTTCAATATCTTTCTTGGGGCAAATTGCCGCGCAATTCCCGCAACCTTTACAATAATTAAGGTCAACATCATACGTGTTCTTGCCTTGGCCGCTGATACAAGCTTCCGGGCAAACTACCACACACATATTACAGGCAATACAGTTAGTCTTTAAAAACTTCGGCCTGCTCTCGGTGCGCCAGGGACCGGTCTTATTATTTTTGCTCGAACCCGGTTTACAAATTAATGGACCAAACATAATTTACCCCTTGATTTTACTCTTTGCTAAATCAAATCCCTCTTGCGCAGCCTTGATATTGCCTTCCTGAAGCTTGGCGCTAAATCTATGTTTAATAGCCGCGGTTAAGTCATCCAAAGTCAACTCTCCGGTAGCCGCGCAAAAAGCGCCTAAGAGAGCGGTGTTTCCCAACGGCCTTCCTATATATTTTAAAGCAATCTCGTTGGCCGGAACGACAAAAACCTTTTGCTTAGGCTTAAGCTTGGGAACAGAAACCTGCTCTTCCTTACCGTTGATAATAGCTATACCGTCTTCCTTAAGCCCGGAAAAACAGTTATAACCGCGCATAATGGTATGGTCGGCGATAATAACGTAATCCGGTTCATATATCTGGCTGCGTAAGCGGACCGGCTGGGAATCCACGCGCACAAACGCGTTCATCGGAGCGCCCATACGGGCAGCGCCAAAACTAGGAAAGGCGTAAGGGCAAAGGCCTTTCAGAAAGTAGGCGTAACCTAATAACGACGCGGTAGTGATTGCGCCCTGACCTGCGCGGGCATGTATTCTTATTTCCTTCATTTATTCTTCAAGCTCCGATTGGCAAGCGAAAATGTCTAAGTAATATATAACCAAACTCGTCTTTTGTCAAATATTTTATTTTTACAGGTTTTTCCCGATAAAAGCGGAAGCCTCGGAAAGAAGCCTCAAAATCTGCTCTGCTTTTTGGGGCTCAAGAGTCCCCAAACCGCAAGAAGGAGAAATCATCAGGCTTTCCAACAACAATTTCTCCTCTAGGCCTTTTTTTACCAGTTCATCTATGCTTTGCCGAAGCCTGGCAGTTAATGCCTGCGCGTTTTCGCCGGCGCCAAATTCCTGGGTAGGCACGATGCCCCAGCAAATAATCCCCCCTCTTTTCAGGAAGCTTTTGAGGCCTTCGGAATAGAGGATAAACTTATCCTGAAAACCAAAGGCGTCGAAATTAATAAGCCCGACGCCCGGAGTATCGATAAACATAGACCAATCGGTATTGCCACAGCAATGCACGCCCAATAAAACATCCCTGCTCAGGCCTTCAGCGAATTCAATCAATCCATTTATAACATCTTCCCTGCTTATAGGCGCATAAGCTGAACCGAAAGCAGCCAAATACGGCTCGTCGATAAACGCGATTATCGGTTTGTCGAACTTCCTGAATAATTGAACCTGCCAGCGCAACTTCATATTCAAGGCTTTTATTATAGCCTGCCGGAATATCCGGTCATATAAAAGCGACACCCCGTTTTCATCGTTTATGCTCGCCAGAAAAGTAAACGGCCCGGTAACCTGGATTTTGATGAAATCGATTCTGCTCAAATCAGAATCCCCAAGCCTCTGGTAAAACTTGTGCAAACCCAAGGCAAAATTATCGCTTATCCGGAAATAATCCAAATCCTCGAAGATAACCTTTTCATAAAAAGCTTCCAGTTCTTTTTCCCTGTTTTTAGGGTCAAAGATAATATCCGTATTTTGGATCCTTAAGCAAGGCAGATTTTCGCTGAATTGCGCCACCATACCTTCGCGAAAATCTCTTTTAGGCAGCTGCGGCCAGAAAGGGACGCCGGGAACATATTTAAAGATAAGGTCCAAAGCGCTTGCCGCATCGGTGTACGGGAGGCTCCCTACTCCGGTAGCCAACCCCTTCATCACTCGCATATCTTTTCTCTTTTTAATGAGCCGCTTGAAGCAATCTCCACAACTTCTTCGATTTTTACTTTTAATATAACGAATTTCTCCGACATCCCCAGCTCAAATCCTTCATGGGATTTGCCTTTGGTAACTCCCTCGATTATACGACGGGTAGATAATTCCAGTTCTTTCCGGGATAAATCTTTGACCAAAGAGTCATATTCCTGCCCGTTGCCAATTATCTTAACCGAACCGTTCAGCTGATAACCCATCAAAGCATTGCTATCTATAAAAGAGATGGAAACCCTCGGATTGACTTTGATGTTCTGGAATGTCCTGCCGATAATATAATCCACCAGATAAATAGAATTATTCTCCAGCTTCAGGATAAACTTCGGGGCGGCGTTGGGCCTTCCCTGAAGGTCGCAGGTAGCCACACTGACAAATTCACGGGCTTTTAGAAGTTCCAAAACTTTCTTATTCATTTTTTTTAAGTAAGGCCGGGTAAATTCAGGCCGGTTACGCCGCGCATCTTTTCGGCGGCCAAATCATGAGAACGCTTTATCGCCTTATTATACGCGTCTCTGGCGGCTTTTTCAAGAATGGCCTTATCGGTAACTTTCAAATCAGCCTGTATCGTAACATCCTTGACCTCTTGAGCGCCGTTCATGGTAATTTTGATTAAACCATCGGAACTTGAAATATCGAAAGTGGCGCTTTCCAGCTGGCGCTTGACATCCTGCATCTTTCTTTGCATATCCATCAATTGTTTCATTTTATCAAACATTTTTCTCCTTTTGCGCGGCCAGCGCCCTTTAAGGCCGGGCGTAAACTATTTGCCGGCCAATTCTTTTATCGCATTTTTAGGGAAATGATTTCCTGCTGAAACTATCTCTCCGGATTTATTAATCACAAAATAAGCCGGCACTCCCATCAGGCCATAGTCCCGGGTAACAAGGCTGTCTGAATCTAAAAGCACTTCCAAACCAAGATTATAATGCCTGATATATTTCTCCACCTTATATTTGGGCTCCTCTACGTTTATAGCCAGGAGTTCGATGGAATCTTTAGCCAATGAAGCATATTCCTGATTCAACACATTCAGCTCCTCCCTGCAATACGGGCACCACGTTGTCCAAAAAAACAGCATAACCGCTTTTTTGCCTTTATAATCGCTCAAAGAAACTACCCTATCATTTAAATCCCTCAATTGAAAAGCTGGAGCCACCCCAAAGCTGTTTAAGCTGTCTTGAGCAGCGTAATTTAAAGAAGCGAAGGAAACAAAAAACAGCAGTAAGATTATAATTATTTTGTATTTTTTCATCCGGCTAAAACCCTTTCACGCCTTGGTAAATAAAATATGCCCCTAAAACCATAATTATTAAAGAACCGGCTCTCTTGACATAAACCGCCCATTTCCCCAACTTGGGAAGATTAATCAATATACTGCTAAAGGTTCCGGCAAGAATCAAAACTAAACCCATGCCATAGGCAAAAACCATAAGCAGGCTCATCCCAAAAATGATGTTTCTCTTGGTAGATACATAAGCAAGAATCGAAGCCAATGCCGGCGTCAAACAAGGAGAAGCAACCAAACCGGCGGAAGCCCCCAATAAAAAGGTAGAAAAATAACCTTTCTTTGCGGTATCGGCTCTTGGCCCCTGCCAGGATAAATTAAACAAATCCAAAAGCATGCTTATTCCGAATAAAAGAATAATTAAACCTACGATTATCAGGGTTAAAGGATTAGCGCTTATTACACCAAAAATCTTTCCGCCGAGCGAAGCGATTAAACCTAAAACAGAATAAGTTACCGCTAAGCCCGTAACAAAAATTAAACTTAATCCGAAGCCCCTGGCTTGGGAACTGCCGCTTTTGGAACTTATGTAGAAAACGGTAACCGGGATTAACGGATAGATGCAAGGAGTAAGGCTGACAAGCACTCCTCCTGCAAAGGCAAAAATATAATCGAGCGGGCTACCGGACAGATTCATTTATCCAATTTAAATACGGCTTAAAACCGCAGGCTATCGGAACAGCGATTATCTCCGGGACAGCATAACTATGGTTGGCCTTGACCAGCTTCACGAGCTTATTAAATTTTTCTTTTCGGGATTTTACAATAAGCAATGTTTCTTTTGCCTGATCAACTTTACCCTTCCACCAAAAAAGCGATTTTATTCCGTCAACGATATTGACACAAGCAGCCAGCTTATTCTTTATAAGCATGGTTGCTATCTTTTTAGCTTCTTTTTCATTAGAAGCAGTTATAAATATTATAATGGACATTGTAATATTAATGACAAATACCCAATGACAAAACTCTGGTTTTGATATTTGGATTTTGAGTTTTGTCATTTGTCATTTAATTTTTACTTTGATAACCTTTTAACTAACTTCGCAAATCTGGAGCCCATTCTCAAGCATTCTTTGGCCGAACGCTCATCAGGAGAATCTATCGCTACTGGCCCATAATGATCGCCTGAATAATCACCTTGAATAATCATACCATGTATGAGCATGGCGTTCAAGATATCCAGAATTGCGGTTTCGTTTCCACCGGCAATGTTTCGGCTGGAAGAAAATGCCGCGCCTGCTTTTCCGTCCAATTTCCCGTGAAACTTGACTGAGTCGTCAAAGAGCTTTTTTATTTCAGCGCACATACTTCCGTAATAAGTGGGCGAACCAAAAATCAGGCCGTCATATTGCAATAAAACATCCGCATTTACGTCTTTAACATCCTTAACCGTTACATCCAAGCTCTCACTTTTTACACCATCAGCAATCAATTCCGCCATCTTCCTGGTATTTCCTCCCCGCGAATAATAGACTATCAAAACTTTTTGCATATTATTTTCCTCCTTCGTCCTCTACCTTCACCGACCTTATTCTGCCGAATTGCGAACAGACATCAAAAACAACCGTGGGATCTTCGGTATTTATATTTATCTTAAAGTTCTTCCCTTTTTGCGAAGCATCAACCACTTCGGCGACATCCAGCTTCTCTCCGAATTCAGCCAGCGAAGTTTTGACTGCCTCTAAAGTAGTATTGTAAGTATGCAGAACAAAATCCAATTTAAATTTCGGGATATGAATCATCTATTCAGTAAGCATTATGACCGAAAGCATCCTGCCGGTTGCTTTTCCTTCTTTCCGAAAAGAAAAGAATTCTTCGTTAGAACAGAAGGTGCAAAAATCCGGATCAAAGATGTTTTTTTCTTTAACGCCTAAACCGGTTAATTGCTCTTTGTTAACTTGCGCCAAATCAAGATACAGGCTGCCTGTTCTTTCAGCCAGCCCCAAGCTAAATTTACCTTTAAAGTCTCTTGCCACTTCGTAACAACAATCTTTTATGCGCGGGCCAAACCCGACAATTAACCGGGCAGGGTCGGTATTGAATTTATCCTGCATTGATTTAACTGCGCAGGCAACGATGCCGGCTTCGGAAGAACGCCAGCCAGCGTGGATTAAACCTATTGCCGGCCTTTGCGGATCATACAGAAACACGGACAAGCAATCAGCGGTAAATATTGCCAACGGCAAATCTTTTGTATCGGTTATCAAACCGTCGGTGTCCGGAATCGATGCAGCGCAAGTTAGCGCGCCCCGGCCTTTATCAACCTCACTTACAGATTGGACATGGCTTCCATGAACTTGCTTGGCGCAAACCAAATCCTTATAGTCGATACCCAAAGAGCTTAAAAAACTTTTACGATTCTCAAGCGCCCTGCTTGTCTCCCCATAAGATAAAGACATGTTGCCGTTAGTCTTTAAGCTGAAGGCGCTGACTACGTTTTCCCCAACTGCTCCTTCCAAAGGATTATGATTTTTGAGTAATTTCAACAAGTTTATTCCTGGATTTACCGCCTTTAATGATCTTTATCTGGTATTTTTTTATTTTTAAATGCCCGGACAATAAACTGACTAGCTGCTCATTGGCTAACCCGTCTTGCGCGGGTTTGGTCAGGTACACTTTTAAGCCATTCGGATCTTCTTTGACCAAATTCCGACTGGCTTTGGGAACGACTTTAACGCTAAGGATCATTATTTAGCTTCGATTTGCTTGGTATCCTGGATATTAATCAATTTATCGCTGAGTTTTTCCAGGCGTTTTTGCGAATCCGAATATTTAGTATTGGCGTTGCTCAGGTGGCTTCCGAGTATATTAAACTCTTCCTTGAATTTATCGATTTCGATCTCTAAAGCGCTTAAAGATTTTAGTATTTTCTTGGCGTTCTCTTCAACCTTTAGGCCCTTTAGCCCAAGGCAGATGACTTCCAAATACGCATAAATTGTATTCGGCGAAACCGGAATTACTTTTTTGGATAAACTGTAAGAAAAGATATCTTCTTTTATTATTATCTCGTAATATACATTTTCCGCCGGTATATACATCAGAGCAAAATCGTAGGTATTCTCCTGCGGCAGGATATATTTCGAGGAAACTTCATCAATCCGATTCTTGACATCCTGGATGAATTTCTTGCGTAAGGCGGACTTTAGCTGCTCATCCGGGGCCTCAAGCATCTTCTGAAAATTCTCCAAACTGAATTTGGCGTCTACCGGAACAATGCGCTCGCCGAGTTTAATTATGGCATCCACCGCCTCTCCGCTTTTAAAGCGGTATTGGGTTGAGTAATGATCCTTGGGCAAGACTTGCGATAATAAATTTTCCAGTAAAACTTCGCCCATTGCTCCGCGGAACTTGGGCGCGCGCAAAAGCTCCTGTAGGCTGGAAATATCCTTACTGATATCCACAATCTGCTTATTGGTCTCCTCTAACCTGCCTAACTGCTCTTTAACGTTGCCAAAGACATTGGTGGTGTTTCCCAGGTTTAAGCCGATGATCTTACCGGCCTCTTGGAGCGACTGGTTCATCTGATTCAAGCGCTCATTCACCTGCGAAGAGAGCTTAAAAACCAACAAAGTAACAATCGCAAGTAAAACCAAAAATGATAATCCGATTATCCAAATCATAGGGCTATTATACCACTCTCTGATATTTTCTTACAATAAATAATCCGACTTTATTCTTTTTAAGCTGCGATAAATGTTTTTCTTGATGTCCGGGCAGGTCTTTTTTAAATCCTGAATAATCTTACCCATTTTTGCGCGGTTAGAAGTGACTGAATTCGGGCAGATGCAGGTGTCATGAGGGATTTTTTCTTCTTTGGCAAAACGCTTGATCATATATTCTTCCACATAGGCAAGCGGCCGGATCAAGGTAATTTTTCCATCGAACAATACCTGGTTAGGATTCATCGAGGATATCTCGCCTTGAAAGAACATATTCAATAAAGTCGTCTCGATTATATCATCCATATGATGGCCCAAGGCAACCTTAGCGCATTTAAGCCGAACAGATGTTTCAAAGAGGGCTTTTCTCCTGTTCCAGGAACACCAGAAACAATTTATATCTTTTTTCTTGGTTTTACGCAAAGCATCGACTTTTACAATCTGATACTCCACGCCTTCTTTCTCAAAATATTTCTTAAGCTTGGCAGAAATGGATTTAGGATAACCCTGATCAATATGTATTGCCACTAAGCTGTATTTTATCGGAACAAACTGCCGGCGGTCATTAAGAATTCTCAGCAAGGTCAGGCTGTCCTTTCCGCCGGAAACAGCCACCCCGATCTTATCCCCATCAGCAAGCATCTTATAATCCATTATCGCCTTGCCCATGCGCTTGGAAATATAGTATTCAACTCCCTGCAACATTGCCATTATAATTTCCTTTTATTATTTAAATTAACCTGTTAAAAATTTTGCAGCAGCTTTTGCGATAAACGATACAATTCGGGGTTCGCAAGGGCCAAAACTTTCTTTTTTACTACCCGCGAGAAATATTCTTTCTCGGTTTTGGTCAATTTTTCGTTACGCAGCTTCTTCAGAAATAGCTCCTTTTGCTTCGAAGAGAAAACCTGCGCGAGCGCGTACTCAAGCCCCATTGCTTCTTTTATCGATAGAAGTTCGTTAAGATTCGCCTGCGCCTGCCTGAAATAATTATTAAACGTCTCCTTCACTCTCTGGCTGGACATTAGTTCGGCCTGCACAACGAGATCCTGCTTAGCTTTAAAAGCCGATAAGTAATTATCGTACTGCTTCCTCATGGCTTCATCTTTAAAGGATGCGTATAACGCATCCGCCCAAGCAAAATTTAAGCCTAAAGTTTTATAGAGCGCCAGCGACAACATTATCAATAAGGTAAAACTCACCCTGTCATCTGGAGATTTAACTAACCTTTGCGCCATATTATAATCAAACAGGCCTTTCTCAGAGCTATTAGCTAAAACTACCGGGAAACCTTCCCAAAGCCTAAGGTCATGAGAATTAACTAAATCCGCAAGAGTGGAGTTAGCCTCTTCCTCTTTTTCAACTTCTAAAAGCGGAAATCCCAATGCCGATAATCTTTTCAATAGATCGTCTTTACCCATCTTTATCCGCCCTCTTTACCGGCTAATCTTAGAAAATGCTCCCAGTTCTTAATGACAACCTTTTCCGAAACATCATAAGAAGCTGTTTCCCGGAATCGCTTTTCCAATTTAACCATATCTATCTCGTTTCTTTTACTCTTTAATAAAGCCAAACAATCATCGTTATCTATACCGGTGCCCCGGAACAATTTACTAATTATTATGTCATAATAATTAAGCACCCCCAAGTAAATGTGGCTAAATTCTTTAACTAGAATATGATTCTCTTTTTCTAAAGGCGATTCTAACAATTGTGTTGTATGCACCGCGTTGCCTCTAAATAAATCAAAGATAAACCCATCATCCCTTGACCAGCCCCAACCGCTCACCGATTTATAACCGAGTTGCGGCAGAATATTAATTAAATAAGTATGCTCATCCTCGTTAGGCACGAGTAAATCTATATCTTTAGTTGAAGCCTTAACAGCTAGAAGAGTCAAAGCTGTCCCGCCGCAAGCAATTAAATGCACTTTCCGCTTTACAAAGCCATTCCAAGCGCTTAATCTGTCTAGTAATCCTTGTTTATCAATTCGATATTCCATACAATTTATTGTATCTTTATATACAATTCTCTGTATTAAAGTATACAATACTAATTAGATTTGTCAAGTCAATTTACGAAGAAACAATATTGAAAAATCGGCCCAAAACGAGGAAACTTGACAGCGGCATTTAAAGCCTATCTGAATAAGTAATTAATTTACGAATTTGTTTAGTGACTGGGTGCTTATGTAATTCTTCAAGAGAAAGCGGGAGTTTGAGGGACCAGTTGTGGCCGCCGATTGTGCCGGGAGTATTGATCCTATATTGATAGCTATCACCCTGCCAGAGATCAGCCAGATACAAAAGATCAACCAAGGTATTGATGCAAAATAAAGAACTCGCCGCCAGATTAAATTTCAGGATAGCCTGGAATAACTCATTATCGCATTTCTCGCGCATTGGCCCTTCCATCTCAAGCAATTTCCAGAGTTTCTCTTTCTCCCCATAGGTATTCTCGTATAAATTTATAAAAATTCCCAAACGTTCTTTAGGGACAGTCCCCTGCGGGGACAGTCCCTTAATAAGCCTATCTACCGAATCAATCTCTTCTCTCCAGCGCAGCCTTGCGTGGCAGGAGCGGACCAAATCAAAAAGTTCCGGCCTTACCCGGCCAAAATCAATCCCTGCTTCAGCGCATTTACGGCGGAACAAATCCTCATCCACTGTGCCAGCCTCATTCTCCCACCAGGCAGGCCAATTAGTCGTATCATGAGTTGAAAGCATCGTAACGGAAAGCTGGCGGTAATCATCGGCTTTGAGAAAATCATGGCTTATGTTCCAGTTCTTCACCCAGCGCTGCACATCATTGCCCAAAATATTCAACTGCCTCAACGTCTCGGTGCAAACCTGGGGAATCACCCCCAGATCTTCGGCGCACAAAAACATCTTTGTGCTTTTAAGCATAACGTCCAGTATCTTCCTGCCATGCTCTCCCCAATCTGCTTCATTAACCGGATCAAAAAATCCATGTAAACCCTGATTTTCCAACGAATCATTATAAGGGATACTCCAGATGCGGAATAACCCCACAACATGATCAACCCTCAAAATGTTATAGAAATTCTCCGCATATTTTAACTTTTCTTTTAAATAAAGATAACCGTCATCGGAAATCTTATTCCAATTATACGTAGGCATTCCCCAGCGCTGGCCGCGGGCAGCATACATATCCGGAGGAGCTCCCGCCGCAAACTCCAACTTAAAGAATTCCGGATGCGACCAGACATCGCTGGAATCACGGGAAACTAAGATAGGCAAATCTCCATTTATAAAAATTCCTTTTTTTTGGGCATAATCTTTAACCGCTTTAAACTGCTCAAAAAGCTGCCATTGCACCCACTCCTGAAATCTAATTTCCTGGGCATTGGCTTTACGGAAATTATCCAAGGCATCTATATCGCGATTTCTAAATTCCACCGGCCAATCATACCAAGCGCTCTCCCCGAATTTTGACTTAAGCGTTTTAAATAAAGCGTAATCCCAAAGCCAGTAGCTGTTCTCGCTCCTAAAACGGCTAAAGGCTTCCGGGTCAACGTCAGCGTTCAATAAAAAAATCTCCCGCAAGACGCGCAATTTTTCATTCTTAACGCTGTAATCCACATATTTCTTATCGGATTTTAAGTTCTTGCGCAAGGCTTCGATTTGTCTTTTTATGGATTTATCTTTAGGCAGGTCTAAATCAACTAAGGATATATAAAGCGGCTCAAGCGCAAATGCGCTTAAAGCATCATATGGGCAAAACAAACTACCCATATCATTCATCGGCAAAAGCTGGACTATTGAGTTACCTGTATCGCGGCACCAATCAATAACCGACTTTAAATCCGTTAAGTCTCCGACGCCAAAACTATTTTTTGAATGGATCGAAAATACCGGAACCAATATCCCCGCCCTTTTGTGGGAGAGAAAATACTCTAGCTGGCTTGCTTGCGGCATCTTGATTTTCTTAAGGAATTAAAAGGCGCAATATCTTGTCTGACCAAAATATTGATACCAATGCTGCAAAAGATAAAAATGGCCCGTAAGGAATAGTGTGGTCTTTTTTAGTTGTGAGAATAATCAGGCCGATGATTGCGCCAAAAAATGGGGCGACGAAAAAAGTAAGCAGCGCGCGAGGGGCGCCCAGAAAAGCGCCAATCATTGCCAAAAGCTTTACGTCTCCTCCTCCCATTGATTCGGCTTCTCCGTTTATAGGATGATTTTTGAGCAATTTGAAATAAACCAAATCAAACAACCAGCCGGTCAGATAAATCACGCCGCCGCCTACGATTATCCCGGCCAGCGAACTTAACATTGGCTTAAAGCTAAACGTCAGAGGGTTCAAATTAAACCCTCTGATTGAATTTAGAATAAACCCGACAATAAGCCCTCCGATAGAGATTTCATCCGGTATGATTCTATGCCCGATATCCACAAACGTCGCGATGATAAGCGCGGAGGCAAGCACCAGGTAAAAGAAAAAATTATAACTTAATCCATAACGCATAAAGAAGGCTAAAAATAAAAGCGCGGTCAGAAGCTCAACAAGCGGATAACGCAATGATATTTTTTCTTTGCAGAAACGGCATCTGCCTTTTAGCAGGATAAAACTTATGAAAGGTATATTGTCATAACCGGGGATTCTTTTTTTGCACTTAGGGCAGTGCGAACGCGGCCAAACAACCGACTCGGACTTGGGCATACGATGGATACAGACGTTCAGAAAACTTCCGATGATAGAACCAAAAACAAAAACTATTAATTTCCCGATCATAGCTTTTTCACTCCTTTTTCTAATGCTTTACGCATTACCTCCACCGGCGTCTTGGCAGGAGATATCCACAAATCGAAAGCCTCCACTCCCTGATAAAGAAGCATTCCTAACCCATTTGAATGCGCAAGCCCGTTTTCTTCGGCCAATTTCAGCAGTTTTGTCCGGGCAGGATTATAAATTAAATCGTAAACAAATAATCCGGGGCTTAATTGGGATTGATCCACCAAAAGCGGGTCCGCTTCCTTCATTCCGACGGATGAAGCATTGATTAGAATATCTTTTTCTCTTAATTTCAACCCTTCTATATTCTGCGCCGCCAAAAATCTTGTATTGGGAAATATCTTGTTGAACCTTTCCATAATGGCTAATGATCGGAATTTATCGATATCATAAATATCTACCTGCTGGGCTTTCATCTTTCCCAGCGCAAAACAGACTGCCCGGGCCGCTCCCCCCGCCCCGATAATGGCGGCTCTCTTGGGAGCAATCTTAAGCTCCTTGAGATGCTCGGTGAATCCGAGATAATCGGTATTGCACAATTTGAGCTTACCGGACTTATCTACAATGAGAGTATTGGCCGCGGATATGACTCTAACCGCGCTTGATAAATAACCGTCCACCAAATGAAGGACTTCTTCTTTGTAAGGAATGGTTATGTTCAAACCGCAGATATTCCTCTTCTTAAGATTGTTTAAAAAAGGCTTAAGCTCTTTTCTCTCCAAAGGGAACAATTTATATTTGGCTTTTATTTTCAGGAAGGAAAAAGCCGCATTGTGCATTAACGGCGACAGGCTATGCTGGATAGGATTACCGACTAAACCATAAACACGGCCTTTACTCATTTTACCCCTAGCTTATTGACGCTATCCAAATACGCCCGGATAGCAGCTTCTATGATATCTGTGCTTGAACCGCGTCCGCTATAGATAGAATTGTTTATCTTTAGCTTAAGGCTCACCTGTCCCAAGGCATCTTTGCCGGAAGTAACTGCCTCCAGCCGGAAATCTTCCAACTTCGCTTTATACCCGGTAATCTTATCTATAGCCTTAAAGCAGGCATCCACCGGCCCGTCTCCGGAGGAAACCCCGGATACATTCTTCGATTTCTTGATCAAAACTACTTTAGCTTCCGGTTTGATTTTTGTCCCGGAGGTAACCTCAAAGCTGCTCAACTGCCAAAGCGGTTTAACCACGCTAATCTCATCTTCAACAATCGTCCTCAGATCGTCGTCAAAAATATCTTTCTTTTTATCGGCAACTTCCTTGAAGCGGACAAAAGCCCTATTCAACTGCTCATCGTCCAGGCGAAATCCCAACGCTTTGAGCCTGTCGCCAAAAGCGTGCCGCCCAGAATGCTTCCCGAGAATAAGTTGGTTTGAGGATATACCCACATCTTTAGGATCAATAATTTCATAGGTCATCCTGTTCTTTAGAATCGCATCCTGATGGATGCCGGATTCATGAGAAAAAGCGTTTCTTCCCACAATAGCTTTATTCGGCGGAACCACAAAATTCGTCAGATTACTAACCATCCGCGAAGCGCGGAATATTTCTTTGGTATTTATACCGGTATAGAATTCACCGAAAATATCCTTGCGCGTTTTAATCGCCATAACCACTTCTTCCAAAGAAGCGTTACCGGCGCGCTCGCCTATGCCGTTGATGGTGCAGTGGACTTGCCGGGCCCCTGCCAAAACTGCCGAGATAGAATTGGCCGAAGCCAGACCCAAATCATCATGGCAATGTATGGCAATTACCGCCTTATCGATATTAGGAACGTTATTTTTTATATCGGTAATCAGTGAAAATATTTCCTGAGGATAGCTGTAACCAACAGTATCCGGAATATTTATAGTCCTTGCGCCTTCGTTGATTACGGCCTCAATTACGCTAAAAAGAAAACCTCTCTCCGAACGCGTGGCATCTTCCGGAGAAAACTCGATATCATCACAAAGCCGGCGAGCTAGTTTCACCGCGTTTTTAGCAATAATCAGAATTTCGTCTTCGGCTTTTTTAAACTTATATTGCAAATGGATTTTGGAAGTGGCCAAAAACAAATGTATCCGCGCTTTTTTAGCCGCCTTCAAGGCGCTGGCAGCAGATTCGATATCCGGCTTAAGGCAGCGAGCCAATCCGCAGATAGCGCTTTTTTTGATAGCCTTGGAGATTTCAGCTACTGCTTTAAAATCACCCGGAGAAGCGATCGGGAAACCGGCCTCAATTATATCCACACCCAGCTTCTCCAACTGAAAAGCAATTTCCAGCTTTTGTTGATGGGTAAGGGACGCCCCCGGCGCCTGCTCCCCATCGCGCAGGGTAGTATCGAATATTATTATTTTCTCCATAATCTCACAATGTAAAGTTATTGTCGAATACCAAAACCCAAATTCAAAATAAGCACCAAATGACAAAGGTCAAAGCTCAAAATTCAAAATAAACTTAAATAACAAATACTAAAATGACAAAACCTTGGTTTTGATATTTGACATCTGAGCCTGGGATTTATTTTGGATTTTTAATTTTGTCATTTGTCATTAAAGTTTTAATTTTACTTTTTCATCCACGGCATCATTTCTCTTAGCTGTTTTCCCACCTTTTCAATCAAATGATTGTCTCCGTCGGATATCAACTTATTGAAATTCGGCCTGCCTATTTCATTTTCTTTAATCCACTCGCGGGCAAATTTTCCGGTCTTAATCTCTTTTAAAATCTTTTTCATTTCTTTGCGGGTCTTCTGCGTAATGATTCTCGGGCCGCGGCTTAAATCCCCGTAACAAGCGGTATTGGAAACGCCTCTACGCATTCCGGAGATACCTCTTTCCTGAATCAAATCCGTGATTAATTTTAACTCGTGCAAAACTTCAAAATAAGCGATCTCCGGCTGGTATCCTGCCTCAATCAAAGTATCAAAACCTGCTTTGATTAACTCGCTTACCCCGCCGCAAAGCACTGCCTGTTCGCCGAACAAATCGGTCTCTGTTTCTTCGTCGAAAGTCGTCTCAATTACACCTGCGGTAGTAGCCTTAATTGCCTTGGCGTAAGCTAAGGCTAAATCTTTTGCCTGGCCGGTTGCATTCTGGTAAACCGCGATTAACGAAGGCACACCTTTGCCCTCTTCATACATTTTTCTGACTAAAGCGCCTGGCCCTTTAGGGGCCACCATAAATACATCCACATTCTTCGGAGGCCTAATCTGCTTAAAACGAATATTAAAACCGTGTGAAAAACAAAGCGCCTTGCCTTTTTTCAGGTTTGGTTTTATCGCTTCCTGATAAACCTTGGCCTGCACATGATCCTGAGTCAATATCTGAATAATATCTGCTGCCTTAGCCGCTTCGGCGGCTGTTACAGGAGTAAACCCATCAGCCTTTGCTTGCTCGTAATTCGGTGTTCCGGCCATCTCGGAAACCACCACGTGCATCCCGGAATCTCTTAAGCATAATGATTGGCCGCGGCCCTGAATGCCGCAACCAATGATTGCGATTGTCTTATTTTTCAATAAATTCAAATCCGCGTCTTGATCATAATAAATCTTTGCCATTTGTAAATCCTCCTTGTCTACCAAGACAACACCCGCGCAATTCCGATCAGCGCGGGGTGTCTTTGTTTAATTGCTTATCGCTAATTTCCCTGTCCGAACCAACTCCTGAATTTCAAACTTGCTTAATTCATCTAAAAGCGATTTAATCTGGACGCCCTCGCCTACTGCCTCGATAATCGCAACATCCGCCTTATGCTGGATGATCTTTCCGACATATTTCTTAAACACATTTTCCAACTTGCTCTTGTCTTTGGACGAATATTTTACTCTGGCTAAGACAAGCTCGCGGTCAACATGTTCTTTTTTGGTAAAATCAGTGATGGTGATCACATCAATAAGCTTATTCAGTTGTTTCTTTATCTGTTCTAAGATCTTGGCGTCTTTAGCCTCGACCACGATAGTCATATAGGATATAGCCGGATCCAGCGTCTCGGAAACCGCCAAAGAAGCGATATTATATCCGCGGGCGCTGAACAATCCGGCAATACGCGCCAAAACGCCAAATTTATTTTCCACCAGAACTGATATTGTATGCCTCATTTTTGTTCTCTCTCTAAAAAATTCAATGTCAAATACCAAAGCCCAAAATTCAAAATAAGCACAAATTACGAATACCAAATGACAAAACTCTGATTTTGATATTTGTCATTCGTTAAGCCAAACCTCCGATAAACTGATTGATGGCTTGGCCAGCCGGAACCATAGGAAACACATTCTCTTCAGGCTCAACCTTAAAATCAATCATTACGGTATTATCCGTGGCAATCGCTTTTTCAAGCGCAGGCCGGACTTCTTCTTTCTTAGTTACCCGGATTCCAACGCAGCCATAACTTTCAGCCAGTTTCACAAAATCCGGGCTGGTTATATCCACCTGCGAGTAACGCCTTTTGTAAAAGAGCTCCTGCCACTGCCGCACCATTCCTAAATAACCATTGTTGAGAATCGCAATCTTAACGTTTATTTTATTAGCAACGCAGGTCATTAATTCCTGAATATTCATCTGGATTGACCCATCGCCGGCAATATCAAAGACTGTTTTATCCGGGCAGCCAATCTTAACGCCCATAGCCGCGGGTAGCCCAAACCCCATAGTGCCTAATCCTCCTGACGAGATAAATGTGCGCGGCGCCGTATATTTATACCACTGCGCTGCCCACATCTGGTTTTGGCCGACTTCAGTAGTAATAATAGCATCTCCTTCGGTCACCTCATAAATCTGCTCAATTATATATTGAGGTTTAAGGGCTCCGTCATTTTTATATACCAGAGGATACTTCTTTTTCCATCCTTCGACGGTCTTTAGCCAATCGCATGTATTAGGCACCTTCTTGATATCTCTTAAGAGTTCAATCAAAATATTTTTGGCATCCCCGACTATCGGGATATGCACGTTTACATTCTTACTGATAGAAGACGGATCAACGTCAATATGGATAATCTTGGCATAAGGAGCAAAGGCGTCGAGCCTGCCGGTTACGCGGTCATCGAAACGAGCGCCTACCGCAATTATAAGATCACTCTCCATAATCGCGTGATTCGCGTAAGCAGTCCCATGCATACCCAACATACCCAAAGATAATTCATGGGTTGCCGGAAACGCGCCTATACCCATAAGAGTCCAGGTCAAAGGCGCGTTGATCTTTTCCGCCAGCATCTTTAGTTCTTTATGCGCGCCTGAGGTAATCACACCACCCCCGGCATAAATTATCGGTTTTTTGGCAGCAGCGATAAGCTTGGCTGCTTTCTTGATTTGGCCGGGATGGCCAAAAAGAGTCGGGTTGTAACTGCGTATCTCGACATTCTTCGGCCAAATAAATTCCGCATCCATCAACTGAATATCCGACGGAATGTCTATTAACACCGGGCCGGGCCTGCCGGTAGAAGCGATATAAAAAGCCTCCCGGATTATACGCGCCAGATCCTTAACATCCTTAACCAAATAATTATGTTTGGTTATCGGACGGGTAATTCCGGTGACATCGGCTTCCTGAAAAGCGTCATTACCGATCAAGAAACTCTTTACCTGCCCGGTAATCGCTACCATTGGGATAGAATCCATATAAGCATTAGCGATTCCGGTTACCAGATTTGTAGCCCCCGGGCCGCTAGTTGCCAGGCACACTCCAACCTTTCCGGTTGCGCGGGCATAACCATCAGCCGCATGGGCTGCTCCCTGCTCATGGCGAGTAAGGATAAATTTAATATCCGAATCGTAAAGGCTGTCGAAAATCGGCAAAACCTGTCCGCCGGGGTAACCAAACATTACCTCGACACCCTCGCGCTTTAAAGACTCTAGGAATATTTCTGAACCCTTCATAGTTTAACTCAAAATGTAAAAGCACACGTTAATGTCAAATACCAAAGCACAAAATCCAAAATAAATCTAAATGTCAAATTCCAAATAACAAAACATTTGTTTTGATATTTGGCATTAGAATTTTGAATTTATTTTGAGCTTTGATTTTTGTCATTTGTCATTAAACTTCTTGGCTTTAAATTGTGGTTTTACTTTTATTTTAACTCTTACTTCAGTATTGCCCCTTTATCCGCCGAACTAACCAACCTTGAATACCTGGACAAATATCCTGTTTTTATCTTCGGCGCAACAGGTTTCCAGTTCTTAAATCTCTTAGCAATTTCTTCTTTACTTAATTTTGCCTCTATTTTTCTATTTGGTATATCAATAATAATCGTATCCCCGTCTTTTAAAATCGCAATCGGCCCGCCGCTGGAAGCCTCGGGAGAAATATGCCCGATACACGGGCCCTTTGTCCCGCCCGAAAAACGGCCGTCGGTAATTAAAGCCACTGAATCCGCTAACCCCAAACCTACAATTGCGGCAGTCGGAGCAAGCATCTCGCGCATACCCGGGCCACCCGCGGGGCCTTCATAACGAATCACGACGCAGTCGCCTTTTTTAATCTTATTATTCATAATCGCCTGCATTGCTTCTTCTTCACGGTTAAATACGCGGGCGCGGCCCACAAACTTCATCATTTTATCGCTTACGCCGCTTTGCTTAACCACAGCGCCCTCCGGAGCAATACTACCATACAACACCGCAATCCCGCCCTGCTTATGGTAAGATTTGCTTAACGGACGAATTACATCCTCGTCGGATATCTTTGCCTTATCGGCAATGTCAAAAGTCCTTTCTCCGCTCACATTCAAAACATTATTCAGCTTGGGTTTTAATCTCTTTAAAACCGCCGGAATCCCCCCGGAATATTCCAAATCTTCCATAAAATGCGTTCCCGCCGGTTCTAAGCTGGTAATGTGCGGAGTAGTTTTGCTAATTTTATCAAAAGCCTTCAAATCTAAATTAATCCCGGCTTCATGAGCAATAGCCATAAGATGTAAAACAGTATTACTTGAACCGCCCAAAGCCATATCTACCACAATAGCGTTCTCCAGGGATTTCTGGGTAATGAGATCGCGGGGCTGGATATTTTTTCTCACCAGTTCCACGATACGCTCACCGCTAGCCTCGGCGATCCGGCGTTTTTTTGCGGATGCGGCTAAAGCAGTGCCGCAACCGGGTAAAGACAAACCAATAGTTTCAGTAAGGCAAGCCATAGTATTAGCCGTATATAAACCTTGGCAAGAACCGGCTCCGGGACAAGCTTCTAATTCCAAACAAGATAACTCCTCCGGTGAAATATCGCCTTTTTTTGCCCGGGCCATTCCTTCATAGGTATCGTGCACGAAAGCAAGTTTTCGTTTCTCGTAACGCCCGGATAACATCGGCCCGGCAGTTACAATTATCGCCGGTATATTTAAACGAGCTACCCCCATAATCATACCGGGAGTAATCTTATCACAGTTAGTTAAACAAATTATCCCGTCTAATTGGTGGGCGTTGCAGACTGTTTCGATTGTGTCGGCGACAATTTCGCGCAAGGCCAAAGGATAACACATTCCCAAATGGCCCATAGCAATACCGTCGCAGATTCCCGGCACTCCGAATAAAAACGGCACACCCTGGCCATAACAAATTCCGCGCTCGATAAAACGCTCCAAATCGCGCATGCCGATATGCCCGGGTATAAGGTCGGTAAAAGAAGTGGCGACACCGATAAACGGCCTATCCAAATCTTTTTTGGATAAACCTGTCGCGTGCAAAAGCGCCCGGTGCGGAACCCTTTCCAATCCTTTTTTAATCTTATCAGAACGCATATTTTACCTCCAATAGCCACTGGTCAATGGTCTATACTCTATGGTCAATAGCCTTATTTTATATCGACTATAGACTATTGGCTATCGACCTGAAGCTATCAATCGTTTCTAGTCTGCGCCTTCTCCATCGTGAACAATCTCTTTTGCTTCCTTGCGCGGCCTTGAAATTACCCGCCTCAAAGTAACATACTTGTCCGCCAAAGCATTGTTATTGACAGCATCC
This sequence comes from Candidatus Omnitrophica bacterium UBA6233, assembly GCA_002440965.1. Classification (GTDB taxonomy): domain Bacteria; phylum Omnitrophota; class Gorgyraeia; order Gygaellales; family Profunditerraquicolaceae; genus UBA6233. Next base: position 43,725 of record DJWJ01000035.1, read on the forward strand.
AATTGCTTAAACAGAAAATCAAATTTATTTTCGATTTCTGCCGCTATGCTGTCCCGGACTTCTTGGGCTAATCCCATAATTTCCTTCTTGAACTGCCCAAGGGCCTTTTTACGCGCCTTATAGAAGAACTGCTCGTCGGTCTCACCTTCTTTTCTTTCATTTGCGGCATTAACCGTTAACCAATCATACATCTTCTTCTTTAAATCAGCGGGGAAATTCCGGCTATCCAGCATCATATTCTGAAAACCGGTAGCCAAATGCACCTCTAAAGTATTATTCTCCGGAAATTTATGGAACATCTCTTCCGGCAAGGTTGAAGCGCCGTGCTGCACCGCGCCACCCAGCCCGAATTCCTGCTGGGCAATCCCGGAAAGCGTTTTAAGCGTGGTGAAGTCAAGTTTTACCTCGGCGATAGAACCATCGGCCTTGACAACTCCGCCATGAGACGTTCCGGTTTGGACGGAAATCTTGCTAATCCCTACCAAACCTTTGCGTAATTTCTCGCGGTATCCGGACATAAATGCGCGCAAGTCTTCGGGAGTCGAATTTTGATGCCCAACTTCGCCTATCTCGCCTCCGACTGAAACAGTTATGCCTTTTGGCTCAATGCGGCGGATAAACTGGGTTAATTTCGCGCAGACTTCATAATTAAACTTCTGCTGTTTTTTGATATCTTCCTTGGATAAATCTACCAAAGTAGACGAATCAATATCGATATTATAGAAACCCGCAGCTATGGCGTCGGCAATCAAATCCTGCAGGGCTTGTAATTCCTTATCCGGGTTCTCCTGAAATTTCTTGGCGTTAACCTGCACGTGGTCTGCCTGAATAAATACCGGGCCTTTATGCCCCTCCTTAATTGCGGCTCCCAAAATAACACTGACATATTCAGCCGGGATCTGCGCGGTATAACCCATCTCGGATTTGGCGATCTCGAAAATGAAAGCTCCGGAATTATTCTTCTTAGCTACTCTGAATATCGCCCGGGCTAAATCATAAGTCATACTCCGCAAGTTTATCGCCGGCACTGTAAAACCGCCGAATTCGCCCCGGCCGCGGGCCATATAAAAATCATGAATACTGGCCGGGTAAATCCCTAATTTATAACTCATCGCTAAAATCTTTTTAGCTAATTCCTTTTTCGTAGCGGCATCATCGGCAACCACCAGATCCGTAACGATTTTGTCGATACCCACAGCTTTCCTGCCCATAGTAAGTAACTTCTCCTTTCGTTTGTTTCCTAACTTAAAGTTTTGATTAATCCGTAAAAATTCTCTACATTCAATTCTTTTTTCTTGATTGCGGTGGCAAAATCTACACTCACAGTTTTGCCTCCGGCCAAACCTACGGCTTTATCTTTATCTCCCTTGATAAGCAGGTCGACTGCTACCTTTGCAAAATGCAAAGCTAAATCCCGGGAAAACGCCGTGGGGCGCCCGCCTCTCTGAATATGACCAAGAGTGATCGCCCGGGTTTCCAGGGTAGTAATTTCATTGATCTTTTTGGCGATATCATCGGCGTGGCCGGCTCCTTCGGCTAATATGATGATCCAGCTTACCTTACCTATAATATTTCCGTGAACTATATCATGGCAGACTTCCTCTAAATCAAACGGCCTTTCCGGAATAATTACATCTTCACACCCTCCGGCCAAAGCCACTGCCAACGCGATAAACCCGCAATCCCGGCCCATAACCTCAACTACAAAGATCCGCTCCATACTGGTAGCTGTATCGCGGATATTGTCAATAGCGCTTAACGCCGTATTTATGGCGGTATCGGCGCCAATAGTATAATCTATGCCGTTTACATCGTTATCAATCGAGGCTGCGATGCCTACGCAAGGAACATTATATTTATTCCCAAATTTATGCGCTGCGGCAAAGCTTCCATTACCCCCAATAACTACCAATCCGTCTATCCCGTACTTCTTTATCGTTTCAAAGGCGCGGTTTTGGCCTTCTTCGGTTTGAAATTCCGCGCAACGGGCGGTTTTTAAGATTGTCCCGCCTTGGCTGATTATCCCCGAAACCGAACGGTGATTCATAACTTTGAGCTCTTCGTTGATCAAGCCGAACCAGCCGCGGAACACGCCCATTACCTCCAATTTATTGGAGAGCGCATACCGGACTACTCCGCGTATTGCCGGATTCATCCCCGGAGCATCTCCGCCAGTCGTCAATACAGCTATTTTCTTAATTGCCATCTCTTGCCTCTCCCTATTTGCTCTTTCTTACGTACCCATCTCCCAACTGGACAAATATTTCTTTTGTTCCGAAGTCAGGGTATCTATTTTTATCCCTAAAGATTTTAATTTTAAAGCGGCGATCTTTTTATCGATATCATCGGGAACTTTATAAACCTGATTCTCCAGCTTTTTATAATTCTTGGCCATATATTCGGCAGAGAGAGCCTGGTTGGCAAACGACATATCCATTACACTCGCGGGATGGCCTTCGGCTGCGGCTAAATTTATGAGCCGGCCTTCGCCTAACAGGTAAATTTTACGCCCATCCTTTAAAATATACTCGTCCACAAAATCACGGATTTGTTTTTTTCTTATACTGATTTTCTCTAAACCCGCGATATCCAGTTCCACATTAAAGTGCCCGGAGTTGCTTACTATGGCGCCGTCTTTCATTAACTGGAAGTGCTCTCTTCTTATAACATTAATATCTCCGGTTACCGTAACAAAAACATCGCCTATTTTAGCAGCTTCTTTAATCGGCATAACCCGGAATCCATCCATGCTTGCTTCCAGCGCCCGTAAAGAATCCACTTCCACAACGATAACTTTAGCGCCCAAACCGCTAGCGCGCATGGCCGCTCCCTTGCCGCACCAGCCATAGCCACAAACCACAAAATCAGCTCCGGCCAGCAATTTGTTTGTCGCCCGGATGATACCATCTATCGTAGATTGGCCTGTTCCGTAACGGTTATCGAACATATGCTTGGTCAAAGCGTCATTAACCGCAATTATCGGATAGCGTAACTTGGCTTCTTGAGCTAAAGCCCTTAAACGGATTACCCCGGTAGTCGTCTCTTCGGTGCCGCCGATAATATTCGGGTGCGCAGAAGCTGGCGCCTGATGAATAGTAGAAACTAAATCCGCGCCATCATCCATCGTTATATCAGGTTTAGCCGCAAGAACTGATTTTATATGGCTATAATAAGTCTTGGTGTCTTCGCCTTTTATCGCAAAAACCGATATCCTTGAATTCCTAACCAAAGAAGCAGCTACATCATCCTGCGTAGATAGAGGATTAGAAGCGCAGATAAAGACTTCCGCTCCTCCAGCTTTTAATACTCCGCCCAAAACACCAGTTTCAGTAGTCACATGCAGGCAGGCGGCAATCTTCAAGCCTTTTAGCGGCTTCTCTTTTAGAAACCTCTGCTTGATCAGGTTTAAAACAGGCATATTGTTAGACGCCCATTCAATCCTTAATGCCCCCTTTTTAGCCAAGCCGATATTTTTGACATCATATTTCATAAGAACTCCTTAAGTATGTTTAATTTCCAATATCCAAGCCCCGATGACGAATGAATGATTCAAATCCCAAGTTCCAATTGGAACATTGAATCATTGGGATTTCATTCGACATTGTGATTTGGTGATTGGTCATTTAATTATAATTTTGCCGCTTGCTTCTTCAGCACCGCTGCCTTATCCGTCGATTCCCAGCTAAATTCCGGCTCTGTCCTGCCAAAGTGGCCGTAACAAGCAGTCTTCCTATATATAGGACGCAATAAATCCAAGGATTTAATCATCCCTTGCGGAGTAAGTTCGAAATTATCGCGGACTAATTTAATAAATTGCGGCTCGCTAAGTTTTCCTGTACCGGAAGTATCCACCATAATTGCCAAAGGATCAGCCCTGCCGATAACATAAGCCAGATGAATCAGGCATTTGTCGGCTAATCCTGCAGCCACGATATTTTTAGCGATGTAACGAGCCATATAAGCTGCGGAACGGTCAACCTTGGTCGGGTCTTTTCCCGAGAAGGCGCCACCACCCGGAGCAGCTGCTCCGCCGTAAGTATCCACGACGATTTTTCTTCCGGTCATACCGGTATCGGATTGCGGCCCGCCAATAACGAATTTTCCGGTTTCATTGATAAAATATTTTGTATCTTTATCGATATATTCTTTTAAAACAGGCTTAGCAATCACGTCAACAAATTCCTGACGGGCAGCCTTAGTTATTTTTTCTTTGGTGGAATCAAGAATCTCTTCCGTATGCTGGCAAGCCAGAACAACCGAATCCACTCTCTTAGGCTTTCCATCGTGATACTCCACGGAAACCTGAGATTTACAATCGGGGCCTAAATACTTTAATACCCCTTTTCTCCTTATATCCGCCATCTTTCTCACCAATTTCTGCGAAAGCATTATTGGCAGCGGCATAAACTCTTCGGTCTCCCGGCAGGCAAAACCAACCATAAACCCCTGATCTCCTGCGCCGCCGGTATTTACGCCTTGGGCAATATCCGGAGATTGGCTGTTGATTGTATTAATAATCGCGCAAGTATGATAATCAAACCCGTATTTAGGATTGGTATAACCTATTTCCTTGATAATGCCACGGGCTAATTTCTGTATATCGACATAAGCGGTAGTGGTGATTTCCCCGCCTACGATCAAAAGGCCCATAGTTACAAAGGTTTCACAAGCTACTCTTCCGTAAGGATCCTGTTTTAAAACTTCATCTAATACACCATCTGATATCTGATCACAAACTTTATCCGGATGCCCTTCACCCACCGACTCAGAAGTAAAATAGTGCTTACGACCTACTGTCATGACTCCCCCCTTATTGAGCAAAATTATCTTTTGCCGCGGTTAAATATTTAAAATCCCCAATATCATACCAGGATCCTTGAAAAATAAAACCGTAAGTATCAACTCTGTCCTTTAACCAACCTATGTAATTACCCGTAGCATCGGCCTTGTTCCTGATTTTCATATAGTCCTTAATCAAACCTAAACGCCGGACAGGTATGTAATATAAACACATTGCTACTAATTTGGATTCAGGCTTCTTTGGTTTTTCTTCAAAATCAACTACCCGCCCATTTCTGCTCAATTTGACCACGCCGTAACGCGAAGCTTCTTTTAATTCTTTCAATTTGAAAATTCCAATACTAACTGATGGTTTATTTTTATCGGCAAAACTTAAGAATTTATTTAACCCTGCGCTAAACAGGTTATCCCCTCCAATAACCAGTATATCTTCATCAATACGTTTTTTGTTTATCGTAAAACTCACATCGCCGATTGCCCCGAGCCTGTCGCTGTTACTCTTGGTAAAATCATCCACCAATGTAAGCTTCTTTTTCGTCCTGATTGCCCTTTTCCAGTAGCGGAATTTGGAGATAAACTTGCTGTTGGTCACTACGATTATTTCATCGACTTGCTTTACAGCTTCCAGCTTGGCGATAATATAGTCAAGGATCGGCTTATCATTAACTTTAAGCAAGGGCTTAGGATATTCTTTGGTTAAAGGATAAAGACGCGTAGCGTATCCGGCAGCCAGTATTATTGCTTTCATCCACCACTCTCTTTTTTAAGATAACTGTCTTAACTAAGATAAAACCGTTAATGTCAAAGGTCAAAGGTCAAAGCCCAAAATTCAAAATAAATTTAACTTTTGCCCCTTACTTAAGTATCTCCCTTAGCTTTGCCTGGGCAAACTCTTCAACCTGAGTACCGGTTGAAAAAGTTAAAGCCTCTACGGCTATACTTTGCGCGTCCTTCAAGGAAACCGAACGAATTAAATACTTGAGCTCAGGTATTACCTGGGGAGGCATACTGAATTCATCAAGGCCAAGGCCTAAAAGTATTAACGCAAAACTGGGTTCTCCGGCCATCTCCCCGCACATGCCGACATTGATATTGGCTTTATGCGCGGAATCAATAATGTTCTTGATTAACCTTAATACCGCAGGATGCGCCGGTTCATAAAGGTAAGCGACTTTTTCATTGGCGCGGTCAACCGCCAAAGAATACTGGATTAAATCATTGCTTCCTATGCTGAAAAAATCCGCTTCTTGCGCAAGTATATCCGCCGTCATGGCCGCCGAAGGAACTTCAATCATCGCGCCAACCTGAATATCCTCATCAAAAGGAATACCTTTGGACCTAAGCTCGTCCTTGGCTTCTTCCAGTATCTTATTCGCCTGCCTCAATTCTTCAATACCCGAAATCATCGGATACATAAGCTTAAGATTTCCGCAAACCGAAGCTCTAAGTATAGCCCTTAGCTGTAATTTGAATATGTCCGGGCGCGCCAAGCAAAACCGAATCGCCCTCCAGCCTAGAAACGGATGCATTTCATGCGGAAGCTGGAATTGCGATAAAAATTTGTCTCCACCTAAATCAAGAGTGCGGATAATTACCGGATAAGGGCTCATCTCTTCGGCTACATATTTATAAGCCTGGTAATGATCTTCTTCCGTGGGTAAATCCTTTCTGTTCATATAAAAGAACTCCGTGCGATAAAGCCCTATGCCTTCGCCGCCGTGCAGCTTGACCGCCGGAACCTCTTCAGGAAATTCTATATTAGCATTTATTTCAATTTTATTCCCGTCAATGGTAAGCGCCGGAAGATCCTTGGCCGAAAGGAACTTCTCGGCTACTCCCTTAAGCCTCGCTTCCGCTGCATGATAGGAATTAAGGGTCTCTTCATCCGGATTTATAATTATAATTCCGAGAACCCCATCGACTATCAGCGTATCGCCTTGATTGATTTTAATGGTTGCTTCTTCAACACCGACTACTGCCGGAATCTCCAAAGACTTAGCCATAATCGCTGTATGCGAAGTCTTTCCTCCGATGTCGGTGACAAACCCGGCGACATTCTTTCTATGCATCGCCGCGGTGTCCGAAGGAGAAAGATCATGAGCTACTACAATCACCCTATCCTTAAGCTCTCCCAGACTCCTGGCTTCTTTGCCTAACAGATTGCGCAATATCCTCTTGCCGACGTCATTTATATCGGCAATACGCTCCTTAAGATACTCGTCTTCTATCTTGGCAAAAACGGAAATATATTTCTTCAAAACCTCCTGAAATATGAATGCGACATTAAGTTTGTCTTTTTTAAGCCGAGAGATTACTTCTTCGATAAGCATGCGGTCTTCCAAAACCAGCAGGTGCGCGTCGAAAATCTGGGCTTCTTCCTGCCCCATATCCGAGCTTATTCTCTTCTGTAGCTCAATAATTTCCCGGCGGGTGCGGATTAACGCTTCTTCAAAAAGTTGTATCTGAACAGGTATATCCGCGTCAAGAATAGTCACCTTGGGGACAATAAATTCTTCTTTACCTACCTTATACGCCTTTCCTATGCTAATACCGCCGGCCGCGGCTATACCCTTAATCTGAATCATCGATCAACCTCATTGGTAATAATTTTTCCCAACTCTTCCAAAGCTTTCTGCGCGTCGTCTCCTTCAGCTTCGATAATAATAACGCTATCCTTTTCCGCGCCCAACATAAGTATCCCCATAATCGACTTACCGTTGACTTCCTCTTTATCGCGTTTAACGGTTATGCGGGATTCAAACTTATTCGCCACCTGAACGAATAAAGCTGCCGGACGCGCGTGTAAGCCGGATTTATTCTTTACTATTACTTGCTTTTTAATTAATGGCATATAAAAAAATTATATCTCCTCAATCAAACCTAAAATAATCTTGGCTAATTTTTCCGGATCATGCCTGATTACGCTTTCTTCGGTAATCCCAAAATCATCTTCAATGACCCGGTACCCCATCTCCTCAACCTTCTTCCTGTCGTTAGCTACCGGAAATGAACCCTGCTGGGCGTAACGCTTGAGTATACTTTGAGGTATCTCGCCCGTATTCACAACGCAATAATCGATGATGCGCGGATGAGAATGTCCGACCAAAACTTCAATATGTTTCGAAGCACTGAAACCGTCGGTCTCTCCCGGCTGGGTCATCGCATTACACACATAAACTTTAAGAGCCTGCGAAGAACTGACAGCTTCGGTAATCTCCCGGATTAACAAATTGGGAATAATGCTTGTATATAAAGAACCGGGGCCTAAGACAATTATCTGGGCTTCCCCTATCGCTTTGATTGCATCAGGCGTAGCTTGTGACTGCTCCGGATTCAGGTAAACTCTATTTATCGAACGATGGGTTTTAGGAATCTTGTTTTCACCTACCGTAGTTGAACCGTCTTTATGCTCGGCGACTAAAACCACTTTGTTCAAAGTTGACGGGATAACTTGGCCCCTAAGAGCCAAAACCTTGCTCGTTTCTTTAATAGCTTTCTCAAAGTCACCGGTCAACTGCGTCATTACCGTTATAAAAAGATTCCCGAAACTATGCCCCGACAACGCCGAATTAGTATCGAAACGGAATTGAAATAAATCCCGCATCAATACCGGGGCATCGGCTAAGGCTACGAGGCAGTTACGAATATCCCCCGGAGGAAGCATATCGAATTCCTCTCTGATCCTCCCGCTCGATCCTCCATCATCGGCAACGGTAACTATTGCCGACAGGTTAGTAGTAAATTGCTTTAAGCCGCTCAAGAGGACCGAAAGGCCTGTCCCGCCTCCGATAACTACCACTTTAGGGCCGCGCGAAAGCTGCTTATTTTGATAAATTATGTCAAAAAGTTCAATGCCTTTGGAAGAAGGCACGAACGCGGCAATAAAAGAACGCATAAGGCGCTTTACGCCAAGGATCAAAATTATAATTCCGGAGAATAGAATTACCGAATCCAAAATCTGGATACCCAAAAATTCTTCGGCGCGCAGATGGCTGGCGGCAAAAATCAATAGCAAAACTCCGAAAAAACTTAAACCAATCCAACGCTTAAGCCCTATGCCGGGATAAAACCATTTAAGCATGCTATGAATCTTCTTAGTCATATTTATGCTTCTCTATATAATGGCGGCGAAAGGCTATTATATCTTTTTTTCGTCTTCCTGAGAGATAATTTTAATAACAGCTTTATCGTCTTCGCAGCTACGCAAAGTATCGCGGAAGTATTTGTCCTTAAGGAGCCGGGAGATGCGAGCCAAGGCCTTCAAGTGCGGTCCAGCAGAATCCTGAGGGGCAACCAAGAGAAAGAAAATATAAGCCAGCTCACCATCCAAAGAATCAAAATCTACTCCTTTTTTGGAAAGGCCAAATGCGGCAACCAGTTTCTCCACGCAGTCAGATTTTGCATGCGGGATGGCAATACCCTGGCCGATAGCGGTCGAACCAAGGGCTTCCCTGGCCATAAGTGATTCGATGAGCTTGCCACGACAACGTTTTTCTATATCGCCGGCGGCTATAAGAGCGTCAACCAACTCTTTAATGACATCTTCTTTTTTAGTGGATTGAATATCGGTGAGAATAGCTTTTTTGGATAAAAATTCCATAACTTGCATAACGATGCTCCTTTCAAATTGTATACTATATCGATGTTGGAGCGGGAGGCGGGATTCGAACCCGTGACATCAACCTTGGCAAGGTTGCGCNNCTCTACCAGCTGAGCTACTCCCGCATTACCTAATGCGCACTGCCGCAATTCCTCTTAACGCCAGGTGCCGCATTGTTATACCTTGTCGCAAAATATAGGTAACAGATACTTCGCTCCCTGCTCGGCTTGTCGCCTCGCTACGGTCGCTCAGTGCCATTTTAATTTTCCGATAAGGAAAATTAAAATGGGCGGAAGAGGATTTGAAC
>DJWJ01000035.1:53495-59672 GCA_002440965.1 Candidatus Omnitrophica bacterium UBA6233
TACCGGATGAGCTAGAGGCCCAAATTTACGATAAAACTTCAGGTCTTTTTGACCTTATAGCGCAGGTCAGTAGCCTATGATCTATAGACTATTGACTATAGACCTGAATATATTTTAGAATTCAAGGACTTCTTTCTCTTTATTCTTTAAAAGCTCGTCGACTTTACCAATATATCTATCCACCAGCTTCTGCAGTTCATCTACGCTACGAAACTTATCGTCTTCAGGAATTACCTTGTCTTTCTCCAGCTTTTCAATATGTTCTTTGGCATCGCGCCTTATTGTCCTTAAGGATATCCTGCCATTCTCCGCCATTTTATGGATTTCTTTGGCTAATTCCTGGCGTCTTTCTTTAGATAACTGCGGAAAAGATAACCTGATCACCTTTCCATCGTTAGAAGGATTTACGCCTAAATTGGATTTCAATATCGCCTTCTCGATCTCAGCGATAGCAGATACATCCCAAGGTTGAATTACCAACAAATGCGCGTCAGCCGAAGAAATTGAAGCCAACTGTTTAAGCAAGGTAGGAGTGCCATAATAATCAATATGCAGGCCCTCAACCAATACGGGACTGGCTCTGCCGGTACGAATTTCTAAAAACTCGCGGGTTACCGATTCAAAAGCCTTCTTCATTTTATCTTCGGTGCTATGTAATATTTCTCTGGTAGTCATTGCTACCTCCCTATTTGATACGTCAATTAAAAAGCAAAACTGTTAATGTCAAAGTTCAAAACTCAAAATTCAAGATAAATTTAAATGACAAATTCCAAATAACAAAATGTTTGTTTTGATATTTGGACTTTACATTTATTTTGTGTTTTGAATTTTGTCATTTGTCATTAAATTTTTGGCTTTTACTTTAGTAATTTAGTTTTTTATTTAATCTAACTAACTATCGTCCCTATTCTTTCGCCTAATACCACGCGTTTAATATTCCCCTTTGTCGCTAAACTAAAAACTACAATGGGAAGCTTGTTGTCCATACACAGGCTAATAGCGGTAGCGTCCATAACCTTTAACCCTTTTTTGAGAACGTCGATATATTTTAACTGTGTAAACTTCTTAGCGTTCTTAACTTTCAAAGGGTCAGCCGAATAAACCCCATCTACCTGCGTCGCCTTAAGTATGGCATTAGCATTAACTTCCATTGCCCTAAGCGCGGCTGCCGTATCAGTAGTAAAATAAGGATTGCCTGTCCCTGCTACAAAGATAACCACCCTTCCCTTCTCTAAATGGCGTATGGCCCGCCTTCTGATATAGGGTTCGGCAATGCGTTCCATTTCAATCGCGGTCATAACCCGGGTAGGAACTCCCGCTTTTTCAAGCGAATCCTGCAAGGCCAACCCGTTAATAACAGTAGCCAGCATTCCCATATAATCGGCGACAGACCTATCCATATCCAGGCCGCGCGAGCCCGTATTCTCCTGTCCGCGAAAGATGTTTCCAGCGCCCAGGACTACCGCCACATCCACTTTCAAATCGCGGATTTCTTTTATCTGGCGGGAAATGGAGATTAAAACCTGCTGATCTATTCCGTGGGTTTTCCTTCCCTGAAGGGCTTCCCCGCTTAACTTAAGAACTATCCTCTTATAAACTGAACCCATTAGTATTATTCGCCGACCTTAAACCGCGTAAATCTACGCACAACAATATTCTCGCCGATCTTGGCCACAATGCTGCCTAAATAATCTTTTATCGCAATAGAAGGGTCTTTAACAAAAGGTTGCTCCATCAAACAATGATTTTTATAGAAATCTTCTTTGTTCTTCTCGTGTTCAACAACTTCAGCCGGCACATCTTCTTTCTTTATATACAAGGGGCTAGTCGCGGTTATATGCATAGCCAAATCTTTGGTGAAACGAACGAAATCTTCATTCTTGGCGACAAAATCCGACTCACAGTCCACCTCAAGCAAAACACCCACCTTATTACCATGATGCACATACGCCTCTATCCTTCCTTCTTTAGCGGCGCGGGACTGTTTCTTGGCGGCAATCTCTAAACCTTGCTTGCGTAACAATTCTGCCGCTTTTTTGATATCACCTTTTGTATCCTCAAGGGCTTTCTTGCAGTGCGCCACGCTTGAAGAAGTAATCTCTCTCAATTCTTTAATTAACTCTACCGATATCTTCACTTCTATCTCCTCTTTTCTTTTAAATAACTTGATCCGCAAACTACAATAGAACCAACAATATTACACTTTTCTTTTGCCCTTGCCTTTTGTATCTATAGCCGGCTTGATATGCCCTTTTTTTACGGATTTGGCGTCATCGTTAACAGGTTCGGTTGTTTCCACAATCTCTTCGATTTCTTTTATTTTAATCTCTTCTTCGGGCAGCAATACCGCTTCTTCCGCCTTACCTGCCTCTTCTTTAATCTTTACGCCTTCTTGAGCCATATAAGAAAGGAATTTCTTCCTGCCTTCGATAATCGTATCCGTAATGATATTGGCTACGGCCTTAATGGACTTGGTGGCATCGTCATTGCCGGGAATGGGATAATCGACCAAATCCGGGTTAGAATTAGTATCGATAAGAGCCACAATGGGTATTCCCAAACGTCTGGCTTCTTTTACCGCCGTCTCTTCCTTGCTTGTATCTATCACAAAAACAGCCTTAGGCATACGCTCCATAAGAACGATTCCGGAAAAATTCTTATTCAACTTTGCCAATTCTTTTTCAAGACGCGCAACTTCCTTTTTGGTAAGTTTAGCGAAGGTTCCGTCCTCGCGCATCCTTTCTATTTCTTTTAAACGATTGATACTCTTTTTGATGGTCGAAAAATTCGTCAAAAGCCCGCCTGGCCAGCGGTCAGCCACGTAATACATTCCCGAACGCTTGGCTTCCTCCAGCATAACCTCTTGCGCCTGTTTTTTAGTCCCCACAAAAAGCACATATTCGCCTTTTGAAGTTATATCCAACAGGAAATCCCTGGCTTTATTTATGCACTCTTCGGTTTTCTCAAGGTCGATAATATAAATACCGCTCCTTGAACCAAAGATAAATTTCTTCATTTTTGGATTCCAGCGTTTAGTCTGGTGTCCAAAATGCACCCCTGCCTCTAACAATTGCTTTATTAAATCTGATGGCACGTTAACTTCCCCCTTTTATATTGTTGATATCGCCTGTCCGATGGCTCCCGGAAACAGTTTAATTCTATTATTTTAACAAATTTATACAAAATTGCAACTATTTTCGTAATTCCTGCATCAAATAAAGCTTTTTATATAAACCATCCCGTTTTAAGAGCTCTCCATGGGTCCCTGTTTCAGCAATAGCTCCTTTATCCAATACCACTATTTTATTGGCGTTTATTACGGTAGAGAGCCTGTGGGCGATGACAAAAACCGTGCGCCCCTGAATAAGCCGGTCCAAAGCATCCTGGACTATTCTTTCCGACTCCGAATCCAATTGGGAAGTCGCTTCATCAAGTATCAAGATAGGAGGATTCTTAAGCAGCGCGCGGGCTATGGCAATCCTTTGGCGTTCTCCTCCTGAAATCCGCATCCCCCTGTCTCCAATAACCGTCTCATAACCGCAAGGAAGATGGCTGATAAAATCATGGGCGCTTGCCTGCCGGGCGGCCTGCTTAATTTCATCGTCGTCCGCTCCGGGCCTGCCGTAAGCGATATTGGCTTTAATGGTATCATTAAAAAGTATGGTCTCCTGTGTAACTATACCTACCTGCCGGCGTAAAGACTTTAATGTCACCTCTTTTATATCCACGCCGTCAATCATAATCCTGCCCTGCTTAGGGTCATAAAAACGCGGAATTAAATCTAAAAGCGTGGTCTTGCCTGTGCCGCTGGGACCGACAATAGCCAAAACCGAACCATATGGAACATCCAGGTTTATGCCTTTTAATACCTGATTATCTCCGTAGCTAAACCATACGTCGCTAAAAACAACTTTATTCTTAAATCCAGTCAATTCCCGAGCTTGAGGCGATTCAACCACAGTAGGTTCCGTTTCCAAGACTTCGTAAATACGCTGGCTGGCCGCGGCAGCCTGTTCATTCAGGGAATTAACCTGGCTTAACTTTTTGAAAGGCCGTATCGTCGACAAAAGCGAACCGAGAAATAAACCGAATACGCCGAATGAAATCTTTCCGGCAATGACTTCCCTGCCTCCCAAGAAAAATATGATTACGCCGGCAATACAGCCTAAAATTTCCGTAGCCGGACTCAAAAGCAGCATACGTTTGATTGACTTCATAGAAACGCGGTAATAATCGTGATTTACCTTATTAAATTTCTGTATTTCATGCTCCTCCATATTGAATCCTTTGACTATTCTTGCGCCGATAATCGTCTCATAGAGTATGGAGTTGGTATCCGCCATCTTTTCCTGCGAAGTCTTGGATAATTTCCTAAGCTTTTTCCCCACAACAGCGATTAAGTAACCCAAAATTGCCAGAGGCGGCACGATAAAAACAACGAATTTAGCATAAATGAAAAAAGTCAGGGAAAAGAATATGAGCACTTGCGCGCCTTGGTAAACAATGTCCGTAGACCCGTAGGAAACCGCATTCTCCACCATTTTCACATCGTTAGTGATCCGCGAAATCATTTCTCCGCCGCGCTTATGGGTAAAATAATCCAATGAGAGAGACTGAAATTTGGCGTAAAGCTTAGCCTTTATGTCCCGGACAATGCGCTGGCCGATATCGGACATAAGATAACTCTGCCAGAAATTGAAAAATCCTTTAAGTATAAAAAGAACGACGATCCCTATGGCCATATAATTCAAAAGCGCCACAGGCTCAATGCTATTAATCATATTCACAAAACCAGCTAAAAAACCGGGTAACTTTACGGGAACGATTATCTGCTTATTGGTAAGGACCTTATCGGCCAAAGGAACCATCATCGCCAGAGATACGCCGTCGAATATGGCAGAAAAAACCATGCAGACGCAAGCCAGAGAAAACATCCCTGAATACGGTTTGATAAACTTCAGCAACTTTAAATAATCTCTCATATTTTATTCCCTAGCTGCCGGTAGGCAGACTCTGTCCAAAAGGTAGTGTATTGTAGCATATAAGGTAGGCTGTAGCAACTTTTTTATTATCTAATTTTGATGACTAGAGCCGGGCTAAAGATAGGAAGGGCTAAAAAAATAATTCTAACCCCGTTTTTAGTTTTTTTTATTATAAAGCTGCCAAAATAACACGGCAATACCCCGAAGTTGGAGCTACAATTGTGCCGCTTGAAGTGTAAAATACTGCAAGAAATTGGGCAGCTCTTATAGTTGCTGTCGTGCTACTTAATGCAACAATCATACAATGATATCTTCCATCAGGAGTACCCTGCGCCCCCTGTACTACACACCATCCTGAACCGTCGCTGTATTGAGCAAACCATACGGTAGCTAAGAGTTTTGTCGTTCCTAGATTATGGGTTACTGTATATGTATTATATGCCGAGACCGCAAACCATCCGCTGTCATAACTCTTCAGGCTCGCCGCAGTAGTCTGCAGAGTGCCATCGGGAAAACGAATCCCATCGGTTCCCGCTGTTCCTCCGATGTGAAGTTTTGCCGTCGGCGCAGTAATCCCTATCCCTACATTCCCTCCTCCATGCGCCAAGAGCACATTACCTGTAGAGGTATAGTTAAGCCAGAGAGTGCCCAGGGCTCCTCCCAGGATACCTTCGATGACATTACCATTGGCATCAGCCATACGCACACCGCTGTTACCACTGTTACGGATATCCAGGGCTCCGACAGGGCTGGTAGTGCCGATGCCGACGTTGCCTCCTGCATCCTGAAGCACAAGCGGGTTAATTCCTCCATAGGTAGCCAGGTTGAGATACGCGCTGGCAGCAGCAGTGTTATAATACCAAGCCAGATAGCCATTATGGGTAGAATCCTGGCCAAGCCGAAGTATTGAATAGTCTGATGAGTTACTAATCCGCAGTTCTCTGCCTACAGTGCCGCCTGACCAGGCTCCACCGATATCCAGGGTAACGGATGGATTAGCTGTGCCTATCCCCACATTGCCTTCGACTACCAGGTCAGCGTTGAAGTCAACTTCTCCTGAGCCGCTCTCAGTATCCTGCCAGGTGTAGTTAGCTCCATCGATGTAGTCATCCCCTATGGCTATACGCTTGGCTCTTAGCTCACGGTAGACTCCATAGGGAGAAGGATAGTAGGTGGTGATGGTCAGGGTGTCTTC
>DJWJ01000007.1 GCA_002440965.1 Candidatus Omnitrophica bacterium UBA6233
TCTAGGGTGAGGATTATACCAGGAGTTGTTAAGCAAAGAAATCAATCATACTGATGAATTTTTAGAAATCGTAAAACGGCTTGCATTACCAAAAGTTGAAGAAATGATTAAGAATGACCCGCTAGTTAAAAATAACACATGTTTTTTAATGTCTTACGGAACAATATTAAACGATAATGCGTGTTTACGGTTAGCACTTATACATCCACAATGGAATTATCAAATAGGGTTTTATGAAAAAGCAGTTATATCAATGCCTTCTGATTCAAGCAATATAGAGAGTGAAGAATGCTCAGCTGGTTTAATAGAAAAATTAACTAACTTTGACAATTATGGAAATGATGACAAGGATTACGGGAAGAATCTTTTTCTGAGTTTATACAATAATGTAAAAATAATTGCTCAGTACTTTAATGAAATATCGCAGAAGTCGATTTACGTTAGTCGCGATATGGATTTTGCGGCGATGTTATCCAGCGGTACTGTCATATATGGATATGGTGAATCTTGCAAAGTAATGAACGGGGCTTTGCAGATGAGCATCATACCTGCGGCTCATCAAACGCGGTATTTGACGCCAGAAGTTTTTAAAGAAGGTAAGAACATCAGTGAAACAATGGAAAATTCAGAAAAAACTTGACTTGGCAGCGTTGCGATGGTAAACTTTAAATATCTATTAAAGGTAGTTATATAGGAGAAACGTATGAAAGTTTTAGATAGGATATTGTACAGCGATATAATAGAATATGAAAGCTACATACCTTCATTTTCTAAAATAATCGGGAAAACCTTCGGTAATATCGAAAATGAATTTGATATTAAAATAGAACATTACCATAATTCGCCTATAACAATTGATACAAGAAAAAAGTCTAATCCAGATATTGTTGTTAAGTGTGGAATGAGTTTAAAAATCTTGGGTCTCCCTAGAAATATCAATGAACTTCGTGAAGCCTATAATCTTCCTTAATGTCCCCCTTGAAGTACAGTACTAATTCTAAAAATATCCATAAATTTCATTATCATTTATACTTGATTATTCCTGCATTTGCTAATAATGAAAACGTGGAGAAAAAACGGGTAGAATCTTTTAGAACGTGGAGTATAAATGTGTTCAAAAAGATTGCAGATAAATTAAAAGTCAAAGTAAATTATATGGAAGGCTACTGTGGTCAGGAAGATCGCCAGGGCAGTATTAATAAAAGATACGGTAAGGGAACAACTAAAGGGCAATTTATCAGAGAAAAAATCTCTGTTATATTAACTACGTTAAGAGATGTATCAATAAAGCTTGAGGAAAAAACATTTGTAATACTAATAGATGGCACTGGACGAATTGACTATAATTCAGTTGTTACTGTACTAAAATCACTAATTTCTGGGGAAGAGTTAGTTTTGAGCTGTCGTTTAGGTAAACTAGCAGTTTCTAAAAAAAGAGAGACCGTTGAGCTTTTCGAAAATTTTCTTGTTTCAGAAAAATATAGGGTTTATTTACCTGATGCCCAATGCGGATGCTGGGGTTTCCGATTGACTGCTAAGGATCGCCTTCCATTTGATTCAGAGAAATATTCCATCGAAATAGAGCTATTAATTAACGCTCTTAAAAATAATATTAATGTTTGTTTTGCGCCTGTTAAGACTATTCCAGATACACGCACTAGCAGTTTTAAAGCAAAAGATAATTTTGACAAGCTGAAGTTTATCGCAAAATCACTCCAGTTTGACAGGTTTGACCTAGAAGCGAAATATCTAAAATTCATTAAAGAGAAGAGAAAGAAGCTCCCAGCTTCTTATGCGGCCTTGTTTAAGAAAATCAAAAGGGAATATAAAAATAGATTACGCTGTAGAAACAAATGTGGTATAAAGTGTCTATCTCAAGTAACTAAAATAAGATAGTTTACTGCCGGCTGAGTTATCATGCTTTTATCGTGAGAGACTACCCACCGCGTACCCTTTTTTAACTCCGCATTATCTTTGTGGTTATTCAAGGCCTACTTAAGGGCTGTTTTTATTTTTTGTATCTTCAATGCTTCAATGTCTCATTAGCTTGCAAGGCGTCGTTTGGTTATTGCGCCTTTATTTTTCTTAGATAATATACGAGATTTTCGATTTATGTTAATTAGATTTATGTTAAAATAAACAAGCGAGAGGAGATAGCTATGGACGATTTAAAAAAAGCATCTGGTTCTTTATGATAAACAGGGCAAAGTTATAGCGATTTATCCAGTTGGCAGTGAGGAGCATTGGAGATTCCATCGGGTTCTAGAAATTTTAGTCGAGGCAGGAAAGAGGCGCTTAGAAAAGCTGATCAGTAAAAAGCAGGAACGCGAAGAGCAGATAAGTCAGGTATTAGATGAACCAGATAAGAAAATCATCCGCAGGGCAAAAAAGAGGAAACTTAAAAGATACAATCTATCGCAAGCGGCAAAGATACTTGACATACCGAGACAGACTTTATACTACTGGATAAAGAAAGGCTGGGTTAAACCAAGACGGGATTGCAGGAAGTATACTGTTTTTACAGTTTTTGACATAGAGGAAATTATAAAATGGCGAAATGCCATAAAATAGGCAAAGAACCGAATGTTAGAAGAGACACGCACAAATATTTTCAACACTTTGATTTTCAAAGAGATATACACTTTTTATTCTAAAAATATTTTTTGATTTTACAGTTTTTGACACCCCTTTGACAGAGGGCCAAAAGATATGTATTCTCATGCGGAGCAATAAGTTATGACGAAAAAGGTATTCATTAAAAGTTTTGGCTGTCAGATGAATATGCGGGATTCGGAGGTTGTCTCCGGTTTACTGCGGAAGGCAGGGTACGGGATTTGTGATAATCCAAAGGAAGCCGACATAATAATTCTTAATACTTGCTCTGTGCGCCAGCATGCGGAAGATAAGGTTTGGAGCGAGGCAGGCAGGTTCAAGGACGGAAAGATTGTGGGTATAATCGGCTGTATGGCTAAAAATTACGAGCAGGGAATTTTTGAGAGAGCTAAAAATGTCAGTTTCGCGGTGGGGCCCGCGGATATCGACAAGATCCCGAAAATTCTTGCAAAACTTTTGAAGACGAACCTCTTTGAACGCAAGATTTGGGAGACTGATGGAGAAACCCGGCCCGAATCTATTTATCACACCGGTTTTTACCAGGATAAAAACCACGCTTTCGTGGTTATCTCCGAAGGCTGTTCTAATTTTTGCTCTTATTGCGTTGTTCCTTATAGCCGCGGGAGTTTGCGCCACCGTGATTCCAAAGATATAATTAAGGAGATAAAAGCGGCGATAGATATGGGAATCACTTCGTTTACGTTATTGGGCCAGAATGTAAATGCTTTTGAATGCCAGGGAGTAAATTTTATAAAGCTTCTTGGGCTTGTTAACGCTGCTAAAGGGTTAAAGGAATTCGGTTTTATTACTTCGCATCCCAAAGACGCCGGAATCGAATTGTTTAAGGCGATGGCTAATTCCGAAAAGCTGAAGAAATATTTGCATTTGCCGGCCCAATCCGGCTCGGACCGGATTTTAAAACTTATGAACCGCGGGTATTCGCGAAAATACTATTTGGAATTAGCGGATAATTATCGTAAGATTGTAAAGGATGGGGCGTTGACAACCGATATAATCGTCGGGTTTCCTACGGAATCCGAAGCTGATTTTAAAGACACCTTTGATTTGGTGAAAGATGTCCGGTTTAACACCGCTTTTATATTTAAATATTCTCCCCGCCCGCATACCGAGGCTTTTAAGATGGCGGATACGGCGCCTAAAGAAGAGAAAGAGGCTAGGCATAGGTTGATATTGGACTTGCAGAAAAAGATATCAAGAGAGAAAAGAAGATGAATGAGATTAATGACAAACTGCAAAATTCAAAGCACAAAATAAATCTAAAAGCTAAATTTCCAATACCAAAACAAAGCTTTTGTCATTTGCGCTTTGTCATTTGGATTTATTTTGTCATTTGCGCTTTGTCATTTGGATTTATTTTGGAGGCGTATGCTTCGAATCTGGATACCATTAAGGCTAATCTGCTAGAGGGAGATTACAAGGCTGCCATAATCGAGGGAGAAAAACTCATTGCCAAAGATCCGCATTCGGATGAGCTGTATTATATTTTGGGATTATGTTATCTGAAGGATGGAAATTACCTGCGCGCGTCCGATATATTCGAGGTGATTATTAATGAATTTCGCGGCTCAAGGTTTAAGGAAGAAGCAATGCTGGGTTTGGGCGATACGTATTTGTTACGCAATGATTTTACCAAGGCTCGGGAAATCTATCAAACTATCATTAAAGACAACCCCAGGACTAAGCTAAAAACCCAGATATTTTACCGTTTAAGCGAGGTGGGATTTAAAAAAGGGGATGTAGGTTCAGGTAAAGATTATTTGGCGAAATTAAGAGATAAATATCCTTTGGCTCCGGAAGCCAAACAAAGCCAGGAAATCTGCCCGGTTGAAAAAAATAACCCCAGTTTTTATTACTCTGTTCAAATAGGTTCGTTCTCTCATTCCGGTAATGCGAATAACCTGGTAAAGAAACTGTCAAAGAACAAGTATCCCGCTTATGTCGAAGAAGGTTCTAGCGCTCTGGGCGCTAAGATTTGGCGGGTAAAGGTTGGTAGGTTAAAGAGCCGCCAGGAAGCCGAGGATTTGAATAAAAAGCTCCGTGAAGAAGGTTATCCCACGAAAATATGCCCCTGAAGTTGAATTCAAAATCTAAAAAAAAGAATAAAATTGTATTTTTGGCCGGGCCAACGGCAATTGGCAAGTCGGAGGTTGCGGTGGAATTGGCTAAGAGGCTGCATAGCCAGGTTATTTCCTGCGATTCCATGCAGATTTATAAAGGTATGGATATTATTACTTCTAAACCAGGGAGCAGCCTAAAAAACAGGGTGAAGCATCATCTTATCGGCTCTGTTTCCTGTGACAGGGAATACAACGTTTCCAGATACCGTCGGGAAGCTATTGGAATTATAAAGAAATTGATAAAAAGAGGAAAAATCCCGGTTTTTTGCGGCGGCACAGGTTTGTATGTTTCCATACTGGTCGATGGAATTTTCAAGGGTAGTAGAGGTAACTTGGCTTTGCGCAAGAAATTCTACCGGTTGGCGGATAGCTACGGAAATGATTATTTGTACCGCCGTTTAAAACGAATCGATAAAAACGCGGCAGACAAGATTCATCCGAACGATATCAAGCGAATTATCCGGGCTTTGGAGGTTTATGTAACCAGCGGCAAACCCATATCTGTTTTGCAGCAGGAACGCAAAGGTTTAAGCAGTGATTATGATGTGAGGATTTTTTGCTTGAATATGGATAGAGATTTTCTTTATCAAAGAATTGATCGCCGGGTAGATAAGATGTTCAAGGGCGGTTTATTAAAAGAGGTTAAAAAATTACTCAGTAAAAAATTAAGTAAGACCGCGCAAGGAGCCATCGGGATAAAAGAATTAAAAGGTTATTTTAAAGGTGAATATAGCCTGCAAGAAGCTTTACGCTTGATGAAGCGCAATACCCGGCATTATGCCAAGAGGCAATTGTCCTGGTTTAAAAAAGACAAGCGAATACGCTGGGTTAACGTCAAAGAAGATGAAAAACCGTTTCAAATTGCCAAGAGAATAAGTAACTTTATTTAACAGCCGCATGAATGAGCGTTGGAGAGAATAATGGAAAGAGCTTTATTGGTTACTGTTGAGTTTAAGCGCGAGAAGGAAAAGCCGGGATCCGAAGACTTTGCGCAGGAGTTGGAGGAATTGGTTTCGGCTTGCGCGGTAGAGGCCGTAGATAATATTACCGTATTTTGCGAGAAACCCACGCCTAATCTTCTTATCGGAAAAGGCAAGGCAGAGGAATTAGCTTTGCTTGTTCAGGAGGAAAATGCGGATACTGTAATTTTTAGCCGGGATCTCTCCGGAACGCAACAGCGTAATCTGGAAGATGTGATCGGTAAAAAGACTATCGACCGGACCCAGCTAATTTTGGATATATTTAGCCGCCGGGCAAAAAGCCCGGAAGGTAAAATGCAGGTTGAGCTTGCCCAGTTGCAATATTTAATGCCGCGTTTGGTCGGTAAAGGGATTATGCTCTCGCGCCTGGGCGGCGGAGTGGGGACGCGCGGCCCGGGAGAGCAAAAGCTGGAATTAGACAGGAGAACTATCCGTAAAAGGATTGATCGGTTGGAGGCCGACCTAAAAGGTTTAATGCTGCGGCGCACGGTTATGCGAAAAAAAAGAAAAGATAATTCTATTCCCTTGATTGCTCTGGTTGGTTATACCAGCGCCGGAAAATCCACTCTTTTGAATACTTTGACCAATAGTGAACAAGTGGTATCAAATTCTCTGTTTACAACCCTTGATCCGTTATCCAAGAATTTTCAGCTGCCTAATGGCGAGAATGTGGTGATTTCCGATACGGTTGGTTTCCTGCGCGAGCTTCCGCATCATCTTATCGAAGCGTTCAAGGCTACTCTTGAAGAAGTGGTTCAAGCTGATCTCTTGGTCCATGTTTTAGACGCCAGTTCTCCTAAGGTATATGAGCATAGCCAAGCTGTGTTTGAAGTTTTGGAAGAACTGGGAGTGAAGGATAAACCGGCAATAACCGCTTTAAATAAGATTGACCTCATGGATGATAAAATGTGGGTTGAGAAGCTAAAGGAAGATTTTCCCGGTTCTGTGGAAATTTCGGCAAAATTGAGGATAAATATCGAGGGGTTGTTTGAAAGGATGGAAGAATCTTTTAGTTGCCGGATGGTGAATACCGAAGTTTTGGTTCCTTCCGGACGAATGGATATTATAGATTTATTTTACCGGCAGGGAAAAGTTGAAAAAATTGAATACCGGCAAAAGGGTATAAAAGTTAAGGTTAATTTGCCAAGAATCCTGTTTGCTAAGTTATTGAGCAATCACGAAATAGAGGAAATCGGGTTGCGCGGTTAAATTTTAGGGTTGACAAAAAGAAAAATTGTGTTAAAATTTTCTTTTAGCATTCTTTAGGTGAGAGTGCTAATCTCTAAAAAAGGTAATTTATGGTTAACAATATTGAACGTCAAGCGAGAAAAAGAGCAGTTTTGTCTACTACCATAAATAGGTATATCCTGGAAGCCAACCCTATTTCTTCGGAAGAGTTGGCCGAGCATTTTGATTTAAGCTCGGCTACTATCCGCAACATCTTTAGTGAACTGGAAGATGAAGGATATCTGACTCATCTCTATACTTCAGGCGGAAGGGTCCCCACCGAAAAAGGGTATCGTTATTATGTTGACTCCCTTTTGCTGCAGATGCAGCTTATGGATGAGGATAAGAGGAGTATTATGCGGGAATACGAAAAAGAAATTAACCGCATGGAAGATGTTTTGGAAGAGACATCCAAACTGATTGAGCAGACAACGCATTATACGGGAATAGTTTCATTTTTGGAATGGCAGGATAAAATGTTTTATAAGGGCCTGAACCGGATATTGGAGCAGCCGGAATTTAGAGATACCGGGAAAATGCGTTTATTGATCAAAGCGGTTGAAGATAAACAACGGTTATTGGAAATTGTCAATCGCGATTTCTCGGATGAGGCAAGGGTTTATATCGGTAGTGAATTAAATTGCCCTGAGATGGAAAATTGTTCTTTGGTTGTTTCGAGTTATCGCCGGAAGAAGAAGCTGCAGGGAAGAGTTGCGGTTTTGGGCCCGGTGCGCATGGAATACAGGCGGATTATACCGACTTTGGAGTATATCTCGGATGTGTTAAGCGAAGCTTTGGGGAATCTTGACTGATGAACGGGCATAAGGAAAATAATAAAGAAGAAAAAACTATAGTATTGAAGGAGTCTGAATATTTATGCTTAAAGGAGTTGGCGGATAAGGGGCAGGAATTTTCGGATAAATGTTTACGTTTACAGGCGGATTTTGAGAATACCCGTAAGCGTATCGAGCGGGAAAAGCAGGATTTTATTAAATTTGCCAATGAAGGGATTATTTTAGAACTCTTAAATGTTTTGGATGATTTAGAGCGCACCACAAGTTTAGCAGAAACGCACAAAGAGGATTTCGCCGCGTTTCTTAAGGGTGTCGAGATGATTTTAGCTCACCTTTATGAAATGCTTAAAGAATATGGGCTTAAGCCTGTAGAGGCGCAGGGGAAGAAGTTTGATCCTAATTATCATGAGGCTTTATTGCAGGTCGAAAATAAGGATTTACCGGAAAATACAGTGGTTGAAGAATTGCAAAAGGGGTATTTATTGAATGAGCGGGTTATTCGCACCGCGAAAGTCAAAGTTTCTAAGAAAGCGGAGGTGTAAAATGGCAAAAGTTATCGGGATCGATTTGGGGACATCAAATTCGGCGGCAGCGGTTATGGAAGGCGGCAGGCCGGTTATAATTCCTTCAGCTGAAGGAGCGGGAGTCGCTTCAGGAAAAGCGTTTCCTTCTTACGTTGCTTTTACCAAAGATGGGCAGCGTTTGGTTGGCGAGCCGGCAAGGCGCCAGGCGGCAATAAACGCCGAAGGCACTATTCAGGCCGCTAAACGTAAAATGGGAACAGATTTTAAATTTAAAGTTTTCGGCAAAGAATACAGCCCGCAGCAGATCTCAGCGTTTATTCTGCAGAAAATTAAACAGGATGCCGAGGCTTACCTTGGCGACAAGGTTGAAGAAGTAGTCATTACCTGCCCGGCGTATTTTGACGATAATCAGCGTCAGGCTACCAAGGATGCCGGTGAGATCGCGGGTATAAAGGTTTTGCGTATAATTAACGAACCTACGGCAGCCTGTCTTGCTTATGGTTTGGAAAAAGCAGGTAAAGAGCAGCGGATTATGGTTTTTGATTTAGGCGGAGGAACTCTGGATGTTACGATTATGGAAATGGCTCAAGGAGTATTCGAAGTAAAATCTACCTCCGGCGATACGCAGTTAGGCGGAACGGATATGGATAAGGTTTTGCTTGAATATATCTCCGGACAATTCAAGCGTGAGACCGGGATTGACCTGATGAGCGATAAGATGGCTGTGCAGAGAGTGCGCGAAGCAGCTGAAAAGGCCAAGATTGAATTATCCTCGACGGTCAGCACGGATATAAACTTACCTTTTATTACCGCAGATGCCACCGGCCCCAAGCATCTGACTATGAATATTACTCGCGCTAAGCTCGAGGATCTTATTTTGCCTATAATCGAAAGATGCAAACATCCGATAGAGCAGGCAATAAACGACGCGAAATTAACGGCTAAGGATATTGATCGGATCATCATGGTGGGCGGCCCGACCCGTATGCCTATAGTGCAGAAATTCGTCGAAGATTATGTTGGTAAAAAGATCGAACGCGGAGTTGATCCGATGGAGTGTGTGGCTTTGGGCGCGGCAATCCAGGCGGCTATTATTAAAGGAGAGATGAAGGATGTGTTGCTTCTGGACGTAACTCCTTTATCGCTTGGTATCGAGACGCTGGGGGGAGTAAATACCAAACTGATCGAAAGAAATACCACTATTCCTACTAGAAAGAGCCAGGTTTTCTCGACGGCTGCGGATAATCAAACCGCGGTTACTATCCGTGTATTGCAAGGCGAGCGCCCTATGGCTAACGACAATGTGGAATTGGGCAGGTTTGATTTGGTAGGTATTCCGTCTGCTCCCCGCGGAATTCCGCAGATTGAGGTTGCTTTTGATATTGACGCTAATGGCATAGTGCATGTTTCCGCAAAGGATTTAGGCACCGGCAAAGAGCAGTCTATCAAGATTAGCGCGCCTAAAAAACTATCTAAGGAAGAAATCGATAAGATGGTTAGAGATGCGGAGAAGTTTGCCGCTGAAGATGTTAAAAAGAAAGAAGAGGTAGAGATTATTAATCAAGCGGATAATTTGGTTTATGCCACCGAAAAATCCCTTAAGGACTATGGTGATAAGGTAAGTCAGGCTGAGCGGGCTGATATTGAGGCCAAGGCCAATGATTTGAAAGCCGCGATTAAAGATAAGAATGTGGATAGGATTAAAAAAGGCATGGAGGATTTGAGCCGCGCTTCGCATAAACTCGCGGAAGAGATTTATAAGCAGGCTTCGGCTAAACAACAGAAGCCTGAAGAAAAAGGGCAAAAGCCAGAAGAAGGACCGGGTCCGGCGGGTGAAAATCCTACAGAGGAAAAAAAGGAAGACATAATAGACGCGGATTTTAAGGAAGAAGACAACGGTAAGAAATAATTATCAATCACTAAATCCCGATTCCGAATGAAATCCCAATGATTCAATGTTTCAATTGGGAATTGGAACTTGGAAATTCATTTGTCATTGGGACTTGGAATTTGGATATTTAAATATTATGGCGGCTGCCAAGCGTGATTATTACGAAGTACTGGGTGTGCAAAAGAGCGCAAGCCTTGATGAAATCAAGAAGAAATATCGTGAGCTTGCCTTAAAATTCCATCCAGACCGTGTTCCTCATGAGCAAAAAAAAGAGGCCGAGGAAAAATTTAAAGATATTTCCGAAGCCTATGCGGTTCTTTCTGATTCTAATAAGCGTGCGCTATATGATCAGTATGGCCATTCCGGGATAGATCAAAAATACGCTCAGGAGGATATATTTAAAGGCGCCGATTTCAATAGCGTGTTTCAGGATTTAGGCGATTATGGTTTTGGCGGCGGCCTTTTTGATGAAATATTCAGCGATTTAGGTTATAATTTTTTCGGAGGCAGGGGTTCCCGCGATTCAGGAGGAGCCAGGCGCCGGGGCAGAGACTTGCAGATTTCTGTAAGCATAACTCTTGAAGAGGCGGCTTTCGGCACCGAAAAAACAATCACCGTCCCTCGTTATGAAACTTGTCCTGTTTGTTCCGGAACTGGCGCAAAGCCGGGAACCAGAAGAATTACCTGTCCACAATGTAAGGGCTCAGGAAGAACGGTGGTATCTAAAGGTTATTTTCAATTAGCCCAGACTTGCTCCCGTTGCGCAGGAGAAGGTTCGGTAGTGCAATCTCCGTGTTCTGAATGTCAGGGGCAGGGTAGGTTAAAAGTTGCACGCAAGATTAAAGTTAAGATTCCAGCAGGAGTTGATACTGGCTCCAATTTAAGGGTTCGCGGTGAAGGAGAGGCTGGAGCCTCTTCAAAAGGCGATTTGTATGTTATAATTGAAGTTTTGCCAAATTCGCTTTTTCAAAGGCACGATAATAATATATCAACTGAAGTCGCTATAAGTTTAAGCAAGGCCGTATTGGGTGGGGATATTATTGTGCCTACATTAAGTGGAAATGTGGATATGAAAATACCCTCTGGTACTCAAGGCGATACGATTTTTAGGCTTAGAGGAAAAGGGATGCCGGATTTGCATGGCAGAGGCATGGGAGATGAACTGGTGAGAGTAAGTGTTGAGATCCCCAAGCGACTGACTCTGGAACAGCGTAAGCTGATGGAAGAATTCGCCCGGATTTCCGGAGAGCGGTAAGGTAAAGGAGAAATTGAATGCCTACTTATGAATATGAATGTAAGAATTGCAATAAGATATTTGATATATTTCAAAAAATTACCGATAAGCCGCTCGAAAAATGCCCGAAGTGCCATAAAAAAATAAGCAGGCTTATTGGCCGAGGTTCCGGCGTAATTTTTAAAGGTTCGGGATTCTACGCTACTGATTATCGTAAGTCTGAAGGCAAGAGCTCCAAAAGCAACTCCTCTTCTTGTTCTGCGCCTAAAGGGGATTGTGGCGGCTGCCCACATGCCCATTAATTGATATGGTAGAAATCAAGCCTTTTTGCGCGGTTTATTATAATAAAGATAAAATCAAAGATTTATCCGGGGTTGTTTGTCCTCCTTATGACGTAATTTCTCCTATTGAGCAGGATTATTATCATAATCTTGATCCTCATAATTTTATTCATATCCTGTTTGGAAAAGATCGGTTCGAAGAAGACAAATATAAACGCGCGGGAATTTTATTTCGGAATTGGTCAGCGGAAAAGATTCTCGTTCAGGATAAAAAACCGGCTATATATTTTTACAGCCAGCAATACAGTATTAAAGGAGAGAAAAAAATACGGTTGGGTTTTATTGCTCTTTTGCGCTTAGGCGATAAAAATACTTCGGTATTTGGCCATGAGCATACGCGGATAGAGGCAAAGGAGGATAGGCTTAAAATTATCCAAAGCGTTAACGCTAATTTAAGCCCGATATTTATTGTTTCAAAAGATAAGAAACGGGTCATCCAGCGTGTATTTGCGCGGTATCTTAAGAACTCCCCTGCGTTTATGGAAGCTAAAGACAAAGAAAATACCGTCCATAAAATCTGGAAAATTGATTCGCCGGAAATTTTATCTTTGATAGAGCGGGGAACGCAAGGTGAAGATGCGTTTATCGCCGATGGCCATCACCGTTATGAAGTTTCCTGCGCTTATAGGGATGAGATAAAAACCAGGCTTGGAGATAGATTCTCGGAAGATTCGGGTTTCAATTATACCTTGGCTTATTTTACGAATACCGATCCTCGCGGGTTATCGATATTGCCAATCCATCGTTTATTAAAGCTGGAAAAACCTTTAGTTTTAGAAGGTTTTCTCTTGGAACTTAAGAAGTATTTCGATGTCGAAGAAATTAAAGAAAAGAGCCGCCTTTTCTTTCTTATGGAAAAAGGGGTGCGGGCTGGGCATCTTTTGGGTATGTATAAAGATAAAAAATACTGGCTTTTACGCCTAAAAAATATTAAAATTTTGGATAAACTCATTGGCGATAAACCTAAAGAGTATCGTTCGCTCGATGTTTCTATTCTTAATCAGATAATCTTTAAGGATATATTGGGTTATGATTCGGCCAATAAGAATAATCTTAAATATAGCGCTTGCTCCGATGATTTTATCGAGGCCCAGGATCGAGAGCCTCTAAGTATCGCATTTTTCTTGAATCCGGTAAAAATGGAGCAAATCATTGCCGTAGCTTTAAATGGTTTCAAGATGCCGGCCAAATCTACGTATTTTTATCCCAAAGTTTTATCCGGTTTAGTAATTAACAAGCACGAGGAAGTATAATGGCGCTTTTTGGTAAACCGAAATATACGATAGTCAGGGTCAAAAAGAAGGAAATGCCCGAAGGTCTTTGGACTAAATGCTCAGAGTGTTCGGAGACTCTTTATAGCAAGTCTATTGAGGAGAACCAGAAAGTTTGCCCTAAATGCGGATGCCATTTTTCTTTAAGCGCTTATGAAAGAATCCATATGCTTTTGGATAAAGATACCTTTCAGGAGTATGATAAAGATATGCTTTCCGCCGATCCTTTAGATTTTAAAGGTCCGAAGACATATAAAGATAAGTTGATGCAAGACCAGCTTGCCACCGGATTGAAAGATGCGGTTGTCTCGGGAGAAGGGCTGCTTGACGGAAAGAAAGTTATAGCGATTGTTACGGATTCGCGTTTTATTATGGGATCGATGGGTTCGGTGGTTGGGGAGAAAATTACGCGGGCCATTGAAATCGCGACTAAAAATAAACTTGCGCTTGTTATTGTTTCCGGTTCAGGAGGAGGAGCCAGGATGTACGAAGGTATGCTTAGTCTTATGCAAATGGCGAAGACTTGCGCGGCTCTGGAGTATCACCGCAAGGCAAAATTACCTTATATATCCGTGCTTACTAATCCTACGATGGGAGGGGTTATGGCTTCTTTTGCCGGAGTTGGAGATATCATTATAGCCGAGCCCCGCGCTTTAATCGGTTTTGCCGGGCCAAGGGTGATTGAGCAAACGATAAGGCAAAAGCTTCCAGCAGGATTCCAGCGTTCGGAATTTCTGCTTGAGCATGGGCTTATTGATATGATTGTACAGAGAAAGAATTTAAAAACTACCTTAAGCCAATTACTTGATTATTTAGGTTAAATTTAATATAATAAGGCTTTAAACTAAAATAGAATAATAAGGAGAAATATGGCTCAAGTAAGCTTGAAGAATGTCTGCAAGATTTTTGGGGGTAACGTTAAAGCTGTCGATAACGTTAATATGGGAATCGAAAATAAAGAATTTATGGTTTTAGTCGGTCCATCAGGTTGCGGTAAATCCACTACCTTGAGGATGATCGCGGGGTTAGAGGAGATAAGTTCAGGGGATATTTATATCGGGAACAAGCGGGTCAATGATGTTCCCGCGAAAGACAGGGATATTGCCATGGTTTTTCAAAATTACGCGCTCTATCCCCATATGACGGTTTTTGAGAATATGTCTTTCGGGTTAAGATTAAGAAAGATACCTAAACCGGAAATTATGCAGCGTGTAAATGAGGCCGCGGATATCCTGGGTATCAAAAAATTGTTGCACCGCAAACCCAAAGAGCTTTCCGGGGGGGAGCGCCAACGCGTAGCGGTAGGAAGGGCAATCGTTAGAAAGCCGATGGTGTTTTTGTTCGATGAGCCATTAAGCAACCTTGATGCCAAGATGCGCGTTCAGATGCGAACCGAGATTCATAAACTGCATATCAGGCTTCAGACAACGATAATTTACGTAACTCACGATCAGACGGAAGCTATGACCATGGGGGATCGTATTGCGGTGATGAAGGACGGTGTCTTGAATCAAGTTGCCGATCCGATTGCTGTTTACGATCATCCCAAAAATAAATTCGTTGCCGGATTTATCGGTTCTCCTCCTATGAACTTCATGAACGGAAAGATTGTTAAGAAAGACGGCCGCCTGTATTTTGATGAAGGCAAGATTCAGGTGAAACTTGTCGATGATATGCGTCAGAAGATGAATTCTTATGTCGGGCGGGAGGTAATTTTTGGCATACGTTCGGAAGATGTTTACGATAAGCTTTTTGTTTCGGAGGCTCCTCCGGAGAACATCGTAAGGGTAAATTGCGAAGTTTACGAGCCGATGGGGTCGGAGGTATATCTTTATTTGAACACCGGTAAGCATACTTTTATTGCTCGGGTTGGCGCGCATGACCGGCCGAAGATTAATCAAGAGATGGATCTTGTTTTCGATATGAGTAAGGTTCATTTCTTTGATAAGGATAGCGAAGAAACTATAGTGTAACGGGAAAATCTATATGCCCAATACTTTAGGGAAACTTCTGCCCTTAAAGATAACCGGTTACACCATTATTTTTCTGTTTGTTTATTTTGTTTTCCCATTTTATTTGTCCTGCCGTTTGAACTCTAATTGTTTGATTGTTCTGATTGTGTTTTATTTTGCCAACCTTATCGTCGTCGTAGCGATTCTCAGGAAGCATTCCGCCAAAAGCTATTCTTTGGATTCTTCTATCCAGAATTTACAGGAAAAACTCAATCTTCTTAGTGTTGAGTATTTCAAGACCCAAGAAGCAAGCGTTGCTTTGAATGAAAGGCGCACAAAATATAATAGCCTCAGGGATTTCCTTAACAAAATAAATCAAAGTCTTGATTTGGATAAAGTGGCGGATACTGTTGCCAGCGGGGTATTTTCTCTGATAGGGGATAAAAAAGGCGCCTGTCTTTTGTATCTTGTAGACCCTCGGACGCAAAAGCTGTCTCTTTTTAAAGCCAAAAAAGAGGATTCCGGGTTTGTTGTAAAATCAAAGGAAGGTAACATTCTTGATTTTTGGGTTTTAAAGCATGCCAGCCCGTTATTGATTGAGGATGTTAAAAATGATTTTCGGTTTGATTTAGAGAAATTAAAGCTTCAGGATTCAAGGGTTATCTCTTCGCTTGTAGCCGCCCCGTTAATCAGTGAAAATAAATTCTTGGGAATTATAAGGTTGGATAATCAGCAAGTCAATTTTTTCACCCAGGATGACTTGAGGTTTTTGGTTTCTATTGCTGACTTAGGCACCCTTGCTTTAGAAAACAGTGAACTTTTTCAAAAGACCCAGGATCTCGCCATACACGACGCTTTAACCCTGCTTTATACTAAAGGTTATTTTGCCGAACGCCTTAAAGAGGAATTTAAAAGATGTCTTCGGCAGGCTATGCCGCTTTCTATGCTTATGCTGGATATTGACTTTTTTAAAAGTTATAATGATGAATTCGGGCATACCGCAGGAGACATAGTTTTAAAAGAGATTAGCCGGGTTATAAGCGATTCTTTGGGTAATTTTAACGCTATAATCAGTCGTTTTGGAGGAGAGGAATTTTGTGTTAGTTTGAGCGGAATTGATAAAGATAACGCATATGAGATTGCCGAAACTTTGCGGCAGCGAATAGAGAAAGAAAAGGTAATCTTGAGACGGACAGATAGCCATGTTACTGTTTCTATCGGGATGGCTAATTTTCCGGCCGACGCTACGGAAGAAGATGAATTAATTCGCGCTTCGGATAAGGCTTTATATATGGCAAAACAGAAAGGAAGAAACCGCGTATGTTCTATTTAGCGATTTTAATCCTTTCTTCGGTAGTAGGCGCTAGATTAATTATGGAAATATTGCGCGCAAGGCTGCTTAAAAAGAGTAATCGAATCGAGGTTCTTAAATTCGAGCATGAGCAGTTAATCAGGGATAAGTCGGGATTAATAGAGAAAAATAAGAAATTGGGGATAGAGGTTAATGAAACAATCGCGCTCTATAATCTGTCCAAAGACATTTGTAAATTTTTGGATGAAGACAGGATATTTGTTATTTTTAAAGAGCGGATAAGGGACCAGCTTAACGCGTCGGATTGTCAATTGTTGCCGAGAGAAGCGGATCTTTCTCTTTATGCCGGATTTACTGTTATGCCTTTAATCATCCAAAAGGATACTATAGGTTATTTGGCTGCCCGGGGTATAGCTGATGGCGATACGGAGAGGTTTCAGATTCTTGCCCAGCAGTTTTTGATTGGTTTTAAAAGAGCGCTTTTATACAAAAAAATGCAGGAACTTTCTATTACCGATAGCCTGACGCAGATATTTAGCCGCAGGCATTTTCTGGAGAGGTTTAATGATGAGTTGCGGCGTTCCAGGAAATTTAAATATAATTTTTCTTTTTTGATGATTGATATCGATAGATTCAAAGATTTTAATGATAAATACGGCCATTTGGTTGGGGATGCCATACTAAGGGAAATCTCTAAGACTGTTAAAGAGACTATCCGTCAAATTGATTTTGTGGGTAGGTATGGAGGCGAAGAACTTTCTGTGATTTTGGTTGAAACGGATAAAGAGCAGGCATGTTTTGCAGGGGAACGCTTACGCCGGGCTGTAGAGTCTAAGAATATAAAGGTTTACGACGAAGAGTTAAGAGTAACCGTAAGTGTAGGGATAGCAACATTTCCTAGCGACGGGATGAGCCATGAAGCAATTATTGAGGCAGCCGATAAGGCCATGTATCAGGCAAAAGAAGCCGGCAGAAACAGGGTAAAATATTTATCGTAAATGGCTTGTAAATTCCTGTATTTTGATATAAAATAATCCTTCATATGAATAAAAAATTTATCATCGGAATAGATTTAGGCGGGACCAATCTGAAGGTTGCCCTTCTGGATTTAAATTATCACATAAAAGATAAGGAAATACTTAGCACTCGTTCCTTTATGGAGAAGGATCATCTTATTTCGGGGATTGTCCACGCCGTAAACAGGTTTATAAAATATAATAATCTAAGCAAAGCAGAGATTTTGGGCGTTGGTTTGGGCTTACCTGGGCCAACCGATGCTAAAAATGGCATTGTTCATTTTTTCCCTAATATTCCGGGATGGAAAGAAGTAAAGCTTAGGGATATTTTAAGGAAGAAACTCGGCTTAGCCGTGTTTTTAGATAATGATGCAAAACTTATGACGATTGCTGAACATAAACTTGGTGCGGCAAAAGGGTTTAACAACGTTTTATGCATGACTTTAGGTACGGGTATTGGCGGAGGATTGATTATCAACGGAAAGCTTTACCGTGGATTTAACAATGCTGCCGGGGAAGTGGGGCATATGCCTATCAATGAAAAAGGAGCAGCTTGCAATTGCGGGGCTTTGGGGTGTTTGGAAGCTTATGTGGGGAACCGTAAAATCGGGTTAGAAGCCAAAAAGTCTTTTAAGCGCAACATAACGCTTGAAGAATTAAGTGAGCTGGCTGAAAGGCATAATAAAATTGCGATAGATGTCTGGTGTAGGATAGGCGGTCATTTAGGTTTTGCTTTGGCCGGAGTAGTAAATTTATTGAATTTGGATGCTATAGTAATTGGCGGGGGAGTAGCTAAAGCGGGTAGGGTTTTATTTGATAACATAACCAGGGCGCTTAAAAACCAAGCGATGATTGTGCAGGCTAAGCGTGTACGTATATTGAAAGCAAAATTGGGCAGCGAAGCGGGGATAATTGGTGCTGCTATAATGGTTAAAGAAGGATTGTAATGTAATAATAGATTTGGTGCTTAATGTTTAGCTGCTAGCGTGGAGGATAGATGAAGATTTTTATTGATACTGCTAATATTAAGGAGATAAAAGAAGCGGTAAGTTTGGGAGTGATTGACGGAGTTACGACAAACCCCACCTTATTGGCTAAAGAGAATAGACCGGCTGATGAAATACTGAAAGAAATTTGTTCTGTAGCTCCCGGACCTGTGAGCGCAGAAGTGATTAGTCTTGAAACAGACGGAATGGTTAAAGAGGCCAGACTGCTTAAGAAGATTGCGGCTAACATAGTGGTTAAGATTCCCTTGACTAAAGATGGAATTAAGGCAGTTAAGATTTTATCCAAGGAGGGCATAAGAACAAACGTAACTTTATGTTTTTCCGCGAATCAGGCTTTGTTGGTTGCTAAGGCCGGAGCGGATTTTATCTCGCCTTTTATCGGAAGGTTGGATGATATAAGCCAGGAAGGTATGGAATTAATCCGCAATATCAAGACTATTTACAGGAATTACGCTTTTAAAACCGAAATAATCGTTGCCTCTGTGCGTAACCCCGTCCATGTATTGGATGCGGCGCTTACGGGCGCGGATATCGCTACCGTTCCCTTCGGAGTAATTGAACAACTTATTAAGCATCCTCTGACAGATATCGGAATACAAAGATTTTTGGAAGATTACAGAAAGATACCGAAATAAATGTTTAAGAAGTTTCTTGTTCTTGTTTCTGCCGCGGTGTTGTTTTGCTCCTCTCCCGGCCTTTTTGCCGAGAATATACTTAAAACGGGGGGGAAAGCCCAGCCGATGACGATTAATGGGGATGTTGTTGAATATTCCGCTGATTCACAGGAAGTTACCGCTACGGGAGACGTAGAAATTATTTCCGGCGATACTAAACTCACCTGCCAAAAACTTACCGTAAATACGCAAACAAAAGAAGGAATTGCCTCCGGACACGCAAGGCTTGAAGATGGTAAAGGTGTCGTTGAAGGCGAGAGGTTGATTTATAACTTTCAGAATAAAACCGGCACTTTAATTGACGCTCAATTCAGAGCCAGCCCTTTTTTTGGCAGAGCAAAGAAAATAGAAAAAGAGGAAGGGAAAGAACTTGTAGCTTACTATGGTTATGCTACCACGTGTAGCTTTGACCGGCCGCATTACCGGGTCAGTTCTAAGCGAATAAATATTATACCCGGTGAATTGATTCAAACGAAGGACGACTATCTTTATTTAAGTTCTTTTCCTCTGATGTATTTGGCCAATTTTAACCAGATATTCGATAAGCCTATTAGTCATGTCAGTGTGCTTCCCGGTAAACGTAAAGATTGGGGTCCTTATCTGCTCAGTATTTGGGAATTCAATCTTGCTAATAACGTCGATGGAAGAGCGTATCTGGATTACCGTAATAAATTAGGCTGGGCAGAAGGCGTGGGGTTAAATTATACTAAAACTCCGGTAGGCAGCGGAGATATTAAGTTTTATTTTACTAATGAAAGTTCAAAAGAGTATCCTGCTTCTACCACTACCAATGTAAGCGGAGACTATCAGAGGTATCTTATACGTCTACGCCATAAATGGGATATTGATAAGCAAACTAATTTTGTCGCTCAAATTTATAAAATCGGGGATGAAAAGAGAAAGTATGTTGATCAAAATAGTGATTTTCTTCAAGACTATTTTTATCGGGAATTCGAAAAGGATTCAGAGCCGTTAACCTACGGTTTATTCCATCACAATTTTTCTTATTCGAGTTTTGATGTTCTTGTACAAAAACGCGTCAATAATTGGTATAATCAGATAGAGAAATTGCCCGAAGTGAAGTATACGCTTCCTAGCTTGCAACTCGGCGACAGCCTATTTTATTTCGAGAATAATTCCACCTTCGCCACCTTTAATAAAAAACCCGATACTATTCCTGTTTCGCTTAATACCGTTGATATGACAAGATTAGATTCTGTAGCTAAGGTTTCGCTTCCTGCGAAAGTGTCTTTCATATGGTTTACTCCTTTTATAAAACTTCAGGAAACAATTTATGATAAAGGAGCTAATAATCAAAACTTGCCGGCCAGAACGATATTTTACGCCGGAGCTGACTTAAGCACTAAGTTTTACCGTACTTTTAATACAGAGTCTAACTTGTTTGGTTTGGATTTAAATGGCTTAAGGCATATAATTACTCCTACCATAGGGTATTCCTATAATCCCGAGCCGACTATTTCAAGCAATAAGCTACGTCAGATTGACAGCACAGATTCGCTTACTTCTAGCAATGCCGCTACCCTAGAATTATCGAATAAATTACAAACAAAACGCAAAAACAAGGATGGTGTTGAAAAAAGCGTGGATTTGGTGGATTTTAAAGTATCTACCAAATATGCGTTTGCTCCCCAGATTGTTTACGGAACCAATATTATATATCAAAACAATATTGCCATCAGTGAAACTGATGTTAATAATAAGCATAAACAGGGCGCTTCTTTTTCGGATGTCCTCTTTAAACTTAAGCTGCTACCTTATTCGTGGCTTAGGTTTGAAGGAGATGCTACTTATAAACATTCAGGCGTTCCTGGGGACACCGATTACGCCAATTATAACCATTTTTCCACTGCTAATTATGATTTCATCTTCGAATTCGAAAACGAGCGTTCATTTAGCCTTGGGCAACGCTATGCCAGAAAAGGGCAGAATCAGATAACCGCCGGATTCCAGTGGCGTATCAATCCGAAATGGAAGTTTTCAATATATGAGCGTTTTAACTTAAAGAATTATTTGGACACATCGACCTATCCAAATACGTATGTCAATTATAGGACAATTGAGCAGCAGTTCACGCTTACTAGGAATTTACACTGTTGGGATGTGGAATTAACTTGGGACAATAAACAGGACAACGGAACTTCGATTTATTTGCTTTTCAGGTTAAAAGCGTTTCCTGAAAATGAATTTGGCTTTAATCAGGGTTATAACAAGCCTAAATCCGGGGCATAATAAAACATTATTATTAATAAGTAAGGGGCTATTATGAAGATATCTGTTATTGGTTCGGGTTATGTAGGGTTGGTAACCGGCGCTTGTCTTGCGGAATTGGGTAATAGGGTTATTTGTGTGGATAACGATAAGGGTAAGGTTAAAAGCCTAAAGAACGGCTCAATGCCAATATATGAACCAGGCTTAAAAGAGTTGATAGGGCGTAATGTCCGGAATAAAAAGTTAAATTTTAGCTCAGACATAGAAGATGCGGTTGGGTTTGCAGAAATAATTTTTATTACCGTAGGCACTCCGGCTCTTGAAAATGGCGAAGCCGATCTTACCGGAATCGAGAAGGTGGCGCGTAATATTGCCAAGAATATAAATGGTTATAAACTTATTGTTGAAAAGTCCACGGTGCCGGTTGAGACCGGAAATTGGGTAAGGCATACTATTTCCACTTATATTAAAGACAAAGCAAAATTTGATGTCGCCTCAAATCCTGAATTTTTAAGAGAGGGTCAGGCGATCAATGATTTTATGAATCCCGACCGGATTGTTATCGGGGTTGAATCGAAAAAAGCAAAAGATCTACTAGTAAAATTATATAAACCTTTCAAGTCGCCCATTGTGATTACCAATATTAAATCGGCGGAGTTGATAAAACACGCTTCCAACGCATTTTTAGCTACCAAGATTTCATTTATCAACGCTGTAGCTTGTGTTTGTGATAAGGTGGGTGCGGATGTAGAAGAGGTAGCTAAAGGCATGGGTTTGGATAAAAGAATAGGTTTAAGTTTCTTAAAAGCGGGGATTGGTTATGGAGGTTCTTGCTTCCCAAAGGACCTGGATGCTTTTGTGCATATTTCCGAGAAGATTGGTTATGATTTTAATTTACTTAAGTCAGTCAAAAAAATAAACGAAGCTCAGTTAAGTTTTGTTCTTAAAAAGATAAAGGATTTGTTATGGATAATTAAAGATAAAAGAATAGGTGTTTTGGGTTTGGCTTTTAAATCCAATACTGATGATATCCGGAATTCTCCTGCAATAGAATTGATCAAGATACTGCAGAAAGAAGGGGCCAAAATCAGGGTTTACGACCCTCAGGCGATAAAAAAAGCAAGAAATGTATTGCGGGATGTTGCCTTTTGCGCCGATGTTTATTCAGTATGCCGAGGCGCGGATTGTCTTTTAATTGCTACTGAATGGGATGAATTTAAAAAGCTTGATTTCATCAGGGTTAAAAAACTACTTAATCGGCCGATAATCATTGACGGACGGAATCTTTTTAACCCCAAGGATTTGGTAAAGTCGGGGTTCTGTTATGCCAGTATAGGAAGGAAGAGTGCATGAACAAGAAGAAAATGAAAATTGCGGTTGTAGGACTTGGTTATGTCGGATTTCCTTTAGCTGTTGAATTTGCCAAGCAAGGCATACCAGTGGTAGGCATTGAAATTGACCATGGGCGCCTACAGCATATAAAACGCAGAGAATCGTATATTACGGACATAACAACCCGGGAGTTAAGAAACGTATTGAAAAAGAATACATTCAGCGCTACTTCTGATTTTTCTGTTTTAAAAGAATGCAACACGGTATTGGTTTGCGTTCCCACCCCTTTAAAAGGAAAGTATCTACCGGATATATCTTATATAAAAGATTCGTTTAATTCTATCGCAAAGAATATAGAAAAAGGAACCTTGGTTATTTTAGAGAGCACAACCTATCCGGGCACAACCGAAGAAGTGATTCTGCCTATATTTGAGAGACAGAATTTGAAACATGGTAAAGATTTTTATCTTTGTTTTTCGCCTGAGAGAATTGATCCCGGGAATAAAGATTTTCCGGTTAGCAAAATTCCCAAGGTGGTCGGAGGATTAAATGCCGAAGCAACCCGTAGAGCAGTCTCCCTCTATAAAATTATTATTGATACGGTTGTGCCTGTTTCAAGCCCGCGGGCAGCTGAAACTGTGAAATTACTGGAAAACACTTTTCGCCTGATTAATATCGGATTGATTGATGAACTGGCAATGATGGCTCACAAGATGAAAATAGATATTTGGGAAGTTATCAAAGCAGCTTCTACCAAACCTTTTGGTTTTATGCCATTTTATCCGGGTCCCGGAGTAGGAGGCCATTGTATACCGAAAGACCCTTTATATTTGTATTGGAAGGCCAAAAGTTTCGGGTTTAATTCCCGTTTTATCCGTCTTGCTTCGGATATAATTGATTATATGCCAGAATATGTTATTGCTAGGATAGACGAGGAACTTTTAAAGAGAGGCATAAGCTTAAAAGGCGCTAATGTGCTTGTGGTAGGAGCAACCTATAAGAAAGATGTTGAGGATTTGCGTAAATCTCCCAGCCTCGATATAATCAGGGGGTTAAAGAAAAAAGGGGCTAAGGTATTTTATTTTGACCCTTTAATTCCCTATCTTAATATAAATCAGATCAATCTGGAGTCCATTTCTTTAAAGAAGGATAAATTGAGAAAATTTGATTGTGTTGTCATAGCGACAGACCATTCCAATATTGATTATAAGTATTTGCTTAGCGCTTCTAATTTAATTTTTGATACGCGCAATGTATATAAAAATACTGATAATGATAAATTGGTGAGGCTATGAAGAAAACGGTACTTATAACCGGCGGCGCAGGATTCATCGGTTCGCATTTGTGTTTTGAATTGATAAAATCGGGATACAAGGTTGTTTGCGTCGACAATCTTATTACCGGGAGCCTGAGGAATATAAACACCTTGTTAAATGACAGAAGATTTGTTTTTGTAAAACAAGATGTTTCCAAATTGGTTAATTTTAAGAGTAAGGTTGATTATGTTTTGCATTGCGCATCTTTGGCTTCACCTGAATATTACCTTCGCTACCCCGTTGAAACACTTAAGGTTGGTTCTTTTGGGACATGCAACGCTTTGGATTTGGCGAGAAAAAATAGGGCTGTTTTTATGCTTTTTTCTACCTCTGAGATATATGGTGACCCTTTGGTTCATCCGCAAAAGGAGAATTACTGGGGCAATGTAAATACCATTGGCGTGCGGGGCTGTTATGATGAATCCAAGCGTTTTGCCGAAGCCTTAACTATGGCCTATCGCCGCATTCATAAATTGAATACAAGGATTGTCAGGATATTCAACACCTACGGTCCGGGAATGAGAGCTGATGACGGGAGAGTGGTTCCTAATTTTATTAATCAGGCTTTGAACAATAAGCCTCTGACTGTCTATGGAAGAGGAGAGCAGACAAGAAGTTTTTGTTTTGTCGATGATCTGGTTGAAGGTTTATGCCGTTTAATGCTTAAACCGGTTCATGAACCGGTTAATTTGGGAAATCCCAACGAATTTACCATTATGCAGTTAGCAAATACTGTGCTTGAGTTAACCGGTTCCCAAAGCAAAATTATTTTTAAACCCTTGCCACAGGATGATCCTCGTCAGCGCCAACCTGATATTCATAAGGCTAAAGTTTTGCTGGGATGGGAACCGAAAATTCCTCTTCAAGAAGGTCTCGCCAAAACTATCCCTTTCTTTTTAAAGTCCAAACTCAAGAAAGCGCTTTCTTGACAAGGCATGTATTTATATGTTATACTTTACCGATTTAGCTTGCCCCGATATTAGTTAAATCAACAAGAGAGGTTTAACCCTATGCTACTGAATATCTTAAAACAAATTAACTGGGTGGATATAGGTGTATTGATTTTAGTGGCAAGGATTTGTTTTACTGCCGCAAAAAATGGTTTTCCTATTGAGTTATTTAAGTCCATCGGCACGCTCTCGGCAATCTATTTTTCCTTACATTATTATATCACTATTTCGGATTATATCGATAATTGGGCTGCTTTAGACAAGAGACTTCCTTTAGGATTTTTGGATTTTATTGTTTTTGTTCTCATAGCCATTGGAGGCTATGGCATATTTGTCTTATTGCGCAGTATATTCGGAAAACTTCTGAAGATGGAGGCAATATCTGCCTTAAACAGATGGGGGAGCTTGATTTTGGGTATTATTAGGGCGTTACTTTTATCCAGTTTAATTATTTTTGCGATGTTTATTTCGAGTATAGATT
Source organism: Candidatus Omnitrophica bacterium UBA6233 (assembly GCA_002440965.1). Lineage (GTDB taxonomy): Bacteria > Omnitrophota > Gorgyraeia > Gygaellales > Profunditerraquicolaceae > UBA6233. Next base: position 25,283 of record DJWJ01000007.1, read on the forward strand.
ACTTTAAGAGCAGCGCCAAAGAATCTTATTCCGGTAAGCGTTTATTTATGCTTTGTCCCGCTACCTATTCATGGTTGTGGAATGCGATAACGTCTAAATTTGCCAAAAGCGAGAAATTTAATGATGTTATTACTTCAACAAGTAATGAGTTTAAGAATAACTAAACCGATTTTATCCTCCATTTTCAGCTAAAATGAATTAAGGTTGTTTTATAAGAAAGGAAGGCTTGGGTGAAGCTATCTCGTTTTTATGAACTAGTCGTAAAATTCGGCGCAAGCCGCGACCCCAGAATCAATAAATCTGCAATAAAGTCATACCCGGATTCAGCCCTGCTTTACGGCGATCCCAACACAAAGATAAGGAAAATTCTTATTGGTGTCGATATGGAGGTTGGGGAATTGCTTTTAGCCGACAGGATTCGCCAGAGGGAGGGGTTGGATTTGGTGATTTCACACCATCCCGAGGGAAAGGCTTATGCGCTTTTGCATGAGGTTATGCGTTTGCAGATTGATTTGCTGGAACAGGCAGGTGTCTGCAAAACTGTTGCCCAAAAACTTTTAAATGAAAGGATGACCGAAGTAGAAAGAAGGATTCTTCCCCAGAATCATACGCGTTCAGTCGATGTTGCCCGTCTTCTGGATATTCCTTATATGTGTATGCATACACCCGCGGATAATCATGTGTATCGTTTTCTTGAAAAACTTATGCAGATAAAAAGGCCCAAAACTGTAAAGGATATAGTAAATATTTTACTCGAGATTCCTGAGTATGGTCAAGCAGAAATGAATATGTGTGGTCCGCGAATAATTTTGGGTTCTCCAAATAGGCCAGCAGGCAAGATTTTCTTTGAAATGACCGGAGGAACCGAGGGGTCTAAGGATGTTTTTGAGAAGCTTTATAGCGCCGGTGTAAGGACGCTTGTTTCCATGCATTTGAGCGATGAGCATTTTAAGAAAGCTAAAGAAGCTAACCTAAGCGTTGTTATCGCCGGACATATTTCAAGTGATGTTTTGGGTTTGAATCTTTTGTTAGACAGAATTGAAAAGGAAGAGAAATTAGAAATCATAGGTTGCTCGGGGTTTAAAAGAGTCAGAAGGTGATATGCAAAAAAAGATTCCCGACGATACATTGGATGATATCTTGAGCCGGGTTGATATAGTCGAAATCATTGCCGGTTGCCTGCCGCTCAAACGGTCCGGCCGTAATTTTAAAGCATGCTGTCCATTTCATCACGAAAAGACCCCTTCTTTCATGGTTTCGCCCGACCGTCAAATATATCATTGTTTTGGCTGTGGAGAATCGGGCAATGCTTTTAAGTTCCTTATGCGTTATGAGCGTATGGACTTTCCGGGAGCGGTAAAATTTCTGGCTAAAAAAGCAGGAGTAATTCTTCCGGAGATAGAAACTAGCGAATACAAGCCCTCAGGATTGTCTACCCAGTTATATAAAGTTAATGAGCTAGCCGCAGATTTTTACTCCGGTATCTTGAATTCTAATGAAGGATCCAAAGGGAGAGATTATTTAATCAAACGCGGTATAAAGCAGGCGACGGCCGTAGAGTTAAAAATTGGTTTTGCTCCGAATAAATGGGATAGTTTGATTAATTATCTGAGATCTAAATCAGTAAGCCTGGATTCAATGGAAAAGGCCGGGCTTGTAATAAACAAAGAGAGTGGTGGATATTATGATAGGTTTAGGAATCGAATAGTCTTTGCTATCTTCGACGCGAAAGGCCGTATTCTAGGATTTGGAGGCAGGGTTTTGGATGAAAGCCTGCCAAAGTATCTTAATTCTCCCGAAACAGCCATATATTCTAAGGGTAAGAATCTATACGGGTTTAATCTGTCCAAAGAGCATATAAGAGAAAATGATTTTGTGGTGATGGTGGAGGGTTATCTTGATTTTCTGGTTCCTTATCAAGAGGGGCTAAAGAGTATCGTGGCTTCATTAGGAACAGCTTTAACTATTGAACAGGCTAGATTGTTAAGGAGATATACTCATAATGTGATTATGATTTATGATTCGGATACCGCCGGTGAATTGGCCACGTTACGCAGCCTTGATATATTTATCGAAGAGGAAATGAATGTAAGAATAGTTTCATTGCCAAAAGGATTGGATCCGGATTTATTTGTGCGCAAGCTCGGCGTGGACGCCTTGAAAGAAAAGATTTCCTCTGCGCAAAGCGTGTTAAATTACAAGCTTGGGGTGCTGAAAAACCGCTACAATATAAAAGAAATAGAGGGTTTAACCAAAGTTTCGAATTTAATGCTTGAAACTATAGTTAAGCTTAAGAACGCTATAACGAAGTCCGAATATATCAGGAAGCTAGCTCAGGAATTGAATGTTAAAGAAGAGGCCTTATTGGAAGAGGCGAAAAAAATAAAGTCGGGCAAAACTTTGTCCGAGCATCGAGAAACAACGGCAAGGAAGATCTATAGCGTTAGTCCGACGGAAAAATTACTTATGTCGTTGATGCTTGAGGAAAACGGGCTTATTAACCGGATAAAAACTTATTTAGTTCCTGCAGATTTTCAGGATGAGCGTATATCCAGGATAGTTTCCATTATGTTCGATTTGGCAGAGCAGGGGAAAAAAGTAGAACCTCAAATTTTGATGAACCATTTAGGCGATGATATATCGGAATTGGTTTGCGAGTCTGTATTTTTACCTCAGGCTTCCTCGGAAGGCCATAAAGAAAAGGTGCTTGAAGATTGTATCCAGCGTATGAAAAGTGAGAGGCTGAAATTGGAAAGGCATAGATTGCATGAACAGATAAAGCTTGCTCAGAACTCAGGTGACAGCGAACTTCTTGCTCGTCTGACGGAAGAGTTTCATTGTCTGATCAAAAAAAAGGAAAGCGGGCAAAAAATATGAAAAAGAAAGTTTATCCAGCTAAAGATTTGGAAAAAATTATAGCTTTAGGCAAGCAAAAGGGGTTTCTTACTTATGATGAGGTAAATGACCTTCTTCCGGAAGATCTTTCTTCCTCTGATGATATGGATCATCTGTTTGAATTGCTTGGAAATGAAGATATACAGATAGTTGAGCATGAAGAGGATATGGTTGTCGATAAAGACGGTTCTGCTACTAAGGAAGAAATTTTAAATGAACAGCTCAAGCCTGAAGAAAGGCTCCTTCCTTTGGATGATCCGGTAAAAATGTATCTTAAGCAAATGGGTTCTATTTCTCTGTTGTCCAGGGAAGATGAAATTGAGTTAGCCAAGAAGATTGAAGATGCCGAAGATAAATTCAAACGAGCTTCTTTAGGCACCAGGTTTGTACGCAATGAAGCAATTCTGGTGGCTAATGAGATTATTGAGAATAAGCTTAATGCGGAAGAAGTGGTGAAAGAGGATTTTAAGATTAAGAAGGTAAATATTTCTTCCAAGATAAAAAGAATCCTTAAGAAAATTAAAGTTACTCGGAGTGATAGCGTTGCGGTTGAGCTTATTTTGGAGCTCAATTTTGTGACTTCGGTGGTAGAGGCCGCGGTGCGAAAACTTGGTTACCTTTTGAAGGAATTTGAGCATTCCAGCCGTAATTCTGCCGTTGATCGGAAAAGAAGAAAAACGATATTAAAAGAATTAAACGAACCGGTCAATAAGATCAAAGAACAGATGAAATTTATTAGATCCACAAATCTAAAATTCAATCGTTGCAAAAAGAAACTGGTGGAAGCAAATTTAAGGCTTGTAGTGAGTATAGCTAAGAAATATACCAACAGGGGCCTATCGTTTCTGGATTTGATTCAAGAAGGGAATATCGGTCTTATGCGTGCCGTAGAGAAATTTGAATATAAACGCGGGTATAAATTTTCCACTTATGCTACTTGGTGGATAAGGCAGGCGATTACCCGTTCTATAGCCGATCAGGCGCGCACCATAAGAATACCTGTGCATATGACTGAAACGATCAATAAGATTATTCGTTATTCGCGTGTTTTTGTCCAGGAAAACGGCCGGGAACCTTTACCTGAAGAAATTGCGCATAAAATGCGTCTACCTCAGGAGAAGGTCAAAACGATATTAAAGATAGCTCAGGAACCCATATCTTTGCAGATGCCTATTGGTGATGAAGGAGATACTCATTTCGGGGATTTTATACAAGATAAAAAGGCAGTTTCTCCGGCAAACGAAACCGTCCGTTCAATGTTAAAAGACGAGATGAACTCTGCTTTAAGCACTTTAACCGAGAGAGAAAAGAAAATTCTTGTTTTGCGTTTTGGCATTCAAGACGGTTCTAGCCGGACACTAGAAGAAGTCGGTAATGTTTTTAGGGTTACCCGCGAAAGAGTGCGGCAGATCGAAGCCAAGGCTCTGAAGAAGCTCAGGCATCCCACGCGTTCAAGGAGGTTAAGAACTTTTCTAGATATGACTCTTGCACATCAAAGAGAGTATTAACTAGTTGAGGGAGTTATGTTTATTGCTGTATATTTTATGGAGAAGGCAGTTCTCTTCAGGAATAACCGAAGGGGGCTGCTTTTGATTTTTTATGGAGAATAAGGCAAATTTTGATGAAAAGGCCGAAAAGCTCAACGACGAAATAAAATTCCTGCAAGTGCGTATTACGGAGCTAGAGAAAGCAGAAGGCCGCCGTCAAGAATTAGAAGATATATTGAAGGAAGATGAACGGAGATTGCGCGCTATTTTCGATCAAACATTTCAGTTTATCGGCTTAATGACTGTTGATGGCATATTGATAGATGCAAACAGGACGGCTTTGGAATTTAGCGGTATTGATTCCGCAAGCGCTTTAAACAGGCCGTTCTGGGAAACTTCTTGGTGGCAGCATTCTCCGGAATTACAAGAAAAACTTCGTCAATCCGTAAAAAAAGCGGCTGAAGGCGAGTTTGTGCGGTTTGAGGCAATTCATTTAGATAAGGAAAGAAAAACTCATTATATAGATTTTTCTTTGAAACCAATAAGAGATGAAAACGGCAAGGTTATTTTTTTAGTTCCCGAAGGCCGGGATATAACTGAGTTAAAAAAAGCTTCGGATGCGCTTTTGGAATCCGAGAAGAGATACTCTGTTTTAGTAAATGATCTTCCGGTTGGCGTTTTTCGCACTACATCCGGCCCGCAAGAGCATTTCTTAGAAGCTAATCCTGCGATGCTAAAGATACTGGAAGCTGAGGCCAAGGAGGAATTCTTAAAACGCAATGTAAGCGATTTTTACCAGGATTCCGAAAGAAGACAAAGATTAAATGAGAAATTGATGAGTCAAGGCTCTGTCCAAAACGAAGAGTTGCAGCTTGTGACATTAAAGGGTAATAAGATTTGGGCGCTTCTTAATGCGGTAGCCAGGAAAGATGAGAAAGGAAATGTCCTCTATTTCGATGGAGTTTTGGAAGATATTACGGAACGTAAGAAATATGAAGAAAAGTTACGCGAAGCCCGGGCGGAATTGGGAATCAGAGTTAAGGTGCGAACTGCCGAGCTTAGCCGGGCTAATGAAGAATTGAGAAAAGAAGTCGGTGAGCGGAAAAAGCTTATTGAAGCATTTAATAAGAATAAGGCTTTCCTCTCCAACGTTTTTAGCAGTATTCAGGATGGAATAAGCGTAATTGATAAAGAAATGAATATCGTTATGGCAAATCCGGTTATGGAAAAATGGCATCCTTCCAAAGTTCCTTTAATAGGAAGGAAATGCTACGAAGCATACCAGTACAGCAGCGAGCCTTGCGAAAATTGCCCTGTCCGTGCAAGTTTAAAAACGCAGCAGTTGGCCGTCGAGATTATTCCTAAAAGAAATCCTGATGGACAGGCTGTCGGATGGCTGGAATTATACAGTTTTCCCATGTTTGATCAGGAGAATAAAGAATTAGTAGGGGCGATTGAATATGTGCGGGATATTTCCGATAAAAAGATGACCGAAGAGCGCGTGCGCGTGTTAAACAACGAACTTATTAAATCAAATAAGCGGCTTAAAAGGCTTGTGCTTACCGATTCACATACAGGGTTATATAACCATCGTTATCTGGAGGAAGTTATTGAAGCGGAATTCCATCGGGCAAGACGCTACGCCCATTATTTATCAGTAATACTAATAGATATCGATTATTTTAAATCTATAAATGATGTATATGGGCATCAATTCGGCGATTTAGTCCTTAAGCAATTTGCGCGGCGGTTAAAGATGCTTATGCGAAAATACGATATTATCATACGTTCGGGCGGTGAAGAATTTATTATTATCTCTCCCGATATTGACGTAACTCAGTCTTTGGCCTTAGGCCAAAGGATTTTAGCTTCGATTAGCCAATATAGTTTTGGAAACAAAAGTCATGCGGTTAAGCTTAAGCTGAGTTTGGCAGCGGTTTCTTATCCCGAAGACAGGGTAACAAAAGGAATGGGGTTGGTTAATTTAGCAGATCAAATCCTTAATAAGGCCAAGGAATCAGGAGGCAACCGTATTTTTTCTTCTTTAGACGTAAGAGCGGATAAATGTCCGGTATCTCAGAAGAATAGCAAGGTTTCCAATATCAAGCTTCTGCAAAGTAAAATAGACAAGCTCACCAAGAGAGCGAACCAGAGTTTTGTGGAAGCAATTCTCGCTTTCGCGAAAGCAATAGAATTGAAGGATCATTATACTGGAGAACATGTCGAGGAGACAGTACGTTATGTTACCGAGATTTGCAGAGTGCTGCAGTTGCCGAAAGAGGAAGTTGAATTGATTAAACAGGGCGCGGCTTTGCATGATTTGGGCAAGATTGGCATAAGCGAGAAGATATTGCTTAAGAAGTCTAAGCTTACTAAGCTTGAATTTGAAGAAATTAAAAAACATCCTCAAATCGGAGCGGATATCCTTAGGCCTATTCAATCATTGCGTAGCATTATCCCCCTTGTTTTTTACCACCATGAACAATGGGACGGTTCAGGGTATCCTAGCGGCATTAAGAAAGAAGAAATTCCTATAGGAGCCCGGATTATCGCTATAGCTGATGTTTATCAGGCTCTTACCAGCGATCGTCCATATAGAAAAGCATACCCTAAGGAAAAGGCAATTAAGATATTGAAAGCCGGTATCGGGACCCAGTTTGATCCGCGGATTGCAACCATATTCCTAAAAATTCTTCAGCAAGAAAAATAGTTGCTAAAACCCCCATATAATAGTAAAATATTATGTTAAATTATTAGGGCCTATAGCTCAGCGGTAGAGCAGGAGACTCATAATCTCTTGGTCCGGGGTTCGAATCCCTGTGGGCCCAGATATATATTGGGCATTTAGCTCAGCTGGTTAGAGCGCTACATTCACATTGTAGAGGTCAGAGGTTCAAGTCCTCTAATGCCCATTAGGTTTAAGTATTATTAGGCGCCTATATATAAAATCAGTGGAAGGAGAAGAAAATTGCCGGAAAGTAGCCTCAAGCTTCAGTTGAGCAATTTGGTTAAGTTGCAGACAGTTGATAGTGAAATATACGCTTTACGTTTGGAAAAATCCCTTAAGCCTCAGGAAACACAGGCGCTGGAAGCTTCTTATGAAGAGAAAAAGGCAAGAATAGCCGAACTTGGTAAAAAGACATTAGATTTTCAAAAACAGAGGAAAGACAGAGAGCTGGAATTAAGCTCAAAGGATGAGGCAATTAAAAAGCTACAGGGGCAGCTTTATGGTTTGAAGACAAATAAAGAATATCAAACCATGCTGAAACAAATTCAAGATGCCAAAGCGGATTATTCAGTGATTGAGGATAAAATTTTGGAGTTATTTGATTCTTCTGATAATATTGTTAAGGAAGTTGAAAAAGAAAAGGCAAGATTAGGTGAAGAGGAAAAAGTATTCTTAGCCGAAAAGAAGAAAGTAGATGATAGGATTAAAATAATTGATGATAGGCTCGCTCAGCTTGATGCGCAAAGAAAGCAGGCTTTACAGGAAATTGCCCCCAAAATTTTAACCCAATACGAGAGAATATTGTCTAATCGTGATGGACTGGCTATTGTAACCGTCAAGGGGAATTCCTGCGGTGGTTGCAATATGTTCGTTCCTCCTCAGGTCATAAATTTAATTAAGATGTATGAGCATATAATTACTTGCGAAATGTGCAATAGGATATTGTATATAGATGAAGGAGCTTGAGATTTATATTGATGGCGCATCAAAGGGAAACCCCGGGCCAAGCGGGATTGGAGTAGTTATCTGCCGGGGAGAAGAAACTGTAAAGAACATTTCTGTTTATATAGGCCGGGCGACAAATAATATCGCTGAATACACGGCTTTGATTTATGCGCTTCAAGAGGCCTTGGTTTTAAAAGCAGAGGTATTAAAAATAAATACAGACAGCCAGCTTTTAGCGCGCCAGTTGAATAAAGTCTATAAAGTCAAGCATGAAAACATAATCGGGCTTTATAGCCAAGCGCTGAATCTGTTGGCTGGTTTTAAAAAGGTTTCCATAAAAGATATACCCCGCGAAGAAAATAAAGGAGCGGATAAATTAGCAACACTGGCAGTAAAAAAAGAGTTAGAAAAGAGTTCTTTTAAATAAGGCAGGTGGAATGTGGTCGCCCCGCCTTTGGCGGGGAGGAAAGTCCGGGCTCCGGAGGACAACGTAGTAGGGTAATGCCTACCCTTCGATCAACTGATTGAAGAGGATTATCCTTAAGGCATTAGCTTTTAAAAGCTAATGCCTTAAGGGTCATTGCTTAAGATATAAATTTGGGCAATGAGAGCCACAGAGACGAGCCTGTTATTGAAAAATAGCAGGAGTGAAACGAGGCAATCTCTGCGTGGAGTAAGGCGAATAGGAGATGATCTGTCGTAATTCAGGCGGAGCGCGTTTGTCCGGCGCGTTATTAAATCTCGGGTATTAAGCTGCTTGAGCTTTGGCGGTAACGCCAAAGTCGAGAGGAATGACCACTTTTCGGTTTGCGGAAAATCGCACCAAGACAGAACCCGGCTTATTTCACCTGTCCATTTAAAAGTCAAAATTCAAAAGTAATTTGAGTTAAACATAAGGAGGAATCAAATGTCAGGTCATTCTAAATGGAAAACAAATAAGGGAAAGAAGAGTATTGCTGACGCAAAAAAAGGGGCAACGTATACTAAAATCATAAAGGAGCTCACGGTTATTGCCCGCGAAGGCGGCGGAAACCCCGATACAAATCCCCGCCTAAGGGCGGTTATGCAAAAGGCGAAGGAAGCGAATATGCCTTCTGATAACGTGAAGATGGCGATTAAGCGCGGGACAGGGGAGCTTCCCGGAGTAGTTTATGAGACATGCATGTATGAGGCTTATGGTTCGGGGGGAGTAGCGATGATGATTGAAGTCCTTACGGATAATAAGAATCGCACCAGCGCTGAAATCCGCAATATTATGTCTAAAAAAGGCGGCAGTTTTGCCGGCGCAGGTTCAGTCAGCTGGATGTTTACGATGAAAGGTTATTTTTTAATTGATAAATCCCAAGCTAAAGAAGATGAGTTAATGAATATAGTTTTAGATGCCGGAGCAGAAGATATGAAGTCGGATGAAAAAAACTTTGAAGTTTTCTGCGCTCCACAAAATTTTGAGAAGGTAAAACAGGCTATCGAGGCAAAGGGTATTAAACCTCAGGATGCCGAAGTTACCATGATTCCCTCTTCGACTATCAAACTGGCCGGTAACGATGCTAAGCAATTGCTTTCTTTGATTGACACTCTCGAAGAACATGATGATGTGCAGCATGTTTATGCTAATTTTGATATACCTGATGAGTTGATGGATGAATTAACCGCAGAGTAATTAATGAAGATACTGGGTATTGACCCGGCTTTAACCATTACGGGATACGGATTAATTGATGTTAGAAATAGTAAGCTAGTTCTTGTGGAAGCAGGGATAATTTCTACTTCTTCAAAAGATCTGTTGACAAGTAGATTGGATAAAATTTACCGGGGAATAATTAAGTTAATTACCGATACTTCTCCCGATGTCTTGGTTTTGGAAAAAATATACGCCCATTATCGGCATCCCACGACTTCATATATTCTAGGGCAGGCCCGGGGAGTAATCTGTTTGGCAGCAGCTACAAAAAATATATCTTTGGTTGAATATGCCGCTACGCGGGTAAAAAAAGCGGTCGTAGGTAAAGGGTTGGCTTCCAAGCTTCAAATGCAGAGAATGGTGGCAGGATTACTTGACTTAAAGAGTATCCCAAAGTATACCGATGTTACTGATGCTCTAGGGTTAGCCATAGCCCACAGTTATATTGTTAGAATCAAGCTATGACCCGGAAATAACAGGTTAGCGTAAGAATGATTTCAAGAATTACCGGAAAGATTATTGAAAAAGGGGACAATTATTTAATGCTGGACTTAAACGGCATTGCTTATCAAGTTCTTGTCCCCCCCGCGGTAATGCAGAGAATAGGCGACTGTTCAGGTGTTGGAGAGTCGATAAGCTTAAGAACCTTTCATTATTTGCAAACCGACCAATCCAAGAGCGTGCCGGTTTTGATCGGTTTTATAAACGAAATTGAGCAGGATTTCTTTGAAGTTTTTATTACTGTTTCCGGGATAGGCCCTCGGGCGGCATTAAGAGCCATAAATAAACCTATATCCGAAATTGCCCGGGCTATCGATGAAGGGGATTTAGCTTTTCTCAAGGCTCTCCCTGGTATTGGCGAGCAAAGAGCCAAGGAGATAGTTGCCAAGCTTCAAAACAAAATTGGAAGATTTGGGCTTATTCAAGATCAAACACCCAAGACAGGATCTACGCTAACCAAAGACATTGCCGAGGAAGCTTTGGCTGTGCTTATGCAATTAGAATATAAAAAAACCGAAGCCTTGAGTATGATAAAAAAGTCTTTGGAATTATTTCCGGATACCAATACTACAGAAGAACTTTTAAATTTGGTCTATAAACAAAGAAAGATAAAATAATATGTCGGATACTAGAAAATCAGTGATTGAAGCGCTTTTGCTGGCCAGCGAAAAGCCGTTACCTTTGGATCAAATAAGGTTTGTTTTGGATGATGCCGATGCCAGCGACGTCCGTAACTTAATTGATGAATTGAAGGTTGAATATGAGCAAGCTTCCCGGGGTATACGCGTGGTTGAAATAGCCGGGGGGTTCCAGATGACCACTGCTTCGGAATTCGCTCCTTTCCTGAGAAAGCTTTTTAAAAACAGGCATACTGAAAGGTTGTCCAAGCCTGCCTTAGAAACCTTGGCAATTATAGCGTATAAACAGCCTTTAACCAGGAATGAGATTGAGCTCTTGAGAAATGTCAATATTGACGGGGTGATGAAAAGTTTATTGGATAAGAATCTTGTGAGGATTGCCGGTAGAAAAAAAGCTCCGGGAAGGCCCTGTGTTTATGGAACGACCCGTCAATTTTTGGAACATTTCGGATTGAAATCTTTGGAAGATTTGCCTAAAATTGAAGATTTTTCCGCTATGGCGCAGAAAAAAGAGCTGGGGGATATAGAGTTAGAAGAGGAAAATAACGCGGAGGGAGCAAATGAGTCTCAAAGCACTGCGAAATAAAATAGATAATTTGGATAAAAAGATAATTGGACTTCTCGATGAACGCGCTACAGTTACTCTGGCTGTAGCTAAGGAAAAACATAAGAATGGAAAGAGCATCTACGTTCCTGAACGCGAAAGAGAGGTTTTGAATAAGATATCCCGTTTGAATAAAGGCCCATTAAGTGTCAAAGCTTTGGAAGCGGTATATCGCGAAATAATGTCAGCGTCATTGGCTTTGGAAAAGGATTTAAAAATAGCGTATATGGGGCCGGAGGCTTCTTTTAGCAATTTAGCCGCTTTGAAAAGATTCGGTTCGCAGGTAAAGTTCGTGGCTTGCCCGGGTATTCCTGATGTCTTTTTGGAGGTAGAAAGAGATGCTGCCGATTATGGGGTTGTGCCGGTTGAAAATTCTATCGAAGGCGCAGTAACCCATACCTTGGATATGCTGGTGGATTCCGATTTGAAGATTTGCTCACAGATAATCCTGGATGTAGCGCATAATCTTTTAGCCAATTGCCCTAAGGATAAAATTAAACGGGTATATTCTAATCCTCAGGTTTTAGGCCAATGCCGGGTTTGGCTTCAGGAGAATTTACCCCATATAGAACAGATTGAGGTTTCTAGCACGACGCGCGCAGCGCAAATTGCCGCCAAAGAAAAAAATAGCGCTTGTATAGCCTCGTTATTAGCCGGGAAAATCTATAGACTTAAGGCCCTTGCTTGCGATATCGAAGATTCGCCGCATAATATTACGCGCTTTTTTGTCGTCGGCAAGACAGAAACTGGTAAAACCGGATATGATAAAACCTCTATCCTTTTTTCTATTAAGGATAAAGTTGGAGCGCTTCATGATATGCTTCTGCCGTTTAAGAAATACAAGATAAACTTGACTAAGATTGAATCCCGTCCCTCTAAGAAACGGGCTTGGGATTATTATTTTTTTGTGGATTTAGAAGGGCATAAGCAGGAACTTGGGATCCAGAAAGCGCTTAAGGAACTCGAGAATAAATGCAAATTTTTAAAGGTATTAGGTTCGTATCCAATCGGAGAATAAATGAAAGAGTTGGTCCGTAAAAACATATTTAAAATCAGCCCCTATGTGGGCGGGAAACCCATTGAGGAAACTAAAAGGCAGTTTGGGTTAAAAGAAGTAATCAAACTGGCCTCTAACGAGAATCCCTTGGGAGCCTCTCCTAAAGCGGTTGAGGCTATCCGCAAGGCTAGTTATGGGATAAATCGTTACCCGGATTCACAAAGTTTTTATTTAAAGAAAAAACTGGCAAAATTTTTAAACGTTAACTCGTCCAATCTTGTCTTAGGAAATGGTTCGGACGAATTAATCGATATTGTTATTAAAACGTTCGTTGAAGACGATGAGAATATTGTAACATCCGAAGCTACGTTTTTAGAATACGAGATTATTGCCTCTGTATATGGCCGTAAATTGACTAAGGTTCCGTTGCGTTATTTTAAATATGATCTGGAATCGATGAAGAAAAGGATTGATAAGAAAACCAAGCTGGTTTTTATTGCTAATCCCAATAACCCGACAGGCACTTATGTCACTAAATTCGAACTCCGCGATTTTATGAATGCTTTGCCCCCTAATGTTTTATTGGTTATCGATGAGGCTTATGACGCTTTTATCGATGTGGATGATTATCCCGATATGCTGGATAGCTTTAGGAATAAAAACGTTATTATCTTAAAAACTTTTTCGAAATCATATGGGTTAGCCGGGTTACGTATAGGCTATGCCGTGCTTGATGATGGACTGGCAGGACTTATGGAAAGAGTAAGGCAGCCTTTTAATATTAATTCTTTGGCTCAGGCAGGAGCCCAGGCAGCTCTTGACGATAAGGAATTTCTGCGTAAAACACGCAAGATCGTTTTGGAAGGTAAAGATTATCTCTACGACAATTTAAAGAAGCTGGGATTAGCCTATGTGCCTAGTATTACGAATTTTATACTTGTCGATGTTGGGCAAGACGGGGTAGAGATATTTAATAAGATGTTAAGGTCTGGGGTTATTGTGCGGGATATGAAGCAATATGGGTTAAAAAATTTTATCCGGGTTACTATAGGAACTAAGAAAGAAAACGAGAGATTTATTAAGGTGCTAAGAAAAATATTAAAATAAAGGTATAATTACGAATGACAAAATTCAAAGTCCAAAATAAATTCGAAATCAAAATACCAAATGACAAAACACTGGTTTTGATATTTGGTATTTGTAATTTAAATCTATTTTGAATTTTGTGCTTTGTTATTTGTCATTAGCTACAGGGAGGACGCATTATGATTATTGTCTTAAGGCCTGAGGCCACTGAGGCTCAAATTGATCACATAATAGAAAAGGTAAAAAAACTGGGTTTAACTCCCCATGTTTCGAAAGGAACAGAGCGCACTATCATTGGCGTCATCGGCCCGGAAGATGTTTTACGGGTAACCCCTCTTGAGGTATTCCCCGGAATAGAGAGAGTTATGCCGGTTTTAGCGCCATATAAACTTGTCTCTCGGGAATTTAAGTCGGATGATTCAATAATAGATTTGGGAAAGGGGATTAAAATCGGCGGAAAAAAGATTCCGGTTATCTCCGGGCCTTGCGCTATAGAAAATATCGATATACTGCGTAAGATTGCCGGTGAAGTTAAAAAAGCCGGTTCAATGGTTTTGCGCGGCGGAGCATTCAAACCGCGTACTTCCCCATATAGTTTTCAGGGGTTAGGCGAGAATGGCCTTAAGATATTGAAACAAGTTGGCGATGAGATGGGTATGGTTACTGTAAGCGAAGTTATGGATACCCGCGACGTGGAGTTGATGACGCGTTATGTAGATGTATTGCAAATTGGAGCACGGAATATGCAGAATTTTAATCTTTTGAAGGAAGTCGGAATGACTAAAAGGCCGGTTTTGCTAAAGAGAGGCTTGTCTTCGACCATAAAAGAAATGCTTATGTCCGCGGAATACATTTTATCCGGCGGTAACTTCAACGTAATACTTTGTGAGCGGGGAATAAGGACCTTCGAAGATTCTACCCGCAACACTCTTGATATAAGCGCAGTTCCTGTGGTTAAACAATTGTCGCATTTACCTATAATAGTTGATCCTTCGCATGCGGCTGGTAAATGGGGGCTAGTAGGCCCACTTTCCAAAGCCGCGATTGCAGTTGGGGCTGACGGTTTGATTATCGAAGTGCATACTTCACCGGAAGATGCGATGTCGGATGGGGCGCAGTCATTGATACCGTCGAATTTCACAAGCTTGATGGGGGAGCTAAAAAATTTAGCTAAAGCAATAGGAAGAGAAATATAATGTGTCTGTTCAGAAAGATCGCGATTATCGGAACCGGCCTCATCGGTGGATCACTCGGGATAGCGATAAAAAAGAATAAGCTGGCAAAGGAAGTGGTTGGTGTAAGCCGGCACAAGAGGAGTATCGACTTAGCTTTGAAGAACAAAGCGATTGATCGGGGCTCGCTTGCGCTTGATATTATTCAAGGCTCTGACCTTGTAATTTTAGCCGTTCCGGTAGATACGATAATCAGCCTAAAAGAAGAGGTTCGTAAGATCGTCGGAAAAAATTGTTTGGTTACCGATGTTGGAAGCACTAAGGTAAAAATATCCGGGCATTTAAGTAAAATTTTCCCGAACTATGTCGGCAGCCATCCTCTAGCTGGATCGGAAAAACGCGGCATTTTAAACGCTGATCCAGGTATCTTTGAGGGGTCGTTATGCGTATTAACGCCTACTAAAACAACACGAGTTAAAGCTTTAGCAAAGATAAAAGCACTTTGGATTAGACTAGGAGCGAAAACTGTTTGCATATCTCCCCCAGAACACGACAAAATCCTGTCTTTCACCAGTCATCTTGCGCATATAGCAGCTTTTGCTCTGATAAACAGCGTTCCGGTTAATTTTCTGAAATTTGCTTCAGGCGGGCTTAAAGATACAACCCGGATAGCTTCTTCTGATCCTGAACTTTGGCAGGGGATACTTATGACTAACAGGATCGAATTACTTAAAGCAGTAAAATCATTTGAATCGAATTTAAAGAAGTTAAAATTCGCTATACTACAAAATGATAAAGGTAAGCTTGCAGGCATTCTGAAGCAAGCCCGGAGGAAAAGAAATACTCTCGAATGATTATCGCTATAGATGGCCCCGCAGGCGCAGGTAAGAGCACAGTCGCCAAGTTGCTCGCTAAAAAACTTAAATTCCTTTATATTGATACGGGCGCTATGTACCGAGCGCTCACTCTAAAGGCGTTGGAAACAAGAACCGATATAAACAATACTTCCGCAATTATTAATCTTGCCCTGAATAGCAGTATTGATTTGATAAATAATTCTGATGGTACGCTAAAGGTTCTGCTGGATAGCCGGGATGTATCCAGCGATATCCGTAAACCGGCTATAACCCAATTTGTTTCGGATGTTGCTAAAATTGGAGGGGTGCGTCAGATTATGGTAGAATTGCAGAGAAGAATGGGCAGACAGGGTAATGCCGTGTTGGATGGCCGGGATATCGGCACGGTTGTTTTTCCTGGCGCCGAAAAGAAATTTTACGTGGACGCGGATTTTAAGGAACGGGTAAGCCGCAGGCATAAGGAATCCGTAGGTTTGGGCCAGAATATTTCATTTGAAGACGTATCCGGAGATTTGGCAAATCGGGACAATATCGATTCAAATCGTAAAGTCGCTCCGCTTAAAAAGGCCGATGACGCTGTTTACGTGGATACGACGAGTTTGAGTATAGAAGAAGTAGTAGCAATTTTATTAAAGAATGTCTTAATGACAAATGACAAAATTCAAAATTCAAAATAAATCCAAAACTCAAAACCAAGGTTTTGTTATTAAGTATTTGTCATTTAAATTTATTTTTAATTTTGTGCTTTGACCTTTGTCATTAAATAATTGTTTTATATGGATAAATCACTTATTCGTAATTTCAGCATCATTGCTCACATAGACCATGGTAAGTCCACGCTTGCTGACCGCATTCTGGAAATAACCGGCGCTATAGATAAGAGGCATAAAGGCGCTCAGCTCCTTGATGATATGGATTTGGAGCGCGAACGAGGAATTACCATTAAAGCTTCCATGGTGAGGTTGTCGTATATAGCTTCCGATGGTAAGGAATATGTTTTAAATTTGATTGATACTCCGGGCCACGTAGATTTCACTTATGAGGTTTCCAAATCTCTGGCTGCCTGTGAGGGCGCTATTCTGGTAGTTGATGCCAGCCAGGGAATAGAAGCCCAAACAGTAGCCAACTATTATCTTGCCCTGGAGAATAATCTTGAAGTTATCCCGGTTCTGAATAAAATTGATCTAGTTTCCATTGATATCCCAAAAGTTAAAAAACAAATTGTTAGCGTTTTGGGCTTTAAAGAAGAAGATATTATTTTGTCTTCGGCTAAAGATGGGACCGGGGTCAAGGATATCTTAGAAAGAATAATTCAAGTAATACCTGCGCCAACCGGAGAAGATAATCATCCTTTAAAGGCCCTTGTTTTTGATTGTCGTTTTGACGCGTATAAAGGAGTAGTAGTTTTTGTCAGGATGGTAGATGGGAATATTACTCCGGCTACACAATTGAAAATGATGCACTCAGGCGAAATTTATAAAATTGAGGAGCTGGGAGTATTTAAAAATTTAAAGTATGAACCAGTAAGTTCTTTGACAAGTGGAGAGGTAGGTTATTTTACGGCTAATATCCGTGAAGCAAGAGAGATAATCATCGGGGATACGATCACCGATGTCAAAAATCCTTGCGCAAAAGCGTTCCCTGGATACCGGCAGCCAAAGCCGCTTGTTTTTTGCGGCATATACCCGGTTAATCCTGGAGATTTTCCGGATTTACGCGACGCAATGGATAAGCTAAAGCTGTCGGATGCATCTTTTGTCTTTGAACCGGAAAATTCGCAGTCTTTCGGATCAGGTTTTCGCTGCGGATTTTTAGGTTTGTTACATATGGAGATAGTCCAAGAGCGTCTTGAGAGGGAGTATGACCTGAATTTGATTCTTACCGTGCCTAATGTAGTTTATAGAGTAATTAAGGCAAATGGCGAGATTCTGGAAGTAGATACGCCGGCAAAATTGCCAGCCGCGCAGGATATGCAAGAGGCACAAGAACCTTTCGTGAGCCTGTTAATGATTATACCGGTGGATTCGATAGAAGCAGTATGCGATTTTACTAAATCCCGGCGAGGAATTTTTCAATCCAATGAATACCTAACTGAAGATAGGGTAAAGTTAATTTTTAGCGTTCCGCTTTCAGAGATTATAGTAGATTTTTATGACAGGATGAAATCTTTAACCAGAGGTTATGGTTCGCTAGATTATGAATTCAAGGATTATCTTCCGACTAAACTTATAAAATTGGATATCCTGCTAAATGGAGAGGCTTGCGATGCTTTCTCATCTTTAATGTGCAAGGATAAAGCGTATTCCCGGGCGCACGCCCTTGTTTCAAAACTAAAAGAGTTAATTCCACGGCAATTATTTGAAGTTTCTATTCAAGCCGCTATCGGCAGTCAAATTTTGGCTTCCGAAAAGGTCCGTTCTGTCGGTAAGCATGTTACTGCCAAGTGTTACGGCGGAGATATTACCCGCAAGCGCAAACTTTGGGAAGAGCAGAAAAAAGGGAAGAAGCGCCTTAAGCAGTTTGGAAAAGTCGAAATTCCACAGGAGGCATTTTTGGAGGTATTGAAAATATGATGACTAAAAAGAAATCAATGTTGAGAGAATGGATTGAAGCGGCGATTTTTGCGGCGTTCCTGGCGTTTTGTGTTATCCGGCCGTTTATTGTTCAGGCATTTAAGATACCGACCGGTTCCATGCGCCCGACTCTTTTAGAAGGTGATTTAATTCTGGTAAATAAATTCATTTACGGCGCTAAAGTTCCTTTTACAAAATACAGGCTTCCGGCTGTTAAAGAGGTAAAAAGAGGGGATATCGTAGTGTTTATTTATCCAGAGGATAATAAGAAGGATTTTATCAAGAGGATGGTTGGTTTACCCGGAGACGTTATCGAGATTAGGAGCGGAACGATTTATGTTAATGATAAGCCTTTGATTGAGCCTGTTTTTAACCAACGCTATTATTATAATAGGGGAGATTTTGCGAAAGAAGACCAGAAGCTGGTTGTGCCCGCAGATAATTATTTTGTCTTGGGTGATAATTCAGGTTCATCCAAAGACAGCCGTTACTGGGGTTTTGTTCCTAAGGATAATATTTTAGGCCAAGCCATGGTTATTTACTGGCCGCCGCAAAGAATTAGGATCATTAAATAAAAGAAAGGCCTGTCCGTGAATATAGCGAATAAAATTTCGACCTTTAGGATTTTAAGCGTGCCGTTTTTTATTGCGTCATTGGTTTATTACTCTCCTCAAAGAAGTTATTTAAGGTTCATAGCTCTGGGAATTTTTATTCTGGCGGCATTTTCAGATGCGGCTGACGGATATATGGCCAGAAAATCAAAGCAACAGTCGAAGGCCGGGTTGATACTCGATCCCCTGGGAGATAAATTGTTGCTTATGAGCGCTTTTATCTGTTTGTATGCCAATACAACTTTGTCTCCCAGGTTTCCTCTTTGGGTAATCCTTGTTGTTATTAGCCGCGATGTAATTATAATTTTAGGAGCAGTTGTTGTTTATATAGTAAAGCAAAATATAAATATTATCCCCAGTTATTGGGGAAAATTTTCCACTACCTTTCAAATGCTGGCAGTTATTTCTGTTTTGCTGCAGTTAAAATGTTCTCCATTTTTTTGGTGGTTGGCGGCGGTCTTTACAGTCATATCCGGAGCGGTTTATGTAAACAGGGGATTCATTATACTTTATGCTTTGGACAATTCTCGGAATAATCATTAGTTATCTATTCGGTTCGATTCCCACCGCCTATATTTTTGGCCGGATTATAAAAGGAATCGATATCCGTAAATTCGGTTCTGGCAATGTGGGCGCTACCAATGCTCTTAGGCTTTTAGGCAAGGGTTGGGGAATAACAGTATTGGCGCTGGACATTTTAAAAGGATTCTTGCCGGTAGTAATCCTGCCGAGTATTATTGGAATTAAGGCCAATATTTCATTGGAAAGTTTCTGTATTTTTGTTGGTATAAGTTGTATCTGCGGGCATAATTGGACTATCTTTTTAAAATTTAAGGGAGGCAAGGGAGTAGCTACGACATTAGGGGTTTTATTGGGGCTTTCAATCAAGATTGCCGGTTTAAAAATTATACTGGGAATAACCATTTTTATTTGGTTAACAGTGTTTCTTTTTACGCGGACCATTTCTTTAGCTTCGTTATTAGCAGCTTTAAGCTTTCCTATATTAACGGTTTTGTTTAGGCAATCCCTGGGTTTAATTCTTATTGTTACACTTTTATCCGTATTTATCATATACCGCCATAAATCCAACATCCAAAGAATCCTTGAGGGGAAAGAGCCTAAACTAAGCTTTAAAAAGTAAGCTTAGTTTATTGATTCTAAATTCCCAATTGAGTTAAAAGAAACCGCTTTCTTTTCCAGCCGTAATTGACTTGAAATCAACCGTAACAGTGTTTATACTTTGCTTGAAGGATAAGTATGTTTATTATTAGTTTTTAAAGTGATTATAAAAGTATTTAATTTACGCTTAGGCACCGCAATATTGGGAGGGATAATGCGCGACCTATTGTTTAAAAACCTGACTTCTGCTAACCATAAACGTAAAATAATCGCCAGTTCCGAAATTGCGGAAAAGGAGGGTATTCGTAGTATTATCCGCCGGCATTTTGTATGTATGGTTAAAGAAATTCCCAGCGACAATAATTTTAAGAAACCTCTCCCGCATGTCCATATTCTCAAGGAACATAACACAAAAGAATGCAAGGAAAAATTCTTTTGTAAGATCAAGGGGAGTATTTGTGCCGTCAATAACGGTAAATTATTCCTGGTTATATTCATGCATTCCCTTAAAATCGATCTGACGGCAATACCCCAGCAGGTAAGCTAATCTTGATAAATTTCCCGTTGACAAGGCTTTAAACTCATATATAATTATTCTAATATATGAGTAAAAAATTATTTCATCTTGCTTTATTCGTTTTCCTGCCGTTTTTTCTTTTATCCGCAAAAGCCTCTTTCGCTTCGAGTCCGGCTACAGAGTATTTATGCGAATTAGGAGCCACTTTCTATAATTCAGGCAAATTTGATGATGCTTTGTCGGAGTTTAATAAAGTTCTCCTGGTTGAGCCGGATAATAAAGTTGCCAAACAATATATTAACAAGATTTTCGAGAAAAATATGGATCCTTCCGCGCCTTCTGGCTCTATGTCGGCAGCAAGAAAGCGCAGTTTCAATAAGTATGTTCCCGTGGCGCAAGAATATGTTCCTGCGCTCCCGGAAAAGCTTTTGGAAAAAGACGAAATAATGGAACGGACTATGCTTGGGATAGGACAAAAACCTCAAGATAGCCGGCAGGCTATCAAGGATAATTCCTCCGGTTTTAAGCAGAATTCACCGGGTAAGGCTAAGGAAGATGAGGGGATAAAAGCTGGGCCGTTTAAGATTAGCGGAGAAACGCAAGTAAGTTTCGGCGCTACTCCCGATGATTTCATCTGGAAGAGAGCTAATTTTAGTTTGAATGATAAATCTATGAATTGGCGGTTGAATTCAACCGCCGCTTTCGATAATAAATTCAATACTTATGATCCGGCTATTTACGATTCTTTAATTTTAAACGTTGATACTGAAAATAAAGAAGGGTTTAATTTCCATACGAACATTACTGTTGATCCCTGGAGCTATACGGGCAAAAGCAGTAAGACTACCATTACCGGTTCCAATGGCGATACTGCTGATGTGCAGTTGTATTATTGGTCAAATACAGGTTATACTGTCAATAAAACTGTTTACACTTCATTAAAAGGCGATACTATTAATATTCCTGAACTAAAAGTTTATGATGGGATAACTAAATCTTCCACTCTCACTTCAACACGTTACAAAGCCATATATACTCTTTCTTCTTTAAAAATTGATAGCCAGTTTCAACCTTTACGCGAGGTTTGGCTTGATTATACAAACGACCAAATGAAGTTTAGGGCATTTCCTATGAGTTATCAGGACCAGGCTTATACTTCAGATGACCCTTTGAATATCACTAATCATGGAATTTGGTGGAAAGATAGCAAGTGGCTGCGTAATTATACTTCGGGTACCTATAATTCCGAGGATACTACCCCCAGTTATACAAAGGGACGCTGGGATGATTCGCTTTCATTTTTGTCGAAAGACTCCACCGGTAGATACCTGACGGCATTAAGAGGGTTTTCTTTTAATTTCAATCCGGATGAGACAACTTCATTTGATGCTACCGTGGTTACCCCTAAGAATCTTTGGCAGGATTATAACACAATGGATAATATTATCGCGGTTACCCGCCTTAAGCATCATTTTTCTGACCGCTTTATGATTGGAGGAACTTTTACCAGCCGCACCGGTTTCTTAAGCGATTCTTATCAGAAAATTGACAGTCAAAACTATGTGGGCGGAGTGGACTTAGGATACGAATTAGTTGACGGTATGAAAGCCCAAGGCGAAGTTTTAATTTCTAATTCAAAATACGATATGTCTAGTAATGATTACAACTCAGAGAGCCGCGGTAACGCATATTTCTTCTCTATCATCAACCGTTATCCGCTAAAGAGTATTATGGATCTGAGTAGTTATGACGATATAGCTATGGATAAGGATGAAAGTTTCTTATTGAAAAGCAAAATATATGGCGGGCATATGGATGAAGGTTTTGATTCAGCGTTATCCGATTTTCACAATACCCGTCAGGATACGTTTTGGTCAAGGCATATTCATTTCCGCAAGATTCTGGATTATTACTCGCATGGTATGGAGAAATCAGGTAATAATTGGGGCGAACTTAATGCCACGCGCATAGGAGACGGGCTTGATGTTGGACGCAACACCTTGGGTTTTCGCCTCGAATATATGTGGGAAGATAAATTCTACAACCTTTTTGATGTGCGCAATGTGCATAAAACAAACGGTAAGTTTGTGGAAAATGTGGCGCGCGATGAAGCTACCATAAAAGTTACCGATAAGCTTACCGCTAAAGGTTTGGGTATCTATCAAAAAATGCCGCATACAGTAGGAGGGATCGATCCTTTTGTTTACGATGGCGATACGGGGGAGTATTACCTCAACAGCGCGGTTAAAGACGGAGAAGACCCGTCAATCAAAACCGGCTCCTTTGGCTTAAATTACAATTTCTTTGATTGGTTAAGCTTGAATGGCGTATACGAACGCACTAATGATTATACGATAGCCTACGATAATTTTCCGCAAAGTGTTTTGCTTAATAATACTACTTTGTATGGAACCTACTACCAGAATAGCAAGCTTTATCGTTATATACTGCCTTATCTTTATAATCAGGGTATTTTCCCGCAGGCCCCTTACCAATTCTACAACGTTTTTAAATGCGGTTTGCGGTTTGCCCCTACGGATAAGTTTGAGATATATTTAGATTACACGCGCAACGAATTTGAAGCTGCGTCATTAAATTCCGACGGAATGAATCATATCGGTATAGAATTTGCTTATATGCCGAGTAAGAAGTTCGGAATGGTTTTCAAATATATATATTCCCGTTCCCAGGATATTGATAAAATGCAAAATGGTGATACTAAAATGTATGCCCACCATAATTTTTCCAATGAGTTTAGGTATATGCCGTCGAAGAACGATGAATTCGTTATGCAATATGGAGTAGGGGATGCGTATTCTATCAGCAATCTCTCTTCTTTAGATCCATACGGAGGCGGTTCATTGACATTGGATACTCAGCATATTATCCGCGCTTACTACCGGCATAAATTCTAGAGTTTAAAATTCAGCTTCTAAATTTCCCTTGCATTCACCAGCTCGTAATG
>DJWJ01000020.1 GCA_002440965.1 Candidatus Omnitrophica bacterium UBA6233
TTGAACGGCCCAATACTTACAAAGAACATAAGACTCCTTGGCAGTTAGCCCAAGAGAAAAAGCCTGACCTAGATAAACGATTACTTATGACAGCTGCTATTGACCTTGATGTATTGCTTAAAAACTACCTTGCTTTTGTGGATCAAGGGGGTAAGGATCTATTGACTAATCCCTTTATTCCTCAATACTCCTACAGGCTAAAATTCAAAACTGTTAATGTCAAAGGCCAAAGCTCAAAATCCAAAATAAGCACAAATGACAAATACCAAATGACAAAATCCTCGTTTTGGTATTTGAGTTTTGGATTTATTTTGGATTTTGAATTTTGTCATTTGTCATTAAACTTCTTGGCTTTAAATTGTGGTTTTACCTTTTTACTTTTGAATTTTGCCTTTTATAACACTCTGAATATTTTATTCCATCCTAGCAATATTCTGGAAACTCGTATATTCTTTGATAAAGGCCAGCTTCAACGACCCCACCGGGCCGTTCCTCTGTTTGGCGATAATGACTTCGGCTATGCCCTGATTTTCGGAAGTTTGAGTATAATATTCTTCTCTTAACAAGAGCACCACCACGTCGGCATCCTGTTCGATAGCGCCGCTCTCCCTTAAATCCGAAAGCTGCGGCCGGTGGTCGGTGCGCGATTCTACCGCGCGCGACAGCTGGCTTATCGCCACAATAGGTATATTCAACTCTCTGGCCAGGGCTTTTAAAGACCGCGAGATTTCCGAAATTTCCTGCTGGCGGCTTTCTATCCCGCTTGAACCGCGCATTAACTGCATATAGTCAAGCACGATTAATTTCACATCCTGCTGGGCCTTTAACCTGCGGGCCTTGGCGCGTAATTCCATTACCGATATCCCAGGAGTATCGTCTATAAATATCGGGGCTTCAGAAAGTTTCCCTGCCGCAGCGGTCAGGCGCGGCCAGTCCGAAGTGGCCAAATAACCCGTGCGCACCTTTTGCGCGTCAACTCTGGCATGCGAACAAAGCATCCTTTGGACAAGCTGTTCCTTGGACATTTCCAAGCTAAAAATTGCGGTGGGTATCTTTTCCGCTATGCCTGCGTGCTCAACCATACCCAAAGCAAGCGAACTCTTCCCCATCGAAGGCCTGCCGGCGACTATAATCAAATCGGAATTCTGCAATCCCGCGGTCTTGATATCAAAATCTATAAAGCCGGTAGGGATACCCGTAACATGAGCCTTCTTCCTATATAGGGTATCTATTGTCTCGATACTGTCTTTTACGATTTCCTTAAGATGTATATATGACCCTTGGGCCTTTCTCTCGCTGATATCAAAGATCAGCTTTTCGGCGTTATCCACGACTTCGCTTACATTTCCATCGCTCTCATAACAAAACGAAACGATTTTCGTGGCACTATTGATTAAAGACCTTAGGATACTTTTTTCTTTGACTATCGAAACATAGTGCCCGATATTGGCCGAGGTAGGGACGGAATTAGCTAAAGATGTAAGATAACTTACTCCGCCTATCGAATCAAGCGAACCATCGCCCTTTAAAGCATTGGTTAAAGTAATTAAATCCACCGCTTTATTGGCGGCGTAAAGGTCGGATATGGCTTGGAAAATTCTTTGGTGGCTGTCTTTGTAAAAGAAATTTCTATCGAGGGTTTCTACGGCAGTGGCAATAGCTTCTTCATCCAGCAGCATCGAGCCTAAAACCGCCATTTCGGCTTCTAAATTCTGCGGAGGAACTTTATCTAAATTCATATCTGCCATTTTTTAAACTAAAAACTCAAATTACAAGTCAAAAAAACAAAACGATTAATGTCAAAGGCCAAAGCTCAAAATTCAAAATAAGCACAAATGACAAATACCAAATGACAAAACCCTGGTTTTGGTATTTGAGTTTTGGATTTATTTTGGATTTTGAATTTTGTCATTTGTCATTAAACTTTTTGGTTTTGCCTTCTAGTCTTAACTTTTTACTTTTGAATTTTGCCTTATTTTTTAACTATCCAGATTTTCAGTTTTGCCTGAATTTCCGGGTGCAATTTTACGTCAACCTCATAAATACCAAGCGCTTTAATCGGCTCGGGCAGAATTATAATATTCTTTTCTACTTCCAAGCCTTCTTCTTTGAGGGCATTGGAAATATCTTGCGCCGTAACGCTCCCATATAAACTCTTTTCATCCTGAGCAATGGCCGATATAGTCAAAGACATCTTCTCTAAACGCTCTTTCAAAAGGAGAGCTTCCTGTTTCTTCTCCTCCAGGCCTTGAATAGTTTTTTGCCTCTCCTGCTCAATCTTCTTTAAGTTTCCGGGCGTAACCGGTATGGCTAATTTTTTGGGCAATAGAAGATTACGAGCAAAACCATCTTTAACTTTTACCACGCTTCCCGCCTTACCTATTTTATCCACATCTTTAACTAATATAACTTCCATGGGAACCTCCCGTGAAATCACAATATCCAAGCCCCAATGTCGAATAAAATCCCAATGATTCAATGCCCAATTAGAAATTGGGTTTTGAATCATTCATTCGTCATTGGGATTTGGTGATTGAACATTCCATATTATCAGTTTTAGTAAATACCAAAAACTACCTTGTATATGGCAATAACGAAATAAATCTAGCCTTGGTAATCGCTTCAGCAACCATTCTCTGATGCTTGGCGCAATTTCCCGATAGCCGGCTGGCAACTATCTTGCCTCTTTCGTTGATAAAAGCTTCTAATCTTTTCGTATCTTTGTAATCTAGTGATTTGGTTTTATCCACGCACAAACGGCAGAATCTTTTTCTCCCGATGGTATGCGCCGATCGTTTCTTGTCTCCATATTTACCCTTTGCCAATGTCTTGGTCTTTGTGCCGCGGCCACCGCCCACTTTTGTCTTAACTTTCATTTGCGTCTCCTTCGCTTTCCCCTAACCATGTTGATTCTGTAGATGGTTCGTTCGATAATTCCTCTGCGGGCTCCTGCGCCGGAGCCGCTGCCGGCGGCTTGCCCGGGCCTGACCCCATAAATTGCACGCGTTCCGCCCTGACTTCAATAACACTGCGTTTGGCCCCTGTATTATCCTCCCAAGAGCGCGACTGCAGCCTTCCTTCGACAAAACACGAGCTGCCCTTGTGCAAATACTGATTGCAAGTTTCAGCCTGCTTGTTCCAAACTACCGCAGTAATAAAACAGACTTCTTCTTTTAACTCCTGATTCTTATCGCGATACTTGCGGTTAACCGCCATCCGCAGATTAGCGACTGCCGTTCCTTGAGGAGTATAACGCAACTCGGGATCCTTAGTCAGGTTCCCCATTAATAATACTTTGTTATAGCTAGCCATTTTTTCTCCCTTCCCAACGAGTTAACTGGAAACTTAGAAAAACTATTAATGTTAAAGGTCAAAACTCAAAATGACAAATACCCAACGTCAAAACCAAGGTTTTGACATTTGTAATTTTGATTTTGAATTTATTTTGGGCTTTGAATTTTGTCATTTGTCATTAAACTTTTAACTTCTATCACTCCAGCTTCGTAATCAGCACTCTTAAGATATCCTCATTCAGATTATAAGTATGGCGAATATCTTTTATGGCCAGCGGCGCTATTGAAAAACCCGCCAGATAATAAACGCCTTCTAAATATTTTTTTATCGGGAAAAAAAGTTTCTTCCTCTCGGACCATAACCCGCTCTGCGATATAACCCCGCCGTGCTTGGTTATGGCTTCATCGATCTGCTGAAAAAGATTTTTCCGGTTTTCTTCCGATAAATCCGGTTTTACGATTATAAGCGCCTCGTATTTGTTCATGCTTTTAGCTCCTTTTCAAATTACCAATTTCCAAATTCCGATTCCCAATTGGGGCATTAAATCATTGGGATTTCATTCATCATTGGGATTTGGGTATTGGACATTGCCTCTCTTATTAAACACACCCATACTTTTTTCTAAGCCTTCGTTAACCCAACTTTCACAGCATTCAGCCGCATTTTTTATTATGCCGGCGAGTTCTCCGCTTTCCTTTTTATCAAAACGCGCAAGGACGTAATCCGCCGCCTCGATATGCTTTCCGGGCCGGCCTATGCCGACACGCAGCCTGCTAAACTCATTGCTGCCCAAATGCCCGATTATCGATTGGATCCCGCGATGTCCGGCGGATGAACCTTTTGCGCGCAACCTAAGCCTGCCGAATTCAAGGTCCAAATCATCACAAACCACCAAAAGATCGCCTAAGCCTGCTTTATGTTTCTTCAGCAAAAGCTTAACCGCCTCTCCCGATAAATTCATGAATGTAAGCGGCAGGGCTAAAACCGCATCGGTTTCTCCAAGCCTGGCTTTAGCGCTTAAGGCGCTTGCCCCTTTTTCTTTTTTAAGAACTGATTTTTTGGCTTTTGCCAAATGCTTTACGACCTGAAAACCTATATTATGCCTTGAGCCGCTGTAAAGAACTCCAGGATTACCTAAGCCTACAATTAATTTCATTAATAGAGATTAATGTCAAATACCAAAACCCAAAATTCAAAATAAGCACAAATGACAAATACCAAATGATAAAACCTTGGTTTTGGACTTTGTTATTTGGATTTTGAATTTATTTTGGATTTTGAATTTTGTCATTTGTCATTCAAGTATAAACTATTTATACTACTTCTTCTCTTCTTTACCCTTGGCTTCTTTTCCTTCTTCAGCGCCAGCTTCTCCCGGCACTTCCTTCTTCTCTTTGATTACCTCGGGCTCCTGCTTTTCTCCGCCTTCAACAGCTTCGGCCGGAGCTTCTTCTTTCATCGGAGCAATTACGGTTAGAACAATCGCTCCGGGATCATTTAAAATCTTTACGCCCGCAGGCACGGAAATATCTTTAATATGGATGGATTCGCCTAACTTTAGCTGGCTGATATCTACCTCGATATCCTTAGGAATACTCGTAGGAAGACACTCTATTTCAACTTCCCAAAGAACATGCTCTAACGAACCGCCCTCCTGCTTAACTCCGACAGCATCCCCTTTAGCGCTGATAGGAATATTAACCTTGATTGCCTTGGTAAGGGATATCTGGTTAAAATCCACGTGGACTATTTCTCCGTGAACAGGATCATGCTGGATTTCTTTAATCAAGCAGGGCCGGGATTTTTGTTTTTTATCATCTTTAATGTTTAAATTGATTATGACACCTTCAATCCTGTGCTGATGCACCAACTGCACCAGTTGCCGATGGGAAAGCTTTAGCGCCAAAGCATCCTTGCCATCCGCATAAACTACAGCCGGAACAAAACCTTTATCCCTTAAATCTTTGACTTTGCCTCTGCCCAAACCTTCTCTAATCTCCGCATCCAAAAATAATTCTTCCATGTTTTTACATCCTTTCGAAAATTGATAATTGTTCCATTTAAGTAAAACTGTTAATCAAACAGCGAACTCACCGACTCTTCGTTATGTATCCTTTTGATCGCTTCGCCCAAAAGGTTAGCTACGCTTAAAACCTTGATCTTGGGATGAACTCTATTTTTATCCAAAGGAATACTGTCTGTTATTACCAGCTCCTTTAAATTTACGCTTTTATCCAAACGCTCGATTGCAGGGCCTGACAAAACTCCGTGCGCGATTGCCGCGTATATATTCTTTGCGCCTGCCTTCTTCAGCGCGTCAACCCCTTCAAACAGCGAACTGCCGGTAGCCACCAAATCATCGACGATGATAGCGTTCTTGCCTTCAACCTCGCCTAAAATATGCATAGCCTCGGTCTTCTCCGGAGATTCCCTGCGCTTATCGATAATAGCTAAAGGCACGCCCATTCTTTTGGCGTAGGCCCGGGCCATTTTTATGCCTCCCACGTCGGGAGAAACCACTACCAAATCTTTGATTTTTTGATCGAAATAATCTATGAAAACACCTATAGAAAAAAGATGGTCAACCGGTATATCAAAAAATCCCTGAATCTGTCCGGCGTGCAAATCCATAGTGAGGATCCGGTTTGCTCCCGCGACAGTCAACAGGTTAGCCACTAACTTTGCTGTAATCGGCACGCGCGGCTGGTCTTTCCTGTCCTGCCTGGCATAACCAAAATAAGGAATGACTGCGGTTATGCGCTGGGCGCTTGACCTTCTCATCGCGTCCATCATAATCAATAATTCCATCAGGTTTTCATTTGTAGGCGGACAGGTCGGCTGGACCACAAATACGTCTTTGCCGCGGATATTTTCATTTATCTTTACGCGGATTTCGCCTTCGCTGAACCTTGTCACCAGCGCTTCCGACGGATTGACTTTCAGGTATTTACAGATATCTTTGGCTAATTCGGTATGCGCGTTGCCGCTAAATATAGCTAATTTATCCATACTTATTCCTTCTTTCCTAAAATTTTTGCCGGAACGCCCACGGCTTTTTGATTGTCGGGAATATCTCTTAGCACTACTGAACCGGCTCCAGTCATAGCGCCCTTGCCTATCTTTACCGGCGCAATAAGAACAGTGTCCGAACCAATAAACGCATTATCTTTTATGACTGTGCGGTGTTTAGAACGGCCGTCAAAGTTTGCGGTAACGGCCCCGGCGCCGATATTTGCTCCTGCGCCGACGGAAGTATCGCCGATATAGGAAAAATGTTTGGCAAAAACTTTGGCGCCGATTTTACTGCGGACAAGTTCGACAAAATTACCCAAAGTTACATCATCCGAAACCCTTGCCCCTTCCCTTAAATGGGCAAACGGGCCGATAAAACAACGTTTTCCGATTTTAACATCTGTTTCAACAACTGTAAAGGGATAAATCACTGTATCCTGCCCTATTTTTGTGCCGTAATTTATGAATGTCGAACGCGGGTCAACTATGGTAATCCCGTCAAGCATAAACTTTTCGTTAATCCGCTCCTGCATTATCGAATTGGCTTTGGCTAATTCCAGCCGGGAATTAACCCCCAGCGTCTCCTGTATATCGCCGATCCTGATTCCGTCAACCAGCCTGTTTTCTTTATAAAGAATGCTTATCGCATCCGTAAGGTAATACTCATTCTTGCGGTTATTCGGCCTGACCTTCTTTAGCGCGCTTTCCAGGCTTATTTTATTAAAACACATTATCCCCGTATTTACTTCTTTGATATCTTTTTCGAAATCATCCGCGTCCTTTTCTTCGGCTATTGCCATAACGCTGGAGTATTTGTCGCGCAGCACCCTGCCATACCCTTTCGGCTTATCCATTTGCGCCGTTAGCAGAGTCGCGTCGATATTATTTTCAAGATGATACTTTAAAAGTTTATCTACGCTCTCTTTTTTTAACAAGGGCGTATCCCCGTAAAGCACCAAAACCGTTCCCTTAAAACCTTTAAGTTTAGGCAAAGCCTGCTTAACCGCGTCAGCCGTGCCGATAAGCTTTTTTTGCACAACAACCTGAATGTTTTCAGGAATGATTTCTCTGACCAGTTCATGCTTATGGCCTAAAACGACCACCGTCTTCTTGGGTTTTAAAGAACGGGATAGGTCTAAAACATAGGCAAGCATATTGCGGCCGCAGATCTTATGCATGACTTTAGGGATATCGGATTTCATCCGCTCTCCCTTGCCCGCCGCCAGAATTATCACCGCAATCTCTTTATTCATATATTTTCATGCCTCAATCTAATCACCACACAGTGTTGTCACCCGCCGAGTTTTACAACATCAATATTGCCAGTTGACTATCAATACCACTGTCCGCCGGGTGAAAAGACGGTTTTATTTACTTAAGCGCTACTTCTGAATTTTAAAAACTAAATTTTGCCTTCTGCTAGTAGAGCTTCTTTTCTATACATCTGACGGTTATCAGTATTAAACTCATGTTTAACCTGTACAGCCATCGATTCGATACAATAAAGACGCCAATGTACAGGGATATAAACACCGGGGGATTTAAGCTCGATCTGATAACTCAAAACCAAATGCCTAGCATCAGCTGTAATTTTACAACCCTCTTCAGAGGGAGAAAAATAAAATGCTCGTTGTGTTGTATCAATATTCTTTAGGCTATAGGTTTTGCATTCAAGATAAGTAACCCTATCCTTCGATTCAACAATCTCAATATCTGGGTAACCGGTACTTTGTCGCCTTCCAGATTTACATCTTGGGGTGCCAGCTTTCAATCCAACCTTTATAAGAGCATTTTTAACGAAAGGCTCAATATAATTTCCGACTTCGTTCGGACGATTTGACTTAATGCCAACATTTTTAGCATTCTCACCAGCCCAAGCAGCTGCTTCTGACAACTTTTCCAGTAAAGTCTTGTCATCGGCATTGTTTTTATCAAAAGCTATCACTTCATAACCAGATATAGCTTTTATAGCAATCGGAAACGGAATATCTTCTAAAGGAGCCATAAATTTTTTAATAGCTTCTTCTAACTTTCTTACATATTGTTCATCCATAAATACATCCCCTTTATTAATCTATCTGTATATTTGGTAAACCCCATCCACCCCTTCTAATTAAATCTGCAAGAATACCTGAACGCTGACTTTCTGCAATTATCCTTTTTACATAAAATCTATAAGCATCTATCGCCTGGTCTCTATCCCTAGGTATAAAATACCCTCGATTTGAACTTCCAATAAAGACCCCCGAATCTCTCAGGGGATCTAAAACTTCCTGTTGCCATTGCGTAGGACCAATTGCATGTCCCTGACTGATTAAATGCTCAACTATTCTATCTAAATTAACTGAACCAGCCTGTTGCAATAAGAAATTAATTGTTGCAATCATCTCATCTTGTCTACGAGTCGATATATTTGCATTATTAAGAAATTGCTGTGGATTACTAAGGAATTCCCGTGTTCTTGCAACAAAAGGCATAGACCCTCTTATTTCTTAAAAATTAAAATGTACTCTTTCTGCATTACATTATAAAGTCCAAATATGATTTTTTCCATTTTGCTCACTAATTTAAATCCTATTTTCACACACGCATCTGTCGCTATCTGCGTAGTATCTATTTCTTCACCCTGAAAAGTAACATTGCCAATAACCACCGCACAATATTTTTCAGGCTTTAAAACAGTGTACATCTGTTTATATGCAATCTCCATATCTTCATCGTACAGTTTAAATTTATTTAGTCCTACGCCACGGACTCCAACAAAATCATCTGATATCTTTTTTAAATCGTAACCCAATGCCTGCAATGAATGCGAATCATTGGCGACATAATTCAAAGCTATAGAATAAGGCGGAGAGGTAATAATCCCATCTACGGATTCTGGCTTTAAATTTAATTCCCTAATGTCTCCATTGATAATATTTGTTTTACCTAACGTAAGACCTAATTTTTTTATGACTTCAACATAGTCCCGAATAGACTGAAGCATTTTCTCAGTATTGGAGCGGAAGGAAAAATCATAATTTCTACCGCGTCTTGCACTATCGCTATGTGCCACCATTTGAGCGATAGTAAAAAAGTTTTTAACTTTATCGTTCTTGATTTTTTCAATTCGTTTCGGATCTGAAATAATGTCTTTTTTAACCTTTTCAATTTCATCCCCTACCTCTATCGATTCTGTCTTCACCCGTGAAAGCAGATAGCAAAGAGGAGAAATATCTATCCCCATAAAATTTATTCCTAATAATTGGCATTCTAAGGCTGCCGTACCGCTTCCAACAAACGGGTCTAATACTGTTTCACCCTCTTTGATTTGCATGATATTTAAAAGGGCTCGAATCATTTGAGGATGAAATTTTCCTTTATATGGATATATCCAGTGGGTCAAATACTGATTAACGGAAGTAGTTTGGTTATATTTAATGATATAATAGTAATCGGTGATAGTGCCATTTATAGATTCAAAATAAGCAAGCCTCTTTTTTAAAAGCTCAGTATTTTTGGAAAATGGCACATCGAATACTCTAAAATCATTGGCAACATGAAAGTCCAACCCAAAAGAAAGCAATTCCCTCTTTGCTAAAGCCAGTTCATAAATGAACTGCACATTTCTCAGCAACGAAAATCCTGTTTTAGTCTTAATCGTTTCGATTTCTTTAGCATTAAAAGGCTTTTTAGCCTTATTTAAAGTATGCAAACTTTCGACATCTTCTTTGCCAAACAAATCGACTTGTGTTTTTGCCATACTATACTACTCCTAACTCCTATACTATAACTGTTTCTAAAATTAAATCGGCTTTTTATTTTTTCCACACTTCGCACTCTCTAACTATAATAGACGCAAAAACTACAAAAATCTAACAAAAGTTATCCTGTTTCGAATAGTTGTGAACATACTGGGACGCATGGATTCGAACCATGATAGCGAGACCCAAATTCTCGTGTCCTACCATTGGACGACATCCCAAATCTATGGTTAATCGTCTGTCGGTTGCGCGGCTTGCGCCGTTATGCGCCTTACGCTTAACGTAAAGAGCGCGTAACCGCATAACTTGTTAGACTAACACCTTGCTCTTCTCCTGCTCGTAAGCTTCTAGAATTATCTTCTGCAGGTATCCTCTGAAGGCCTGAGTTATAGGATGAGCAATATCTTTATGCTCAAGCTGAACTCCGGAGCCATCCTCAACCCGCTCCGGCAAAGTTGAGCTTTGCGGCAGAATGCCGGCGCACTGATTGCAATATTTACTGCGCAATTCATTCTTAAAATTGCACTTGGGACAGGGCTGCTTCACTTTACGGCTGGGCATCGCGATAAATAAACCGTTAGCGCCTTCAATTACTTTTATGTTCCTGACCACGAAACAATTATCAAAAGTTACCGTTGCATACGCCTTCAATTTCTTGTCAGGCGAATCCCTCAAAGCGACTTTGGCTTCGGTTATCTCCATTCCCCCTCCTCCGGTTAGAGAACCTCAAGCTAAGCTGTGCTCACCGCATAAGCTTGCCAAGGCTTCTTTTTTTTCTTTATTCGCTTTACCAATGCTGCCGCTTTCCTTCCCGAAGAGACAACCGCAAAAACCGCTGACCCGCTTCCGGACATAAGGATATCCTTCGCTCCATAAGCGTAAAGCGTTTCTTTTATTTGCCTTACTTCAGGATACAGCTTAAGAGTGACCTGCTCTAAGCTGTTAGATAAGAAGCCGGGTTGGGAAACGAGAAACCTTCCAACCAGTATTGAAGAAAGTATTTTAACATTTACAGCCGGCTTTGTCAACCCACAAAGTTCGTCAAATTTCCTGTAAATTAAAGGGGTGGAAACGTGCGTTGCAGGCGCAACCAGCACATGCCAAAGTTTTATTTTCTCCGGATTTCTTAGAACCCGGATTTTCTCTCCGCGCCCCTCACCGATGGCAAAAGGCGCCTCATAAACGAAAAAAGCCGCGTCGCTGCCTATTTTAGC
Source organism: Candidatus Omnitrophica bacterium UBA6233 (assembly GCA_002440965.1). Taxonomy (GTDB): domain Bacteria; phylum Omnitrophota; class Gorgyraeia; order Gygaellales; family Profunditerraquicolaceae; genus UBA6233. The sequence goes on from DJWJ01000020.1 coordinate 11,267, forward strand.
CGCAAATTTAGCAAGCTTGTCCCGGCTAAGTTTCAGTTTCCAAAGCCTATTTAAAGCCAACAGCACGCTTGCGGCATTGCTCGAGCCTCCGCCAAGCCCGGCGCCCACAGGGATGCGCTTGGATATTTCGATATCCAAACCTTTTTCAATTCCGAATTCATCCCGTAATAATTTGGCCGTTTTAAAACAAAGGTTGGATTCGTCAACCGGCACCCCGGGATGATTACAGGTGATTTTTATCAGTTTATCCGCCCGGTTTCTTATTATAATCTTATCGCAAAGGCTTATTCTTTCGAAGAGCGTCTTGATATTATGATAATTATCAGGACGTTTATTGATAACCTTGAGGAAGAGATTTACTTTGGCAAATGAATGAATAACCAATTTACTTACATTTAGCGAAACAAGCCAATGCCGCTTTTTCGATATCTGCGCTGGTAAGATTATACTCTTTTAAGAGTTGAGCGGGGTCGCCGGATTGGCCGAACCTGTTCCTTACGCCTATGCGCACTACTCTGGTAGGATTATTTTCCGCCACTATTTCATCAATACTGGAAGCAAGGCCTCCGATAATATTATGTTCTTCACAGACGATTATCCCCCGGGTTTCCCGGGCGGCTTTAAGGATTGCCTGCGTATCTAACGGCCTTAAACTATGCACGTTGATCAGGCGCGCCTTGACCCCCTGTTTAGCCAAGCTTTCGACGGCAACAAGGGCTTCGGCAACCATAATCCCGCAGGCAATAATCGTAATATCATCGCCTTCGGCCAATATCTGGGCTTTACCTAACTCAAATTTTCCTTTATTTTCCAGTGTCGGCACTTTCGGCCTGCCTAAGCGTATATAGAAAGGGCCGTTGGTGCAAAACGCGGCGTTAATGGCCTCGGCTGTCTGGGGGCCGTCACAGGGAACTAAAATATTCATATTCGGGATTACCCGCATCAGGGCAATGTCTTCCAACGCCTGATGTGAAGCGCCGTCAGGCCCTACAGAAACCCCGGCGTGGGTAGCGACAATCTTGACGTTAAGGTTGCTGTAACAAATGGAGTTACGCACTTGATCCCAGGCGCGTCCGGAAGCGAATATCGCAAACGTTGAAACGAAAACCGTCTTGCCGCAAGAAGCCAGGCCCGCAGCCGCAGCCATCATATTTTGCTCGGCAATCCCAAAGTTAAAGAATCTCTCGGGAAATTCTTTGGCGAATAGGCCGGTGCGCGTAGAACTGGACAAATCCGCGTCCAAAACAACTACATCCTTATTCGCTTTGCCCAGTTCAACCAGGGCCTTGCCGTAAACATCACGCTGATATAAAGATTCCATATTAATACCTTGATTAGAAATTCAAATGCCAAAGCCCAAAATTCAAAATAAATTTAAATGACAAATACCAATGAAGAAATATTTGTTTTGATATTTGACATTGGGATTTTGGATTTATTTTGAATTTTGAATTTTGTCATTTGTCATTAAATTTTTTACTATTCTAATTCTTTTAATGCTTTCTCTGTTTCTTCCTGCGTAGGGGCGCAGCCATGAAATTCTACCGTGTTTTCCATAAAGGATACGCCCTTGCCTTTTATTGTCCGGGCTATAATAATCGCCGGTTTATCCTTAATTGTCTTGGCTTGGGCATAAGCATCGAGAATCTGCCGCATATTATGGCCGTCAATTCCGATTGTATGCCACCCAAAAGCTCTCCACTTATCGGCTATCGGCTCCAGATTCATTACATCCTTGGTTGCGCCGTCAATCTGAAATCCGTTATAATCCAGGATTGCGCAGATATTACCGCACTTATAGTGGCTGGCGGCCATAGCCGCTTCCCAGATGTTGCCTTCCTGAATTTCTCCGTCGCCCAGAAGGACATAGATACGGTAATCTTTATTATCAACCTTGGACGCCAGGCTCATACCTAAGGCAACCGATAGGCCCTGGCCAAGCGAACCCGAAGAAACTTCGACTCCCGGGGTGCGCCTGTCCGGATGCCCCTGCAACAAAGAACCAAACTCCCGCAAAGTCATAAGAGTTTCTTTGGGGAAATAACCCGACTCCGCCAAAACCGCATACCAAAGAGGGCAGCAATGCCCCTTGGACATATGGAACCTGTCCCTGCCGGGCCATTTGGGGTTTTTAGGGTCATGATTTAAAACCGAAAAGAATAAAGCGGTGATTAAATCCGTTGCGGAAAGGCTCCCTCCGGGATGCCCTGAACCTGCCTTGGCAATCATCCGGATGATCAGGCGCCTTATAAGCTTAGCCCTATCTTCCAATTGTTTTATCTGTGAGTCCATAAAATATGATAAAACGGAGAAAGCGGCTTTTTGCCAGAAGCAAAAACCGCTCTCCCGTTTAAGAAATAACCGGAATATGTTTTAATAAAACTGCTGTTTAACCCCAAGCCCTCTTCTTCAGATGGCGCAGGCGCCGGCGCATTTTTTTCCGCTTATGCGTCTTGATCTTCTGTCTCTTACGTTTTTTCCCGCAAGGCATTGCTCCTCCCTTTGGTCGTCAAAATTCAAATGTCAAAGCTCAAAATTCAAAATAAATTTAAATGAAGAATTTCAAATAACAAAACCTCGGTTTTAATATTTGTCCTTGGAATTTTGGATTTATTTTGGATTTTGAATTTTGTCATTTGTCGTTAAGTAATTTTTTCAATAAATAACCTTATTCAACGGATACTCGATAATTCCTTCTGCTCCGGCATTCTTTAAAGCCGGAATCAACACCCGGACTACCCTCTCGTCTATTATCGTCTCGATGGCAAACCATCCGTCGTCGGATAAGCCGGAAATAGTGGGCTTCTTTAAAGCCGGCAGTTTATCCAGCACATTCTTAAGGTCCTTCTCCCTGACATTCATTTTAAGCCCGACTTTTTCTTCCGCGGTAATCGCGCCTTTTAAAAGCAAAGCTATCTGTTCCAGCTTCTGCCTTTTCCATTTATCCGCGTAAGACTTCTTATTGGCGATTAATTGGCTCGTGGATTCGCAAAGAGTGGCAATCTCAACCAGCTTATTGGCTCTAAGGCTTGAACCTGTTTCGGTCAGCTCCACAATGGCATCTACCAGCCCCGCGCTCACCTTGACTTCGGTAGCGCCCCAGCTGAATTCCACTTCCACATTAACTTTGTTTTTCCGGAAATAATCTTTGGTGACATTAACCAATTCCGTGGCAACGCGCTTACCCTGCAGCTGCTTTACGCTTTTAATTCCTGAATCCAGCGGCACAGCCAAAACCCATCTTACCTTGTTTAAGCTTTGCTTGGCATAAGCCAAATCCGTAACTCTAACGACACTTGAACCGTTCTCCAATATCCAGTCATTGCCGGTTATGCCGCAGTCAAGCGCGCCATCCTGGACATAACGCGACATCTCTTGGGCGCGAAGCAACACCGCTTTGATTTCCGGATCGTTTATCGACGGAAAATATGAACGCTCATTGGGCAGGCTTACATTGAATCCGGCTTTGCGCAGCATCTTGAAAGTGGATTCCTGAAGGCTTCCCTTGGGTAAACCTAATTTTAATATTTTATTCTTTTCCATTAACTATCCTTTTTGCCTCAAGCTTGGCTTTTTGCCGGGAATAAATTTTCTTGTTCGGCTTCACCCGCGTGCGGGGATTTATTATCCAGCTTCTTCTGATCTTAACCGCTTTATCCAGCACGGTTATACATTATAATGGCCTAATCCGGCTTTGTAAAGCAAAAACTCGCAAAACCCGTAAAAAATCCTCCCCTCTAATATTACTAGATAAGGAGGATAAATCTGGATAAAAAATAGTTATGTATCTGCTTGAATTAATTTGCTAGATACCAAATTACGTTTACAGAGTCATAGGCAGATTGTGATATCCAAGCGGCACCTGGATTGCTTACTTTAAAATATGTGCCTTTCTTTACCGGTATAAGCGCCGAACCACCCTTAGTACTAGAATTTATATCATCTCCCATTCTCCAGATAAGTATTCCAACGCCTGAATTAGGGCCAACCCAAATATCAATATTGTTCATATAGGGACCCCACGCTACGACACTAAGAAAACCATTTCCACCGGCCTGATAAACGGTATTTGTAGCTAGGGATTGGCCATTCGTATAATCGGGGAAAATCCCGTTTGCGATAATCGTGCCATTAACTTCTAATTTCGCTCCCGGGCTCGTCGTGCCGATGCCGACATTACCGCCTTGTTTTATCACTAGAGTTGCACCGTCGCCCCAGTGATTCCAACCCATAAGTGAAGCGCCTGCAGAATCATACTTATACCATTGCAATCCTCCTGCGCCCGCTTCTTTACCATAAAGAATAGAATTATCATTACCGCTTGCTAAATTTGGCTGTACGAATCTGAACGTTCCATCACTTCGTGCCGTGCCTGATTGCTCAACATGCAGTATTGCTGACGGGCTGGTGGTGCCTATCCCGACGTTACCGGAATTTGTTACTCTCATTATTTCAGAAAATGTTACTCCATCACTTTTAGACATTGTGCCTATTGATAAATGCGAGTCAGTGGGGAAAAATTGCTGAAATTCGTATGCACCTAAACCGAAACCATGATAATCCTTGACCGCGGGATTAGAATATAACGTCAAAAGTTTTCCTCCCCCTGGCATTCCAAAATCCAGCTTTGTTCCCGGATTCACCGTGCCTATGCCTACATTGCCTTCTACTACCAGGTCAGCGTTGAAGTCAACCTCTCCTGAGCCGCTCTCAGTATCCTGCCAGGTGTAGTTAGCTCCATCGATGTAGTCATCCCCTATGGCTATACGCTTGGCTCTTAGCTCACGGTAGACTCCATAGGGAGAAGGATAGTAGGTGGTGATGGTCAGGGTGTCTTCGGCAAAGACTGGGAGAGCTAAAAAGATATTGAGAATAGACAAAGAAAATAGGAAAATGGTTCGGATATTCTGCTGCCTAGTCATAACTATAGTATACACCATCATATATGGGGGTGTCAAATATTAAATTGTATGAAATAATAGGTCTCATGGAAATTTTAGCTGGAATACAATTAGGCAGGAAAATCAAAGAGTGCCGTAAGAAACAGAAAATTACACAAGAGCAACTAGCCGAGCTTGTGAAAACCAGTTATAAATACATCCAAAGAATCGAAGGGAAAACTCCTCCGGATATCCGCCTGACAACCATCGTAAGGCTTGCCAAAGCTCTTAGAGTAACACCCTCCAAATTATTACAATCTTAGCGTAATCATAACCAGAGTTACCTTTCTAACGAAGATTCTGGTTGCAATGCGCCAGGCGATTTGCTATCATTTTAATTATGGATAAATTAAAAGTGGCGGTTATTGGCGTGGGGCATTTAGGCAGTATCCATGCCAGGATTTACAAAGAAATCCCCAATTGCTCACTCGTCGGTGTCTGCGATACGGATAAGGCCCGCCTGGAGGAAACAGCTAAAATTCTTGATGTCCCCGGATACCGGGATTACCGCGAAATTTTCGGCAAAGCCGACGCTGTAAGTATTGCTACGCCTACAAAGCTGCATTACGCTGTAGCCAGCGAATGCCTAAAGCATAACCTGCATACTTTGGTCGAAAAACCCTTTACTCCCACTCTCGAAGAAGCTGATAACCTGATAAAAATAGCCCAAGATAAAAACTTGATCTTGCAGGTCGGCCATATCGAACGCTTTAACTCTGCCTTTAGCGCTACCCGAAGAATAATCAAGGACCCAAAATTTATCGAATGCCACCGCCTCTCCCCCTTTCCCAACCGCTCTCTTGACGTGGGCGCAGTTCTGGATATCATGATCCATGATATCGATATAATTCTGGGATTGGTTGCTTCGCCTGTAGAGCACATCGATTCCATAGGCATAAACGTGCTTACCTCTTTCGAAGATATTGCTAACGCCAGGATTACTTTTAAGAACGGCTGCGTAGCCAATCTTACCGCCAGCCGTATTTCCGATGAAACAATGCGCAAAATCCGTATCTTTCAGGAGAATACCTATATATCGCTGGATTATAAAAATGCCGAAGCCTGGGTATATCGCAAGGGGCTGCTAAAAATTTCAAAGGAAAACCTGCCGATTGAAAAAGAACAACCTCTGCAAAAAGAATTACAGGCATTTGTCGACTGCGTAATCAATAAAAAAGAACCTCTGGTCTCGGGTGTAGTCGCCCGCCAAGCCCTAAAAGTAGCCTTAGAAATCCAAAATCAAATATGGCACAAGAATAAATGACAAATGACAAAATTCCTGTCTGCCGGCAGGCAGGCAAAATCCAAAATAAATCCAAAGTCCAAAACCCAAATATCAAAACAAACATTTTGTCATTTGGTATTTGTCATTTAAATTTATTTTGAATTTTGAGCTTTGACCTTTGACATTAAACCTTACTACATCAATTTTTAAACCTAAGATGCAACAAAAAAATATTTTGATTATCTGCGGCGAACCATCGGGCGAACTCCACGCGGCTAATCTTACTTCGGCGATAAAAAAAATTGCCCCTGAAATAAAGGTTTTGGGCGTAGGCGGCGCGCTCCTTGCCAAAGCCGGAGCAGACATCATCTACGACATAAAAGGTTTAAGCGTCATGGGGCTTTTCGATGTCCTAAAAAAGCTTCCCCGATTCTTCGCTTTAAAAAGAATAATTCTGGATAAACTCTCTTCTGAAAAATTTGACGCGGTCATCTTCGTGGATTTTTCCGGGTTTAATCTGCGTCTTGCCAAAGCAATTAATAACTGCATCCCCACTATTTATTACGTCAGTCCACAAATCTGGGCATCCCGCCCGGGAAGAATTGAAACCATAAGAAAGTACATCCGTAAGGTTATTGTCCTCTTCGAATTCGAGAAGAATTTCTATAAAAAATACGGTATAGATGTAGACTATGTAGGGCATGCTTTATTGGATATTGTAAATCCGACTATGGCAAAAGAGGGGCTATTAAACAAATTGAATCTTTCGCAAGAAAAAAGAACAATAGCTCTTTTGCCGGGTTCGCGTAAACAGGAAATAAATAAAATTTTGCCCGTAATGCTTAAAACCGCTCAAATTATGGATAAAACCAACAACTTTCAATTTGTAATTGCCAAAGCGGCTCAGGCAGATTGGAAGGTTTACGACAAAATAACCAAGAAATCCGGCGTTGAAACCAAATTTCTGGAAGGAAAAACCTATGATGCCCTGAATATCGCTGACTTTGCCCTGGTTTGTTCGGGAACCGCAACGCTGGAAGCCGCAATAATGCAAAAACCTTTTTTTATAATTTATAAAATGAACTTGCTAAACTACCTGCTTTACCGCCCACAGGTGAAAATACCCTATATAGGCATAGTAAATATCGTGGCCGGAAAAAGAATAGTTCCGGAATTTATCCAGTTTCAAGCGCAGCCTAAAAAAATAGCCGCGCTTGCGCTGGAAATTCTCGATAACCGCGTTAAGCTTGAAAATATGCGCATTGATCTGGGCAAAGTAAAATCCGCGTTAGGCTCACCCGGAGCTGCTCACCGCGCCGCAAAGCTGGTAATCGACTTCTTAAACTTTTAATTCCCAATAACCAAATCCCAATGACGAATGAATTTCCAAGTTCCAACTCCCAATTGGATATTGAATAATTGGGGTTTTATTCGACATTGAGGCTTGGATATTGGTAATTTAATTATTTATTACTAGAATGACTCGGCCATCTTGATGCGTTCATCAACCGGCGGATGGTCAAAAAAGAAGAATTTAATTACTGGATGGGGATTCCGATCGGAGAGGTTTTGCTTGGCAAGCTTATCCATCGTAGAAATAAAGGCGTCTTTTAATCCGGTAGCCTCAAGCGCCAGAGAATCCGCGCTTCTCTCAAAACTTCTGCTGATAAACGCCTCCAACGGCCGGGTAATTATGCCAAACAGGGTAAAATAAATCAGAATAACCGGCAGCGCCGCCAATTCATTCAAAGAGTATAAACCAAACATATCCAGAATACTGCTATTGGTCCGGAAAATCAGGTAAAATACCGCAAGCGTCAGCAAAGAATTAACCACAACCAATTTCAAAAGATGCTTTAACTGATAGTGCGCGAATTCATGCGCCAGGATAACTTCAATCTCATCATAGCTGTATTTATCTTTTAAGGTATCAGCTAGAATTATCCTGCGGGTATCGCCTATTCCCACAAAAGCGGCGTTTGCCTTTAAGGTTTTCTTACTGAAATCAATCTCGAAACAATCCAACAGCTTAACCTTCATTTTCTGGGCCAATTGCATAATCCGGCTGCGTAAATTTTCATCGCTGAGCTTCTTGTATTTAAAAAACATCGGAATTATAAGAACAGGCATAAGTTTGGCCATAACAATGCTCAAGAAAATCCAAAAGATCGAAACGCTAAACCACCAATTGCCCGGGTTATGATTCAAAAGAAAATAGAAAACCCAGATTAAAATAAGACTAATGATATAAGAAATCACGCCTGCCTTAAGCTGATCCTTAAACCAATCTCCCAGGGTTTGCCTGCTCAAGGAAAATTTGTGTTCTAAAATGTGCGATTGATAAAGATTTAACGGAAGGTTTAAAACAGAATAACCTAAGAAAATCATTAAAATATACAGGGGAACCGCTAAAACGCTTGGCGCGGAAATACTTAAACCCGAAGCGAGGCTTTTGGATAGTCCTGATTTTAAGAATAAGAAAATAAGGATAAGAGTATAAACTATCCCGGCTATATCCAAACTATATTTAATATTGGAGTAATGCTTGGCCGTATCGGACATAAATTTAAATTCCCAATCACCAAATCACAATGACGAATGAATTCTCAAATCCCGAGCTCCAATTGGGATATTGAATCATTAAGCGATAAAGGCTCTTACTCGACTTTCTTTTCTGAGGGCTTGACGTTCACAAAGGTGCGCACTTTACCGTGGCTGGTCTTCTTTTTGGTAAAATAAACAGAACCGGCGCATTTAGCGAATAACGTGCCCGGGCCTTTTACATTCACCCCGGCCTTATAAGTATCTACTCCTCTTACCAATATCTGCCCGGTTTTAACTGCCATACCTGCCGAAACCTTGTTTGATTTGTCTTTCTTTGGGGTTGAAAATCCGCCTGCCATGTAATTACCTCCCTTATGATAAATATTAAATTCCCAATCACCAAGCCCCAATGACGAACGAATTCTCAAATCCCAAACTCCAATTGGGATATTGGCTCATCGGGATTTCATTCGACATTCGGATTTGGATATTGAACACTGAATTAGAATGTTACCACAAATTCCCTATTCAAGCAACACTTCTTCATCTTTGGACGGTATATAAGAATTTAGGCCATTTTGAGCAAGTGTTTCTTGCAGGGCCAGCGCCTGATCCTCTTCCCCGTGAACCAAAAATATGCGTTTTAAAGGAAGGCAGCCAGATATGAATTTCATCAGTTCATTTTTATCCGCATGTCCTGACATAGCGTTAATTACCACAACTTCCGCGTTGAGTTCATATTCTATACCGAATATGCGCACGAATTTTTCCTTATCTACGATTTTTCTTCCCAGCGTATCGCGAGCCATATAACCTACTACCAGAATCATATTCCGGGAATCTTCAATATTATTCTGAAGATGATGCAGGATCCTGCCGGATTCGCACATTCCGCTGCCGGCAATAATGATCATCGGCCGCTTATCCGCGTTTAAAGCCTTGGATTCTCTTTGCTCGCGGATAAACCTTAAGTTCAAAAATCCAAAAGGGCTCTCTCCCCTGGCTATGGCCTGACGATTTTCTTCATCCATGTAATCAGGATGGGCTTCAAAAACCTCGGTAATGTCGGTGGCTAGCGGGCTATCCACGTAGATCGGGACATTAGGAATCAATTTTTCTTTCAACAAAGCATTTAAATAGTAGATCACTTCCTGTGTACGCTCCAAAGTAAATGACGGAATGAGCACCTTGCCTCCCCGGCGCAGCGTCCGGGATATCGCCTCCCTTAGTTTTGACTGAGCTTCTTCTATGGGAGCGTGTAATCTGCCGCCATAAGTGCTTTCAATAATCAAATAATCCAGCCCTTTGGGGATAACGGGATTATTCAACAACGGAAGGTTTTCCCTTCCTAAATCAGCAGCGTAACCAAGGCGGACATTGCGATTTTCATCTTTGATATCCAGAACAACCACAGCCGAACCCAATATGTGCCCGGCGTCAATCAGTGTCGCGCAAACATTTTTCGCTATACAAAATTTCTGGTTATAAGAAATCGGACGGAATATTTTGGTGGCGCGAGAGGCCTCTTTCCTGGTATAAAGAGGTTTTCTTTCCGGCAAGCCTATCCTCTTATTGATTTTATTAACATAGCTTACATCTTCTTCCTGAATCTTTCCGGAATCAATAAGCATAAGTTCGGTGAGCGCCTTGGTGGCTGCAGTTGTATAGATCTTACAACGCAGGCCCTGCTTAATCAAACTTGGGATATTCCCGCAATGATCGATATGCGCGTGCGACAATACAAGGGCGTTAATCAGGCGGGGATTAAAACTAAAAGTGGTATTTATTTTATAAGACTCATCGCGATGCCCCTGAAAGAGCCCGGCATCAAGCAAAACCTCGGTTTTTCCGGCTGAAACCAAATGGCTTGAGCCGGTAACAGTCTTAACTCCGCCTAAGAATTTTACTTTAACCGCCATAGTATTTAATATCCGGGTTATTAATTGTCATAGGTAGAGTAGAAATATGGGGTGTGAGCGGGAAATTCCGCGGCACAGGTATCCACAAGTTTAAAGGTAGGGTCGATATCGAATGATTTACGCAAGTTAAAAACCTCTTCTTCGGTCTTACCCCAAAGTTTAGCCAATTGCTTATCGCTAAAACCGAATTCTTTGGCATTCAGCATCAATTCTTTGGATATATTATTTTTGTTATTAACGATTTTCTTCTCCAGGTCAATGATCTCTTTAAGGTTATTTAGAAACCAGCGGTCGATTTTAGTAAGTTCAAAAATCCTTTCCATATCCAAGCCGCACCTGAAAGCGTCTCCAAGATAGAATATCCTTTCAGCTGTCGGAACCCTTATTTTCTGCTCGATACTCTTCTTTGTCTCTTCATCCGTCTTTATACCGGATGGGCCGCTAAACAGGATACTCTCCAAGCCATATTTCTTTATCTCCAGAGAACGCAAGCCCTTTTGCAGCGCTTCTTTAAAAGTCCTGCCTATAGACATAGCCTCACCGACGGATTTCATGGAGACGGTCAAAGTCGGATCAGCTGAAGGGAATTTCTCGAAAGTAAAACGGGGGATCTTGACTACGCAATAATCGATTGACGGTTCAAAACAAGCCGGGGTTTCCCGGGTGATATCATTAGGTATTTCATCCAAAGTATAGCCAACGGCAAGTTTTGCGGCAATCTTAGCTATCGGAAAACCGGTTGCCTTGGAAGCAAGAGCGGAACTCCGGGATACGCGCGGGTTCATTTCGATAATAACCATCCTTCCGGTACCCGGATGAATGGCAAATTGGATATTCGAACCGCCGGTTTCAACGCCAATTTCCCTGATACAGGCAAATGCCGCATCGCGCATTTTCTGATATTCTTTGTCGGTAAGAGTCTGCACGGGAGCCACGGTAATGCTGTCTCCGGTATGCACTCCCATTGGATCAAAATTTTCAATGGAACAGATAATCACGCAGTTATCTTTTAAATCCCGCATTACCTCCAGCTCGAATTCTTTCCAGCCGGAAACCGATTCTTCAATCAATATCTCGCTGATCATACTGGACTCTAATCCTGTTTTAGCCAAATCCTTAAATTCTTCCATATTGTAAGCAACACTTCCGCCTGTGCCGCCTAAGGTGAAACTCGGCCGGATAATCACCGGAAACCCGATCTTCTTGGCAACCTTAAGCGCTTGTTCAAGATTATAGGCCTTATTGCTGCGCGGCAAATCCAATCCTATCTTTTTCATCGCTTCTTTAAATAACTGCCTGTCTTCGCCCTTCTTTATCGCTTTTATATTCGCCCCGATAGTCTCGACTTTATACTTCTTTAATACCCCTCTTTCGGCTAAAGCCACGGTGGTATTCAAAGCAGTTTGCCCTCCCAATGTGGGAAGAAGCGCATCCGGCCTCTCTTTAGCAATAATTCTTTCCAGGACTTCCGGGGTAATCGGCTCAACATAAGTTGCGTCAGCGATTTGCGGGTCAGTCATGATTGTGGCTGGGTTAGAATTTACTAAAACAACTTTAAATCCTTCCTGCTTCAACACCTTGCAAGCCTGGGTGCCGGAGTAATCAAATTCACAGGCCTGTCCTATAACAATGGGGCCTGAACCGATGATTAATATTTTTTTAATGTCTGTTCGTTTAGGCATAGTTTTGTAAATTCAAATAACAAAGCGCAAAATTCAAAATAAATTTAAATGACAAATTCCAAAGGATAAAAGTTTTGTTTTGATATTTATCATTTTGATTTTGAATTTATTTTGCGCTTTGAATTTTGACATTTGTCATTAGATTTTTTAACTTTTGACTTTTGTATCATTTTTATAAATTCATCAAATAGGTATTCCGCATCATGCGGGCCGCTGGAAGATTCCGGGTGGAACTGCACAGAGAATATCGGAAGTTTTTTATGCCGGAGCCCTTCCAGAGTATTATCATTCAGATTAACATGGGTCAATTCGATATCTTTTTTGTTTAAAGAATTCATATCCACGCAGAAACCGTGGTTTTGGACCGTGATAGATACCTTGCCCGTCTTTATATCTTTTACCGGCTGGTTGGCTCCGTGATGGCCGAATTTAAGTTTATAAGTTTTACCGCCTAAAGCCTGACCCAACATCTGATGCCCCAGGCAGATGCCGAATATCGGAAATTTATCCAGCAATTCTTTTACGGTATTTACTATATAAGGTAAAGCTGCCGGGTCTCCCGGCCCGTTAGAAAGCAGGAGCCCGTCAGGTTTCATCTTAAGGATTTCAACGCTTGATAATGTTGCCGGCACCACCACTACCTGACAATCCTTTCTTTCTAGAATTCTTAGCATATTCAATTTTATACCGCAGTCAATCGCCACTACCTTAAATTTACCTTTTTGATTCCATATATAGGGCTTACTGCAAATTACTTCTTTAACCAGATCTCTGCCGACTAATCCGGGAGAATCTTGAGCTTTCCTGATTAAGCTCTTTTCATCCAAATCAACCGTAGACAATACCGCTTTCATCGCCCCTTTTTGCCTTATGTGCAAAGTCAACCTGCGGGTGTCTACCCCCTCAATACCAACAATGTTATTTTCCTTTAGGTATACTGCCAATGACTTCTGGGAGCGCCAATTGCTAGCTATCTTGCTATACTCTTTGACCACGAATCCTTCGATAAAGGGTTTACAGGACTCAACATCTTCGGCATTTATTCCATAATTACCGATTAACGGATAAGTCATCGCCACAATCTGCCCCTTATAGGAAGGATCGGTGATAATCTCCTGATACCCCGACATGCTGGTATTGAAAACCAGCTCTCCGCTCCTTTCGCCTTCGGCGCCGAAAGATCTCCCTTTAAATATCATCCCATCTTCCAAGGCTAGTATCGCATTCATATATTTATTATCATTATTTATACTGTTAACGTCAATTCAAAATCCAAATGACAAATATCAAAGCCAAAATTTTGCCATTTGATATTTGGGTTTATTTTGGATTTTGAACTTTGACATTTGGATTTAAAGCAGCTCTAATGAATTCTCTAAACAAAGGGTGCGCAGAATCAGGTTTGGATTTAAATTCCGGATGGAACTGCACCGCGATAAAATAAGGATGGGCACTTAGCTCAACTATCTCAACCAGATTTCTTTTTGGACAAACTCCGCTAAACCTTAAGCCTTTTTTTTCTAAAATCTTTCTGTACTTATCATTAAATTCATACCTATGCCTATGGCGCTCGAAGATTAAGTCTTTTCCGTAAACCTTGCGGGCAAGCGAACTTTTTTTAATCTTACAAGGATAGCTTCCCAAGCGCATTGTCCCGCCCAAGCCTTTTATCTTCTTTTGTTCTTCTAATAGACTGATTACCGGATGCTTGGTCTTAAGATTAAACTCCGTGGAATTAGCGTCCTTAAACCCGCAGACATTGCGGCTGAATTCGATAACCGCGCATTGCATACCTAAACACAGGCCTAAAAAGGGTATTTTCTTCTCCCGGGCAAATTGGACTGCCTTTACTTTCCCCGCTATGCCGCGGGAACCAAATCCTCCCGGAATAAGTATCCCGCTAACGTCACCAAGTAATTTTTCGGCCCCTAGCCTTTCGATATCCTCGGAATCAACCTTCTTTATCTCGACTTTAGCGTTATTGAAGATTCCTCCGTGAATCAAAGCTTCATAAATCGATTTGTAGGCATCCTGTAAACCGATATACTTGCCGACTACGGCTATACGCACCTTTTCTTTAGGATTTAACACCCTCTCAACAACGTTTTTCTCCCAATTCTTTAATTCCGAAGATTTCGAAATAAGGTTAAAATGGTTCAGGATTATCTCATCTAGAATTTGTTCTTTAAAGACCAGCGGAATTTGATATATCGATTCTACGTCGCGCGATTCAATAACCGCTTCTTTCCTGACGTTACAGAATAGCGATATCTTTTCTTTAATGTCTTCTGAAAGCGCTTTTTCCGTCCGGCAGATTAAAATGTCCGGCTGTATCCCTATTTCGCGCAAAGTCCCTACGCTATGTTGGGTAGGCTTGGTCTTTATTTCATCGGCAACTCTTATATATGGAACAAGGGTTAAATGAATATATAAGACGTTATCCGCACCCATATCCAGCTCAAATTGTCTGGCTGCCTCCAGAAACGGAAGGCTTTCGATGTCTCCAACCGTCCCGCCAATCTCAATCAAGATGATTTCCGCCGCAGAAACCTCGGCAACCTTCTTTATCCTATCCTTTATTTCCGAGGTGATATGCGGAATAACTTGAATGGTCTTGCCTAAATAATCGCCCCGGCGTTCGCGCGAGATAACTGCGTTATAGACCTGTCCGGTGGTAGCGTTATTAAAACGGGTAAGTTTGGCTTTAGTGAATCTTTCGTAATGCCCCAAGTCTAAATCCGTCTCGGCTCCGTCGTCGGTTACATAGACCTCGCCATGCTGATAGGGGCTCATTGTCCCGGGGTCAACATTAATATAAGGATCGAGTTTCATAAGGGTAACTTTAAGCCCGCGCTCCTCCAGTATTTTGCCGATGGAAGCTGACGCTATTCCCTTTCCCAAACTCGATATAACTCCGCCAGTAACAAATATGAATTTAGTCATTTAATACGGTAGAAAAACGGCGTTTTAGGGCCTTTATTCTGGCCTAAAAACGCCCTTGTGGTTTTATTCAATTCCTCCATGAATCTAAAGTAGTATAACACAATAATATGATATGTCAAACTAAATGCAGGAATTCTTTACCTTCCGACCACGGGCTCAAATAACGCTCTATCTTGATACCCTCCTTATTCTCTTTTAAATCAATTATTTCTCCGTTATTTTGCGGGTGGATAATCCTGACCTTCGGAAGAAAGATATTAGCCTCATTTTCTTCCGCGACTACCCCTACCCGTTTATCGCTCAAAAGAAGAATCGAGCCTATCGGCCATACGCCGATACTTTTAAAGAAAGAATTCAGCAAGTCCGGATCAAAGCTGGTTCCGCTGCCGCGCATCATAAGGCCGTGTATCATATCCGGAGGATAATCTGTTTTATAGCTTCTTCTTTGCGAAAGCGCGTCATAAACATCGCAAATAGAAACGATTGCCGAAACAATATGCTGTTTGTTTTTAAAAACGCTTTTGGGATATCCGCTCAAATCATGTTTTAAATGATGCTCAAAACAAACCACTATGGGCATAATTCCTATTGCCTCAACATACCGCATAAGCAGTTTAGCGCCAAAAACAGTATGGCTCTCCATCTGCTTGAATTCCTGCGCGCTAAGTTGACCCGGTTTACGGATAGTTTTACGGGAAATATATAACTTGCCTATATCGTGAAATAACGCGGATATGCCTATATCCGTAATTACGTCTTTGCTGAATCCCAGCTTGGAAGAAAAATGCATACTCAATATAGAAACATTCAATAGGTGGATAAATGTCCCGGTATCATACCTCTTTAAAGTCGCCAGCTCGAATAATTGATCGTAGTAAACACCGAGATTATTGACGATATTATTTACCGCCAATTTCAGGCTTAGTCCGTCAACGGCTTCGTTATTCATCATCTTGGTCAACGAAGGAGAGATTTGGTCAAGAGAAGCCTGGTAACTATTCAATCCTTCCAGGCGCCCGCTTTTTCCGTACCCCGGAGAGCCTTTAACCTTACCCACAGATATACTCCTGATTCCCGACAAAACCAAAGATTCCTGGGGATCGCCCTTTATTTCCTCCTTAGGGAGAGCCAGAAACCCGATGAATTTATTTAACTCCCCGAGTTCAAAACCGCGGCTGAAAACAATCCTTTCGATACCCCTGCTTTTTAAATATGTAATCGGCTGATTCAGGAACTTGCTCAAATCAAAAAAGATTTCCTTTTCAAAAGCAAGTTCTGCTCCGATAATCCCGATAACCAATTCCTGCCGGTCAGCCAAAGCATCCTGCAGGCTAAAGTAAGCTTTTTCTGTTGACTTTAAAGTAATGGGATGGGATGCTCCATAGAGTTTAGCCATCTGTAGGCAGGTCAAAAAGTCTTTAAAAGAGTTCTCTATTTTATCGGTCATTTCCAATTCTCCAGCACTTCCAGCGCTTTATTCCTTAACTTTCTGTTCCAAAAGAATCTTTTTTTGCTGAAAGCAACTAGATAATCCCGGGAGCTTCTCAAGTTAAATTCTTCCACGACCAGAATATTTTCCAGAATCAAATGGTTCTCCATACCCCATGGACTTCGGATACCCAAAAGGATATCTATGGCATTTTGGGCGCATGCTTCATCTCTAAGTAAAACCGCCAGCGCTTCCTTCTTTAAGATAGTGTCCCGGCCTTTAAGTATAGGGAATAAAAATCCCGGATCAAGGTCTTTACTTGAACGCATTGCCCTTAATACTTCAATTTTAATCAGCTCGTTACCAAAAGAGAATATCTCTTTTAAAACCGGCAAAGAAACCGGCAAATCTATCTGGCCGACGATTTTAGCGATTTGGCTCAAGAATTCAAAATCGGCATGGTCCTTTTCCAGATGCTCGTAGAATACGCTTAGATAAGAAGGAAAAAATTTCAGAAATAACTTTATCCCATATACATTTGGCCTTTTTTCTCCGAATATTTTGTTTAAATAGAAATCAGCCGGGGTGAAAATCTTATCCAAATTATCAACCACATACTCCAATCCTTCCGGGATATCCGCCTCCCAAATACAATCTTCGACTATATGGGAAATACGCTTCTTGATATTATCCGAAACCTCAAGGGGCATTCTCTGCTTGTTATTTTTCAAGGTAACTAATAAACTCTTCAAAAAGTTAAAATCTTTTTCTTTGTCCAGATCATCCAACTCATCATCCAATTTTTCCAGAATAAGCGGCAACTCTTCCGGAGTAGTTTCTTCCTGAAAAAGTAAATCGAGGATAATCATGCGATAACTAAAACGGAGCCGTTGATAGTCAAAAACGAAGGTCCCTGCTGACGAAAAATCCTTGATTAAAGCAATGAGAGCGGTTCGGTAAGTAGCCGGAATATTCTCCTCATTCGGACCGGATAACAAACCTTTAATCCTTTTGAGCAATCCGGGATTATGTTTTAAGCCTGCTTTTACTTCTGTGTTATTTGTCAATCCTGAGGCGATTTTTTCGGCCCTCTCTTCCCCGGCGAGACGAGAAAATAACCCAAGATTCAAGGTGTTAAGCTTTCCGCTTGTCAGCTGTGTTGAGAAAATGTCGGTAAGATCATTGTTGTCAAAATGGCTGAACACTTCTTTTAACTTACCGATGTCATCGTCGGTGGCCTGAACGGCGGAATTTAAAATCAGGCTGGAAAATTTATGATAACATCCCAGAAATTTTTCTCTATCGCCATTTTTCAGATGCCCAAAAAAAGCGCCCAAGTTACCCCTTAACTCATCATCTTCAATAATATCTTGGGCGTTAAGGCTGTTCACTCCTTTCAGGAAATTGTCAGTGAACCCGATGATTTTCTTCTCATCCCGGCTATCCATTGTCTGTTTAAATAAATATAACCATATATCTTTGGTGCTTTCTTCCCCCGAACCCAGTAATACCGAATAATCCAGGTCTTCGACATGAATATGCGGGACTTCTTTCTTTTTTAATAATCCGTCCAGCCCTCCGGATCTTATGATTTCTTTGGGCTGCAAAGATAAAAGGCTCAAGAAATCCGCCAGTTCTTCAAGAGTTGTGCCTGAGCAGAATTCTATGCTTTTAATTTTACGCTGGTGCAATATTCGGGCTAATTCTGAAGAAAAAACGACTTTCGCCCAATTTTTACCGTCCATAAACAACGCTTCGGTAGATACGCTCACTTTTATAGGATTCAAGAAATTGAGCGCTTGGTCTATTTTTGCTTTAAAATCTTGGGAAGTTTTCAGGAAAAAAGGGTGTTGGCGGGAATAAGCTAAAGAGTTATTGATAGCAACGCGTAATCCATTCAAGAATTCAGTTAACGCTTCTTCTTTGTCCATTGAATTTTTATTTTACTCCTAAAACCATAAACTTCAACAAAAAACCTCCAAATAAACTGGGAATGATACCATAGATCCTTA
>DJWJ01000015.1 GCA_002440965.1 Candidatus Omnitrophica bacterium UBA6233
AAGGCCGACGCCGTAATTAGCGTTGTTGCTACCAGCGGTCTTATTTATAACGGATCTGCCCAGGTCACTGCCACCGGCACAGCCTCAGGTGTGGAAACACCCGCGTCTGATTTGAGCGGTTTATTAACTGTTACTGCTTCGCATACTAACGCAGGGACTTATACCGACAGCTGGTCATTCGCAGGTAATACTAACTATAATGCCACCAGCGGCACGGTCAGCACTTCTATCGGCAAGGCCGACTTGACGATTGCCGCCAATGACGCCACTAAGACCTACGGGGAAACCGCAACCTTTGCCGGTACGGAATTCACCAGTGCCGGATTAGTAAATGGCGATACGGTTACTAGCGTAACCCTGACCAGCGCCGGCGCAGTTAATACAGCCAGTGTCGGCACATATGCCATAGCTCCGAGCGCAGCAGCCGGGGCCGGCTTATCAAATTATGCTATTACCTATGTCAATGGGACACTCACCGTGAATCCAACTACTCTGTTTGCCAACGGCAAGGTCATCAAGAATTTCGAATGGCCGATACAGGAGATTTTGCGTAGTGTGCGTTTCACTACTCGCGATTCATTTATTCCTGTAGCAACAGGATCAGGGCTTTATTTCTACCATCCTTTAACGCCTACTGATACAGCTGCTTTTGACAGTATGTTCACGCTGGGCGAGGACGCTTACAGCTTTATGAACGGTAAAATAAATATCAACGGCCACGACGGGCTTTTGCCTATCTTAAGCGGCATAAAGAAGTAAGCGCAAACTTATATAACAGTAAGGTTTTGCAGTAAATTTCTCCCTGCATTCTAGAAAATGCGGTATTTTTTTAACTTTAAAGATTATATTGCAATTTATTAACAAATATGTTAAACTTTTGCTATGAAACTAGAAGAGTTTCTTAAGCGTGTGCGCGGTATGCCGCTTGTAGATGCCGAAAACCTGCTTGCCGGCGTTGCTAATCCGGCTGGGATTAAAGTGCAATTGAGCCGTTGGCGTAAATCCGGGAAGCTTATTAGGCTGAAGAATAATATTTATTTGTTATCCGAGAATTTCCGCAAGGTGGATATTTACGAACCTTATATTGCCTGCGTGCTTAAGCAGCCTTCGTATATCAGCCTTCAGAAGGCATTTGAATACCATGGGCTTATCCCTGAAGGGGTGCCGGTTTATACCTGTGTTACTACTAAGCGTCCCGAGAAGATTGCTACTCCCATCGGAACGTTTGATTACCGTCATATTAAAAATAGCCTTTTTTGGGGCTATGTTTCTTTGACAGTAAACAAGCAGCCGGCGTTTATCGCAAGCCCTGAGAAGGCGCTCTTGGATTTTTTTTATTTAAATGGTTTGCGGATCGATGATGGGTATCTGGAAGAAATGCGGCTGCAAAATTTTAGGAAAATCAATTTCACTAAATTGATAGAATACGCCGGGAAATTCCAGAGCCCCGGGATCCTGAAAGTTGCTCAGATTATTAAGAGATACGCTGCCAAGCGTAGAAAAGAGGAAAAGTATTTATGAAAGATTATGTGTTAGAATTGGTGTCCCGGAAAGAAGGATACAATGCCAAGCTGAATACGATGCGGGAATACCTGCAGGCGTATACTTTAAGGCTGATGCATGACGAAGGAGTATTCCGTTCAGTTGCATTTTTAGGGGGGACAGCGCTTAGGTTCCTGCACGGCCTGCCGAGATTCTCCGAGGATCTTGATTTCTCTTTGGTTCAAGGGGCACAGGTTAAGTTCGAGGCTCTGCTTAAGAAAATTATGTCGGAGCTTACAGCAGCCGGATACGATGTTTCATTTAACTATAACGATAAGAAAACCGTAAATTCAGCTTTTGTCAAATTTTCCAAGCTTATGTTTGAAGCCGGGCTTTCCCCTTTAAAAAGCCAAAACTTTTCTATTAAAATTGAAATTGATAATAAGCCTCCGCGCGGAGCTGTTATTGAAACCCAGATTGTAAATAAATATTTCCCTATTTCGTTTTTATCTTATGAGATTAATTCATTGTTTGCAGGCAAGCTGCACGCGCTTTTAAACCGGAAATACGCCAAGGGGAGGGACTATTTTGACTTGGGCTGGTATTTATCAAAATGGAAGGGGATAGAACCGAATTTCACGTTGCTTGAAAACGCGCTTCTGCAGACAGGGTGGAATGGTGAATTGCCCGATAAAGATAACTGGAGAAAATTAATTCGTAAAGTTGTTGAGCGCGCGGACTGGAAAAAAATTAAACAGGATGTTGAACAGTTCCTGGAGAATCCTTCGGACTTGAGTATTTTTACCCAAGAAAACGTAATGAAACTTTTGATCCCGTCGCCTTAACTTACGGAGTCGGGTTTTTTCTAGCAAACCAATGATATTTATAGTATAATTTTCTTAATCAGATGAGAAAGGAGCCGGTAGTATGAAGAAATACGCCGTTATTTTATTGTGCGGGTTATTCATTTTAGGATGCGCTGGCAAGCCGCAGGGAAAAATTTTGGCCAGGGTCGGTAATTATGAAATTACCGAAAAAGAATTCGAGGGGGAATTCAAGGCCTCTATTTACGGCCGTAATGATACCCTTGAATCCCGCAGGGAATTCTTGAATATCCTGATTGACCGCAAATTGATACTTTTAGATGCTCAGAAGAAGGGGTTGGATAAGGCCAGGAGTTTTCTTAAAATGGTCGAGAGGTTTTGGGAACAGTCTCTTTTAAAGCTGGCGCTGGACCGCAAGAATAACGAGATAGCCGGTTTGGTATTTGTTAGCGATAAGGAAGTAAAAGAGGCTTATGAGGCGATGCCTAAGGAGGCCAAGGCGGATAAGCCCTATGAAAAGATGTATCAGCAGGTAAAATGGCAGGTCATTAGGCAGAAAGAATATCAGGTGATGTCTGATTGGCTGGCGGATTTGCGTAAGAATACCGACATAAGAATATGCAAAGATGCGAATCCTAAAGCTAAGGGGGAGAAATGAAAAATAGCGGGCATAAGCGGCGTAATTATCTTATCGACAGGAATTTTCAGCTTCAGTTCATATTGAGGTTTAGTATTCTTGTTCTGTTGGGAGGCTTGATTACTACGGCCGTATTGTATCTGTTGGCTATGCAGTCGACCACCGTAGTGTTCCATAATTCCCGCGTCGTAGCGCGCACTACCGCCGACGCTATCCTGCCTTTGCTTTTACCGACCGTGGTAATCGTAACGGTGATTATCGGGATAGCCGCGGCTGTTCTGGCTATGTTTGTTTCGCATAAGATATCCGGCCCGCTTTTTCGTTTCAAGAAAGTATTGGAAACTTTAAGCGGAGGGGATTTTTCATTGGATTTCAGTATTCGCGAGTGCGACCAATTGCACGATGTTGCCGGAATCCTCAATGGTATGATTCGCGAAACCCGCCAGGAGATGCATAAACTCAAAGAGAGCGCCGCGCTGTTGAAAGAGAAGCTTAAAGGCATATCGGAAGAAGAGCTTCCTGCGGATAAGCGTTATGTTTTAAAAGAATTTAAGGAGTTGGCCGAAGAATTAAGCAAGCGCGTCTATCATTTTAAAACCTGATGCCCAAACTTCTCTTCAACAAGGTTTTTTGCTTTGCTGTAATTGCGTTGGTTATCTGCTTGGGCGTTTCGTTGGCCGCGGCAGATGACGTAGACGATGGTTTTGGCCCCGCCCGTAGTGTTGAAAGCCGGTATTTTACTATCTATTATTCTCCTCAACTTGACCCTCTGGTATTGGTTCAACAGCTGGGTATCAACGCCGCGGAAAGGATTCTAGCCGGTGAACAGAAGCCTCCGGCTTTAGGCAATGGTTATAGCTTGGCCGAGGCGCTGGATACGCTTTTTCTTCGCGTCTGCGACATACTGGATATGCAGTTATACAGCTATAGGGGGAATATTAAGATTTGCGTAGACCAGGCTCAATTAGCCGGCATATACCGGAAGATCTTTGACAAAGATTTGGGCGATGCGAAATCTTTCTATATCTATAGTTTTAATACTGTTTATGTCGCAGCTTCGAGTTTCCGGCAGGGGATAGTCGGCCACGAGATAGGGCATGCCATTATAAACCATTATTTTGTGGTCCAGCCTTCTATAAAGGTTCAGGAAGTATTGGCCGGTTACGTTGAGTATCAGTTGCGCAGACAGGCGGCGAATTGACAAAATAGAGGAAGAGCAAGATTGACATAGCTTGGAAATTGTGCTATATTTCTAACTTAGAGTTAAGAGATAAGTTTATTTATTCGGAGAAAAAGCTTGCTGGAAAATCAGGAAGTTAGAAGGCGATTCCAAAGAATAGATTTACGGGCGGAAATGCGCTACTATGTAAGAGGCGCCGCCTCGGAATTCGGCAGCGTCGTTTCCAATAATATAAGCGTCGGCGGATTGGGTTTTAACTCTGATAAATATATTGCTCCTCAAACGCCGTTAATGCTGGAAATCGATGTCCTCTCGAAGGTTCTGCATCCGGTTGGCAAGGTGGCTTGGTGCCAGGCTTTGCCGCGTTCTTACCGTAATAGCTTAGGCGTGGAATTCGTGGAGATTGATCCGCTCGAAAAGCATTATTTGGAAGACTACATTAATATGCAAACAAACAGGTTTTAAGGAAAGGAAAAACAAAGATTATGGCAACTGAAGAAACTAAAGCGCAGGCGGCAGCGGAAGCTAAGCCCAAGGAAGAGAAGCAGACAAACTGTTTAAGCTGTAACAAGCCGATTAAGAAGATAAGGCGTTATTACCGCGACGGAAAATACTATTGCACCAAAAAGTGCTGGTTAAGTTTTATCAAAAAATCCAAAACTGAAAATAAAGAATGACATCCGGAATCGAAAGAAGAAACCATCCCCGGCTTGAGCATAAGCTGCCTTTTAAGGTAGCGGCGAACGGTTATGGTTTTTCAACCACTACTCAGAATGTCAGCTGCGTGGGGGCGTATTGCCGGATAAAAAAATATATACCCCCGTTTACGAAGGTGGCGATTAAATTGACCCTTCCGTTGAAAAAAGAAGCCGGCAAAGCCAAGCGCACGATCGATTGCGAGGGGGTAATTGTCAGGACCGAGGATAAAGAGGATAAGAGCGGTTTCAATATCGCTATCTTTTTTAACCGGATAAATAATACCCAGCGCAAAATAATAAACGAATATATAGATCAATTCCTGCCGCAAAGAGTTTCCCCAGCAATTTCTTTAAAGTAAAATATGGGGAAAATAGCCCCTAATAAGCCCGTTAAACTTATCGTCGGTTTTATCTTCAAAGAAAAGATATTTTTTGAGCGAGCCAAGCATACCCTAACCAGGCATTTTGGAAGGATTGATTTTGAAAGCGGGATAATCCCTTTTACCGCGACCAGCTATTATGAAGAAGAATTGGGCCTAGGGCTCTCGAGGGTATTTATAAGTTTCGCCAAACTCATCAAGCCGCAGCAAATCGCAAAAATAAAAGTCCTTACCAATAGAATTGAAGAAAAATTATCCAACGGTAAAAAGCGTTCGGTAAATATCGATCCGGGTTATCTTAATTTGGCCAAACTTGTTTTGGCTTCAACCAAGGATTACGTCCACCGTATATATTTAGATAAAGGGATATACGCGGAGACTACTTTATTTTATCAGGGCAAAAGTTTTCAGGATTGGAAGTGGACCTACCCTGATTTTCGAAACAAAGAGCAGATCGGAATATTTAACCGGATCCGGGAATTATATGCAGAACAAACCAAAGATAAATAAGCCTGTTTATCTGGAGTCATTCCAGAACGGCGCGCTTGATAAGATAATCGATAAGGTTTTTGCGTCTTTGGAATCCTGCGCTCTCTGTCCGCGGAAATGCAAAGTCAACCGCTTAAGCGATAAAAAGGGTTTTTGCCGGACAGGTTTAAAGCCTAAAGTCTATAGCTATATGGCGCATCAGGGCGAAGAGCCGGCTATTTCCGGCTCGCGCGGTTCCGGAACGATATTTTTTGCAAATTGCAATATGGGGTGTGTATATTGCCAGAACTATGAATTTAGCCAAACCGGGCAGGGCAGGGAGGTTGGTTTTGAGGAATTAGCCGGATTTATGCTTGAGCTGCAGAAGATGGGCTGCCACAACATCAATTTAGTAACCCCAACTCATATTTTACCCCAAATTCTTAAAAGTTTGAAAATCGCCATTTCCAGCGGTCTGAATATTCCGTTAGTCTATAACACCGGCGGTTACGAATCAGCCGAAATAATAAGATTGCTGGAAGGGATTGTGGATATATATTTACCGGATATGCGCTATGCCGATGAAGAGCAAGCGGTTAAGTTTTCCGGCGCTCCCGGCTATCCGGAGAATAATCAGGAGTCGGTAAAAGAGATGTTTCGCCAGGCGGGAACAGTTAAGCTGGATGAATCCGGGATAATCGAGCGGGGTTTGATTATAAGGCATCTTGTTTTGCCGAATAAAGTCAGCGGAACGGAAAAAATAATGCGATTTATTTCCGAAAAACTTTCCGGCGACACCTATGTTAGCTTGATGAGCCAGTATTTACCGTATCATCGGGCTGCCGAATTTAAGGAAATAAGCCGCCGGCTGACGCTTAGTGAATATGAAGAGGCGCAGGATATGCTGGAAAAATATGGTTTGCATAACGGCTGGGTGCAGGAGTCATTCGGTTCAGAAAGGTTTGCGGGAGTAAACATAAAATCAATTCTTAAGAATGAATAGAGCCGGGTTTTTCGACAAGCTTATAAGAATCAAAGAACTTTTGTATCAAAAGCTTTTTAAAATCAACGATACTCCGCAAAAAGTAGCTTTGGGTTTCGGCGTAGGCGTGTTTACCGGGATCCTTCCGGGAACAGGGCCTTTGGCGGCTTTGTTTTTGGCGTTACTTTTTAAAGTAAACCGCGCCAGCGCCCTTATCGGCAGTATCCTTACTAATACCTGGCTTAGCCTGGCAACTTTTCTCTTGGCAATTAAAATTGGTTCTGCTATATTTGGAATTAGCTGGCAGGGCTTAAGAAGCGAGTGGGCCTTAA
This sequence comes from Candidatus Omnitrophica bacterium UBA6233, assembly GCA_002440965.1. Classification (GTDB taxonomy): domain Bacteria; phylum Omnitrophota; class Gorgyraeia; order Gygaellales; family Profunditerraquicolaceae; genus UBA6233. The sequence goes on from DJWJ01000015.1 coordinate 6,984, forward strand.
CTATAAATAACTTCGCTTGGAAGGATTTCTTCAGCGGTTCTATTCTAAGGATTGTTCTTCCGGTTGTATCCGGATACGCTATAGTTTCATTGTGCTTGGGGTTGTTTTCTTATTTTATAACTTTGGCAATACTTAAACGAAGGCGCCGGGATCATTTACCGGATAATCTCGAATAAATGTCTAGTAAGGTTTTAGCCATTTCCTTAATCTGCGTTTCATTGCTGCTTTGCGGGTTTTCTAGCGGGCATCAAGCTCCCGGCCGCGGCGACAATATTCCTGCGCCCCGCCTGCTTTATCCTATTTACGATACAGTCGTCTTGAAAGGAAATACGCCTTTGGAATTCAGGTGGTTAAATGATTATGTATGGACGGGCCATTTTATTTTTAAATTATACAAAGGTTACAATATGTATGCGTCCGGATTGATTCTTAAGCAGGATGTATCACCGGAAGAGTCAGGGATTAAAATCGATTCGGGCTTATTCAGTGACGGGCAGGTTTATACCTGGAGCCTTGTAACGGTCGGTTTTGACGGGCAAAAAAGCGATAAAAGTTTTAATTCTTTTAAGGTAATAAGAAAATAAGGAGATAGAATGCCAATAATGCAGCGGGTATTACTGGAGGTTCCCTTTTTTGTTTTGGGCCTGATGGTGGTAGGAGGGGCGGTAGTTTTAACCCTGATAGGGCTATTCGTTGTCCGGCATTTTATCCCGCATAATAAATTGAGGTTGCATCATGACGTGGCAGATCCGTTGCTTGGGGTAATGGGCGCGGTATATTCGGTGCTTCTGGCTTTTGTCGTGGTTACTGTTTGGGTTAATTTTGATAAATCGGATTCCAATGTCCAGCAGGAAGCTAATTCCCTTGCGGATATCTATAGGGATGCCGAGGGGTTATCCGCCGATTTCAGGGCCAAATTGAATCCTTTGCTTAGAGCCTACCGCGATGCTGTAATTGAATATGAATGGAAGACGATGGAGAAAGGGGAGATGAGCCCGTATGTAGAAAAACTAATGAATCAGATTTGGGCGCTTTATACAAACTACGAGCCGAAAAGCTTCACAGAAAAAGCATTTTTCGACGAATCGGTGCGCAAACTTAACACATTTAGGGAGTTGAGAAGATTGCGCCTTATGGATTCAAGAAAGGGCATTGAGCCTTTGTTGTGGTTTGTGCTTATTGCTGGCGGCATGGCTACGGTTTCTTTTACTTTTTTATTTGGGGCGGAGAATTTTCAGGCCCAGCTAATTATGGGGGTTTTGCTTTCAGCAATGGTAGCTTTGATATTATTTGCAATTATGGCGATGGACTACCCTTTTACGGGAAAAGTTTCAATATCTTCTAAGCCTTTTCAACAGACAATGTTGTATTAATTGGATAGCTTATAATGCACGCTTTAACCCTGTTAATAGTCAGCCTGCTTGTTTTTGCGCTGGCCTATCGGTTTTATTCCAAATTTCTTATAGCTAAGGTTCTTGTCCTTAATGATAAGCGCGTTACTCCGGCCCACGCCTTTAAAGACGGTTTGGATTACCATCCTACCAATAAATTTGTCCTTTTCGGCCATCATTTTGCCGCCATTTCAGGAGCCGGGCCTTTAGTCGGGCCGGTTCTTGCCGCTCAGTTCGGATTTTTGCCCGGTTTCTTATGGATACTCATTGGCGCGGTCTTGGGAGGAGCAGTGCATGATACTGTCATTCTTTTTGCCTCCGTAAGGACAAAAGGCTTGTCGCTTACGCGCTTAGCCCGTAAGAATATAAGTAAAACTGCGGGTTTTGTAACCGGCATCGCAGTGCTTTTTATCATTATTACCGCATTGGCCGGGTTGGCGTTGGTTGTGGTGGGAGCCCTCAGCGAAAGCGCTTGGGCGACTTTTACCATTGCCGTTACAATTCCGGCAGCCCTGGTTGTTGCTTTATATATCTATAAACTCCGCCCGGGAAAAATCTTTGAAGCTTCTTTGATTGGAGTTTTAATAGTCACCGCCGGCGTTGTCTTTGGCGAGCCGATCTCTAAAACAGCATTTGGCCAGTATTTCTTATTTTCTAAATCCGCCCTTTCAATAATCTTGCCGGTTTACGGGCTTATCGCTTCGGTATTGCCGGTTTGGCTTTTATTATGCCCGCGCGACTATATGAGTTCTTATATGAAGATAGGGACGATTTTATTGCTGGCGGCGGGAATATTCATCGTTAATCCCCGTTTGAATATGCCGGCGCTCACTAGTTTCATAAATGGAGGAGGCCCGATAATTCCGGGTAAGGTTTGGCCTTTTGTTTGTATTACCGTTGCCTGCGGCGCAATTAGCGGTTTCCATAGCCTGATAAGTTCAGGGACTACCCCGAAGATGATTAATAGGGAATCGGATATCCGGATGATTGGTTTTGGCGCAATGCTGGTTGAAGCAGTCGTTTCGATTATGGCCTTGATTGCGGCTTGTGTGCTTTTACCGGGAGATTACTTCGCGATTAATGTTCCGGTGGAAGCTTTTCATAAGTTAGGGTTGTCACCCGTGCATTTGGCGGAAATAGAAAAGATGGCAGGGGAGGCATTGGCGGGCAGGACCGGAGGAGCGGTTTCCTTGGCAGCCGGGATGTCGGTAATTTTATCTGCTATTCCGGGAATGAAGGCGCTTATGGGTTATTGGTATCATTTTGCGATTATGTTCGAAGCGCTTTTTATCCTGACTACGGTTGATACGGGAACTCGGGTGGCCCGCTACATTCTGGAAGAATTAGCCAGGTTAGCTGCCCCTAGAAGGCGCATAGATAAATCTTTTTTTGGGGTTATCCTAAGCGCCGGCTCAATTACTTTTCTTTGGGGATATCTGGTCTATAACGGGGAGATTTCTACTATTTGGCCGATGTTCGGCGTAGCTAATCAACTTTTGGCTACTTTAGCGCTTTTGGTCGGAACGTTGTTTATTCTTAGGCATACCAGGAAATGGCGGTATGGGTTAATCACTTTCTTACCGGCGCTTTTTATGTTTATAACTACTGTTTTTGCCGGGATATTAAATATTACCGGCAACTATTTACCTAAACATAATTTTCAGGGGAATCTAAATGCGGGCCTATCGACGGTTATGATTATACTGGTTGTGATCATATTCTTTGAATCTTTAAAAAGCATAAATTCATTGCGCCAGGTAAAGGAATTTAAGATATGAAAAGTAAGGTATATTTTATTCCCGCGGATGCTTCTGATAATATTCAGTCGTTGAGTTTAAAAGTTAGAAAACTGCTGGAGAAAAGTAATTTACTCGATTTTATTCGAAAGAAAGATAAAGCATGGGCATACTTGCTTCGCTTGATCCTGTGAGTATCGACAAGGCAAGTTTTGATTTAGTTAATAAAGCAAGCGGTAAGGATATTTTTAAAGCAACGCATCCGGATCAGGATGGAATGAAACAGCTTAATCATGCTTGGGAAATCGGATTGGGCAGCCTTGATTATGAGTTGATTATGGTGTAAAATAAGGAGAAAATAAACTATGGCTAATTTTTCATTTGATATTATTTCTGAAGTTGATTTGCAGGAAGTGGATAATGCGGTAAACCAGGCTTGTAAAGAATTGGCCCAGCGTTACGATTTTAAAGATAGCAAGGCCTCGATTGCTTTTGACCGTAAAGAAGAAAAGATTACTTTAATCGCGGATGATGAATTTAAGTTGAAGGCCCTTACCGATATGTTAGCTACGCGCCTTGCCAAGAGGGGAGTTTCGTTGAAGTCTCTTAAATTCGATGAGCCGCAGAAGGCGTTTGAAGGATACCTGCGTCAGTCAGCGCAGATTTGTATGGGTATTGAAAAAGAAAAAGCCAAAGAATTGACCGGTATCATAAAAGGTTTGGGGCTAAAAGTGCAAACCCAGATTGAAGGAGAAAAAATCAAGGTTAGTTCTCCCAAGAAGGATGAGTTGCAGGCGGTTATTGCGCATTTGAAGGGGTTAGATTTCCCCCTTCCGCTTAGTTTCGGAAATTATAGGTAAAATAAGGAAGGTGGTTGTCACCTTTCAGGTGTAGCAAAAAAGGAGGCAGGCGTGGCGTATCAAAGTGGTGGTGGATTTGGCGGGCCAAGAGAGATGCACAAGGCGACTTGTTCGGAATGCAAAAAAGAGTGCGAAGTCCCTTTTAAGCCCAGAGAAGACCGTCCGATATACTGCAAAGAGTGTTACTCCAAGCGTAAAAACGAAGGGCGTTAAAAGGCTAGTCATTGCGAGCCCCGCCTGCGGCGGGGCAAAGCAATTTCTACCGGAAGGAGGAATTTTATGAAGAGGTTCGTAGTAGTATTAGCGGCAATATTTTTATTTTCGGCTGTGACTTTGTTGCGCGCTGAAGAGAAAACAAATAGCGAAGTCATCTCTATATCTATTGAAGCGGTAAAAGCGAATAATTTTGAAGTGAAAGATGTTAAAGTGATTTATGACGAAGGGGGAAAACTCTGGAGCGAGAGGTCGGGTTATCTGATAGGAGAAGATAAATCGCCGAATCATGGAATTATGAGGAGAGGGTTCCTTAAGAATTACAAGATAGTCCTTTTTGACTATAAAGAGCCGCTTCCGGATATTTGGGTATTTATTGATAAGGACACCAATGAGGTGTTGGAGGTTTATCAGGAAAAAGCCAAGAGTTAATTTGGCATCTTAGAATTAAAAGTTTTTTTAAAGGGTTGGGTTTAATTATCCAACCCTTAATTTTTCTTGACAAACCACACATTTGTGTGGTATATCTATGGGTATGAAAAATAAGCCGTATTTGACACATTCGACAGCGCCTGAAAGGCACTGTTCAGTGTCAACCCTGAGTAAAGTCGAAGGGTTGACGCCGAAACAGGAAAAGGTGCTTAATTTTATCCGTAAACGGATAGGGGAGAGGCTCCCCCCTACAATCAGAGAGATAGCAGGGGAGCTGGGGTTTAAATCTACCGGCACAGTAAGGGATTATCTCAAGGCTTTACAGCAGAAAGGATTGGTCAGGCGTATGAATAATAAATCCCGGGCTTTAGAATTAACTGAACGCGCAAGCTGCAATAAAATACCTATAATTGGGACCATAATGGCTGGTAAGCCAAATTTGGCTTATGAAGAAATTCAAGGATATGTGGATGTGGATAATCTGTTTTTAGGCCGCTTGGGTTTCGATGATGTATTTGCCTTAAGGATTAAAGGCGATAGTATGATCGATGCCGGTATCCTTGATGGCGATGTGGCGATAATTAAGAAACAGCCTTATGCTGAAAATAACGACATAGTGGCTGCGCTTTTGAATGATAACGAAGTTACCTTAAAAAGGCTGGCGCGTAAGGGCAATAAATATCATTTGGAAGCCGCTAATCCGAATTACCCGCCAATTTTCGAAGAATTTAAAATAATCGGAAAGTTGATGACAGTAATAAGGAAATACTAAAGAATGAACCAGAACAGCTTTAATCCTAAGGCGCGCTGGGATAGGTTTGAGCCGCAAGCCCAAGGTTTTAGTCCGGATGGTTTAGCCGAAAGGATTGAAGTTCTGGCTTATTTTAAAAACTCGCGCATTTACCCTAAAACTTTCCTTTGGAATGGCAAAGAATACAATATAGAAACTATGACCTACAATTGGCAGGAGAGTTTTGGCCAGGCATTGATTAATTATTTTTCAGTAATTAGTTCCGGACAGCTCTATCAGATATCATTTAATAATTCCACCTTTCGTTGGCAGATCGATAAAATAATCCAATAAAATTAGAAAGGGACGGTTCTATGCTAAATGGCTATACGAATAGAACCGTCCCTAAATAGTATGATTCTGCATATCGACATGGACGCGTTTTTTGCCTCAATTGAACAGGTTATAAATCCGCGTTTAAAAGGCAAACCGTTAATTGTCGGTTCGCGCGTTGATAAAATGCGCACTGTGGTTTGCGCCGCAAGTTACGAAGCCAAGGCTTTGGGAATTCATTCCGGTATGCAATCAAGAGACGCTTTCAATATATGCCCAAATTTAGAATTTGTAGCGGCAGACCAAGCCAAATACATCTGGACTTCGGAGCAAATTTTCGAACTGCTTCAGGGTTTTGGATTTGCGCTGAATTATGCTTCAGTTGATGAATTTCAAATGGATATACGGGATTATACGGAGCCGTTTAAATTAGCCCGGGAAATCCAAGAGCAGATCTATGCAAACTTTAACATTACCGCTTCGGTTGGTATAGCCAAAAACTGCCCTTTAGCCAAGCTGGCTTCAAAAATAAATAAGCCAAAGGGAGTGACTATTATAAATGACGCTAACCTTAAAGAGGTCTTAAGCTTAGCGCCGCTTACCAAGGCCTGCGGGATGGCCGGCAAAACCGGACAAATCTTGATGGCTCAAGGTTTAAAAACCTGCTGGGACATTTATTTAAACTTACCGGGATTCTTTGGTGCGGATGGAAATCCCGGTAAGTTTGAGGAATCTAGTGAAGATGAAATAAGCCAGCGGCCTAAGTCAATAAGTCATTCATATACCTTGCCGAATGCTTTGGGAAACCCTATAGTTATTAGCGCCTGGATTAGGGTCTTATCTGAAATGGTTGGTGAGCGGCTGCGGCGTAAAAACTTGACCGCTAGAACAGTCCATCTTTGGTTAAATATGCCGGATAAGGGCGATTTTCTGGCCCAAAAAACCTTCACAATGCCTACCAATGATAGTTATGAGATATACCGGAAATCTCTGAAGTTGATGGCTGGAATGCCTAAAAAATGCCATAAAATCCGGGCTTTGGGAGTAACTGCCAGCCATTTAGAATACCAGGATTATCTGCCTTTGCTGGTTGAGGAAAGGCGCAGAGAGGCATTGATTAAAGCGGTAGATAGAATCAATGCCCGCTTTGGGGATAGTTCGATTTTTCCTGCCCAGGTAATTTTAACCCGTAAATAAAAATAGGCGATTAGAGACAAAAAATCCCGGTAATCTCCTTCACTAATCCATCCGTAAATGCTAACCTTAAAAGAAGGCGGTAAGTTTAAGTAATTCGAAAAGAGCTTTTCCACAGGAAAATACCAATGTATCCTAACCTCTTATTAACCATAGCCTTAGAATAATCTAGCTAATAAGCTGAAGTTAACATAAGATATATTATAGGAAGTTGAGCACAAGAAGAATTTACCCGCCTATAATACCCGTTATGTTAAGATTTAGGCAGATTTTAATGATTTTAGGGCTTATTCTGTTTTTGGTTCTGGTTGTTTTTGCGGGGATTCTTCGCGGGAACTGATTACATAATGTCCGCCTTGTATCTTTATGGTATGCCCATTTACCAAGGCGTTGGCTAGGCTTTTATGCGCTCGCGTTAATATCCGGCTAAAGGTTTGTTGAGATATACGCATTAGTTTAGCCGCCTTTTTCTGGGGTAATCCCATATAGTCAGCCAACCTTATGGCCTCAAACTGGTCCATACTAAGATCCACTTCGTTTGGCCTTCCGGGCCTGCCTCGGGGGCTAAATTGGCTTATCTTAGGGTCAAGGCGCACTATCCTGTATTTTTTAGGTCTTCCTCGAGGCTGCATTTACCTGAACTTACCGGGTTTTAACGCCCTATTTATTATGAGTAGATACTCTAAATGTTTGTTAAGAAAAGGGCCACTTCTTAAAAAGGGCCACTTCTTTCCAAGAATATCAGACTTCGTTTTCTTTGACTAATTTACGGTAGTATTCGATACATTTATGGCAGGTTTTTTTGCTTTCGTGCCATTCTGGATGATCGCGCCTAATTAATTCCAGTAAATATTCTTCTGCTTTAATATGGGCTAGGCTGGCAAAATCGTCGATTTCGCGGTCGCAAATCTGGCATTTGTATTTCATTTTATGCAATCACTCCTCCAGCAGCAAATCAGCTGTTCACAGATGCGGGTAGTTCCAAAGCACGCGTTATTTCCTTCAGCGCGCTGGATTGTTTTTATTAGATCCTTCTTGGATAGTCTCCAGGTATCTTTGATTCCCAATGATTTTGCCCTTTTTTCTACTTCAGAAAGCCTCATTTTAACTCCCTCCTGTTGTGTAGACTTTATAAACTAAATCGCCTTGCCTGACCCGGGAATTAACCAGTAAACCGATTTCTTGTCCGGTTTTAGCTGAATTTACGGGAACGTGGTCAATTTGCATAGAAATTATGTTTTGCGTAAAATCCGTAGTGTGGCCTTTAATTTTAATTGTTTCTCCGGCAGATAAGCGAGCCTTTAGCTTGATTACCGCGGCTTGCACATGCGGGAAATAATGCGTTATAACCCCAATTACGTTCCCCTTTCTTTTTATTACACTTTTTTTCGGGGAGACAGTTTTCTTCTTGGCAGTTTTTTGGGTTAATTTCTTGGCAATTTTATTTTTTGCCGGTTTCTTCTTAACGATTTTCTTAGCCTTCTTCTTTGGCGCCATAAGCACCTCCCTCTTATTTATTAATATCGATTTCAATCAGGGAATCAACCGAACCATAGGGGTTGATTTCTCTTAGAGGATTGGAGGTATCTTCAATCCATTTTCCGTCAATAACAAAACGGTAGCGGTATTTACCGCTTGTAAGGTTTAACTTTTTACTCCAGGTTCCGTTATTACTAAGCATACGGTTTGAGTCTTCCAATTTCCAGTTATTGAATTCCCCGGCGATGTAGACATCTTTGGCATCGGGAGCAAAAACCGAGAATATCACTTCAGTGAGTTTCGGAAGCTCCTTTTTAAGGATTTCATTCATTTTTCTCTCAAGGACGGCAATCGGCTTAGGCTCGGTTTTTCTAAAAGGCGCGCTTTCGGTTTTTCCTGTATTTTCAGGGCTAGTTTCCTGAGTGATGATTTCTCTTGAAAGGCTGTAATAGTCTTTTGCTCCACGGGAGTATTTGTCGAAATTGAATATGTGGGTTCCCTGATTCTGGGCTTCTTTCAATTTTACATTTACATGGATAATATTTGACAATAACCTATCCCTAAAGTCAGATTTAATTTTTTCAAGCATTTTGAAAGAATGCGCCAGGCGGGAATCGAAATTTGTTACTAATATTTTGGTGTCCACGATGTGATTCAGGCGGTCGCGAACCAAGTTTACTATGCTTAAGAGTTGATCCATGCCTTCCAGCGAAAACCTGCTTGCTTCTACCGGGATAATTACTTCATCAGCGGCCCGGATGGCGTTTATGGTCAGGATTCCCAGGTTTGGAGGGCAATCTATGAGGATATAGTCGTAATTTACCTTAAAATTGTTTAAAGTATCCCAAAGGCGGGATTCTCTTCCGATTTCCCCGGCTAGCTCCTGCTCAAGCGTGCTTAAGATAATGCTGGATGGCGCTATGTCGAAATCCGGGCTTACATTCTGGATGATATCTTCAAGTTTGGCCTTCTGATGGGTAATTTTCGACAACACATTGTAGATACTGAAATAAGACTTGATGTTTAATCCTAGTGTAGCGTGCGCCTGGGGGTCAATATCCACCAGTAACACTTTTCTTCCGTTAGCAGCTAAAGAGGCAGCCAAATTAACCGAGGTAGTTGTTTTTCCGCATCCGCCTTTTTGATTGGTTATAGCGATTATACGCATAGGAATCTAGCTCTCCTTTCAGGCTTTAAGAAGCCTAACGTTATCGATAAAAACTATGCCTTTCTTTCCGGAAGTATTCCATTCCTCCACGCAAAAAGAAAGGCTGGTGGTTTCCGACCAGTCGTTTAAATTCTTGAAATCGGTCAAGTTTATTTTAAAATCCTTCCAGTTGGAAGGAATATTCCTTAAATATATTTCTGATCTCTCCTTGAAAGCGTTTACGAATTCAATCCGTAAGGCTATTCTTTCCCTGGGTTCCATATTCCTGATTGAAAAAGCCAGCATTTTAAAACGCGCCAAGTTTAAGTGATTCAAATTAAGGCTGTAGACTTCTTTTTTGGCGGGGTCGAAATTGAAATTTATCTTCGCGGGATCGTTTTGAAGGATCAAGGCGGTTTCAGAATGCAAATTATGCCTTTTAGATACGGAAGAAAATATAGTTGTAGACAAGCCAACCATCAGAAATATGCTTACAATAAAAAGATTCTTGAAAAGTTTTGGATAAGCTTTATTTCTCTTTTTCTTCTTTGAAGAAGCATCAAGGTAGATTTTTGCTAGGTGTTCGTAGATATCTTTTTTATCCATTTTAACTTGAACATTTATAACATAAAAGTCCTTAGATGTCAAGCACTTAGAGGGTTTGACAAGTAATCGGGAATGGGTTTTTTGATTATTGAGTAAAAGTTACATAAATGCAGGCGGAATAACCTGTCGAAGGATCCTTCAGGGTCTTCTCCATACCACCAGAACCAGTCGCTGCCTTCCAAAACATAAATCTGTTTTAAGGCAAGCTGTAGTTCTTGGTTCGATAATCTGGAGCCGGCTTCATCTAATTCTTTTCGCGCGGCAAGCAGCCACTCCCAAGCCTTAACTTTATAGTAATTCCCCATCCATTTATTGAAATTGCCGTAAATCCATGACCCGGCGCTTAGGTGTTTGATTTTGGATTTAGCCGGATGATTTTCTAAATATTCAGATATTGTTGTAACCTTGATGGTGTTAGAATCGCAAAGGCGCTGATAAAGCAACTCCAGAAAATCATGGCCGTCATTGGTATAATATTCCCAGGCGTTTTCTCCATCCATTGCTATCGTAACCAGAACATCTTCATTTTTGAACGCCTTGTTTATATTGTCCAGATGTTGCATAAAATCCGCTACCGCGTTCTCCGCCTTCCATGAATGATAAACAAATCCGATTAGGTCTGAAAGGTTGCGGTCGCGAAATATGATTCTTAACTCCCCCTCCCTCCTTTTTAATAAGTGAGGTTGGTAGAGCAGTTTAGTGTCCCTCTTTTTTGATTTAAAAGATTTAAAAAGTAAAGCCTCATCCGTGACTATCCATTTTATTCCGGAGCCGATTATAAATGGCAGGATACTTTCGCTTACCGATTCTTCTGACGGCCACATTCCCCGGGGCGCCATCCCGAATCTTTCCTGATAAAAATTTACGGCCGTATCGATTTGAATCTTGGCGTCTTGCGGATAGCGGAATTCCGATTTTGGCAAAAGGCTTTGGAGGTTTGCTTCTTTGGCGCTATTTGAACTGCATAAAAGCGGCAATATTGGATGATAATATGGCGTTACGCTTAGTTCTATTTGGCCGGCTGCGCAAGACCGTTTATAATCAGGGATTATTTCTCTTAGAATGGTTATTTGTTTGTCTAGAACAAGGCGTTTATCCTCTTCAGTAAAAAACCTGCCTTTAGATATAATTGTTCTTAACTCCGGGAATTTTGAGCGGAAAGAAGGGTCAATCCAGGCTAAATTAAACCAAGTCTGAAGGTCCAGATAGTCCTGGATATCGAACTCTTCTCTTTTTTGTTTCTTAAAGTATAATTCATAATAGCGGGGAAAATTAGAGATAACTTTGTCTTTGTTGATGGAAAAGAAATTATTTAAAATAAAATGCTTTTCGCTTGGGGAGAGTTTTTTTGCTTCTTTATAAGAAAGTTCAAGAAAAGTATCCCTTACGGAATCATTTGTATAATTTTCTATCTGTTCGAATAACGATGGGACGATATTGAAAGTTTGATGAATCTTGGGGAATTTCTCTAAAATTTGCACCATATCCAGGTAATCTTTAACCCCGTGAAGCCTTACCCAAGGAAGATTAGCTTCATTGGTAAGCAGATCTTTGTAATACGGTTGGTGCATATGGAAGATGAAGGCCAAGTTTAGCATAGGATGAAAAATATACAGGTCTATGGTCTATAGTCGATAGCCTATAGTTTTAAATAATTACGAAAGCTATGGAGCATTTTTGAGAGTTCTTCGCACCTTTTATAATATACATCAAATTCAGATTGTTTGATATATTTTTGTTCCAAGCTTAGGTATAATAAGGTAACTACTTCATATAAAGAACCAATAGCTATTTGCAGGAATCTTGCGAGGTCTGTGTCTGAACGCCTGCCTTCTCCTTCGGCGATATTTAGGCTTATAGATACTGCTGCCCTATTTAGCTGGCTAATAATGCCGAATTTTTCGTCTTCAGGGAATTTTTTGGTTAGGCTATAGACTTCTTTAGCAAATTTTACTGATTCTTGCCAGATTTTTTAAGCTTTCAAATTTAAACGCCATTTTCGTTTATTTACCTTTGGCCATCGACTATTGACCTGGAGCTATCAGGATAATCATAGGCCTAAAGCTATCAGAGTAATAAAAAAGCCCTCGGAGGTTTTTGCCCCCCAAGGGCTTTTTTATTTACATCAGTTGTATTAGAATGTTACCTTCATTGAGCCGATTACCTGTGAGGCGTTGCCACGGCTATCAGCTATAGCGTTTCCGCAAGCAAAATAACCCCAGGTAAGGCCTAACTGCACATCTTCGGTATAATCGTAGGTAGCCGTAAGATCAAATTCGTTGCCAAGATTCTTTTTAGTTGTAGTTGGAATTAATTCATTATTGTAGAGGCTATTATAACCAGATACTTCTTTCACGAGAGAGAAGTTGGTAACGCTACCAGTAAGGGTAACATCATCCGCAGGTTTTACGCTGCCTCTAACACCTATTGCCTGCATATTGCTGAAAGGCAATATCGCGTAAGCAATGTTTCCTAATACTTGGTTATAATACATTGGATCCCAGCCGCTATATTTACCGCCTTTAGGCCCGGAAAGATAAGTATAACCGGCTCCGATGGAAGGAGTAAATTTAACTTTGGAGAAGGTATAATCTGCCATAGCTTGCAGAGCATAGGCCTTGCGTTTATCCGAAGTATTGTTGCTACTAAGAACTCTATCCATACCAAATTGCCAGGCGCCTTCTAAGGATAGTTTTAAATCAGTGATTGGCTTGGCTGTGATTAAAGCGCCAAGAGTGTAAACATTATCTTTTTTACTGTTGTTGGCTTCTTCTGCTTTGCTCCTCTTATCCCAGATGTAACCTTGAACATTTAATTTCTTGCTTACATCATAGGAAGCGTTTACGCCGAATAAATCCGCGTCATCGTCAGCATTGGTATTGCTATTCGAAATCTTTGCGTAAACCGCGTCAATAACTAGCGGGTCGTAATTCAAAGTTGCCCTGATTGCGTCAAAAGCATTTCTCACACTTAAGTCAGCGGGAAATCCGTTCAAAGCATCTGAAGTATAATTATTGCTGTTACCTATGATTAACTGGTTACCAAACCTTATTTCCTGGCGGCCTAAAGTAAGGCTTAAAGGTGAATAAAGGAATTCCTTCAAGGTAACATAAGCTAAGTCAAGGTCAATATCGGTAGATGAATTGCTTTCAGTTGTCCAGCTTCTTTCATTGATTAATCTGACCGTTGCAATCACGTTATCGGTTAAATCCGCGTCAACTCTTAAGCGGGTCTGTGTGCCAAAAAGCCTGTTGCGCTCTTTGGTGTTTGTGCCAGTTCCAGGGTCAGGCGTACCCAAATCAAAATTATTTCTGGCTATTCCGTAGAGAGCGATGTCTCCGGAAACCTTCACATTCTGCACTTCGGCGTAAGCGGCAAAAGTCGTGCCGACCACAAATAGAAGCGCTAATACTAAAATCAAGCGTTTACTCATTTTACTTCTCCTCCTTTTTTAAGTCCCTGTTTTTATGTTAACCAGGCTCATCAGCATTGATGTGTTAGCCTAGGCGATGTTCATTTTAAAAACAACCTTATACTTTTTAACATATAACCTTTTATTTGTCAAGAGTTTTTTGGCGTTTGGGTTTTTTAGATAAATACTGGGATTTTGGCCCCAGAGCTATGCTGATTACGGAAGAATTTCCATTAGGAATTATATTTATAATACAGCTTTCCTGTTCCCGCTCGAAGTTCATTATGCAGTCGCCGTATTCGGTTATGTTTAACAGGGCCCAGTTATGCATCGGCATCTGCTCTTTATAGAAATTAACCACCTGATCGGTTGTCGCCTTCCCTTTGTATTTTAATAGTCCGACCCGCGTGCCGGAACTTTCAAAAGAATAAGAATCTTTGGCTGAAATTTTGAAACCTGCCGGGACAGGCAAATCCGAAAATTTTGACAAGGATTGCCGGGCTTGCAAAGTTTGGGCAGATGCGCCTTGATTTGCAAGCGAAGCGCAGCCGGTTAAAAGAGTAGTTAGCAGATAGCAGGCAGCAGGCAAGAAAAGCAGCTTCTTAGAGATACTCATAGCGCCCCCTTTCTCTTCAAGAATTCGGTTACGTCAGAATAAATTATTTCCAGTTCATCTTTAGTTAAACCGGAATTTATTCCTATTTCAATCAGGCGTTCAGGAGAAATAATGTCTTCCGGCGAATGAGCATCTTGATTAAGGATCAATTTTGCCCCGAACTTTCTTGTCTGATTGATTACATGCGAATTTGTGTCGGAATGGCCGCGGCGGCTGGTAATTTCCAGAAATATGCCTCTATCTTTTGCCAGCGATGTATCTTCATCTGTAATAAGCCCCGGGTGAGCAAGTATGTCGATATCCGCTAAAAGCGCCAGCTTATTAGTGTCTTTAACTACGGGTTCAATCGGAGTTTCACCATGGGCTATGATTATTTTTATTCCCTGTTTTCTGGCGAAGGCCGCTAAAGGTTTAAATTGTTCTGGAGGTAAGTGGGTTAATTCTATTCCCGGAAGAATCTTGATCTTTGAATCCTTTGGCCACCTGCGGCAGAATTCCACAACTGCTGAGCAAATCGGTTTTATATTGCTATAGTCAGCGTGGTCAGTAAGGGCAATCACTTCGTATCCTTTACTAAGATAGCGCATGACTACTTCCGAAGGAAGCAGATGCCCGTCGCTTAATAAGGTGTGTGCGTGCAAGTTATAATTATACATTTTATATTAAGGTCTATGTTAACTTTGATAGCACAGGCCTAGTTTGTCCCGATACAACAGGCCTATAGTCTATAGTTTTTACTATTGACTATCGACTATTGACCTGAAGCTATTAGAGTTATAGCGACCTGCCATTTTTCAAGATATATCAGTGCCCCTGGCAGGAATCGAACCTGCCACACGCAGTTTAGGAAACTGCTGCTCTATCCTTATGAGCTACAGGGGCAGAATTTAATGGCCTCGGAATTTGACCAGCGAAAAAACAGGGTAATCCTTTAATTTTTCTTTACCTTTAAGATCAATCAGTTCTATAACAAAGCCAATCCCCTGAATTTTTCCTTTGAGTTGGTTTATGAGGCTTATTACAGCTTTTACTGTTCCGCCTGTAGCCAAAAGATCGTCAATGATCAGGATCTTTTCGCCCGGCTTTATCGAATCTTCGTGGATTTCTAAAGTGTCGGTTCCGTATTCCAGTTCGTAGGATGCGGAAATTGTTTTACGGGGAAGCTTTCCTTTTTTACGGACAGGGATAAAACCCGCTCCGATTTTATGGGCAATAGCAGCCCCAAAGATAAAACCGCGCGCTTCGATCCCGACTACCTTACCGATCTTTTTGCCTTTATATTTATTGCTCAACAGGCTTATAGCTTTTTTGAAAGCCTTTTTATCGTGGATTAAGGATGTTATATCGCGAAAAATTATTCCCGGTTTAGGGAAGTCAACTATGCTGATAATCGATTTTTCCAACACAGGGTCATTTTTCATTGTTCGGTCCTTCTTTTAAAGCTCTTCGTTAGTCCCTTCTACAAATTTTCTTATTTTCAACAAAGCTGTTTCTTCGATCTGGCGGATCCTTTCCCTGGAAACTCCTAGTTTCTTGGCCACTTCCGCCAGGGTGTGTTGCCTTTTATCTTCCAAACCAAACCTCATATCCAGAATCTCGCGCTCCCTGTCATTCATAATCTCAAGGAGGTTTTCTACCCTTTCTTTATCCAGGATATGCTCGATTTCGCTATCCGGTTGTAAAGTGGTAGTATCTTCGATTAAATCCGAGACCTTGCCTTCACTGTCTTCGCCGATAGGGGCTTCCAGCGATGAGGTTGTGGTGGACATCCAGAAGTTTATATGGCTTATTTTTTCTTTAGGGATCTTTAATCTTTTGGCTATTTCCTCGTCGGTGGGAATACGCTTTAGCTTTTGGCTCATGCGTTCTTTGGTTTTACGCCATTTGGCGATTATATCGTTCATATACACCGGCACGCGGATCATCTTTCCCTGCTCGGATATGGAACGGGTAATCGCCTGTTTAATCCACCAGGCCGCATATGTAGAAAAGCGGAAACCTTTCTTCGGATTATATTTTTCCACCGCTTTCATTAATCCTAAATTCCCCTCTTCGATTAAATCCAGAAAAGGCGTGCCTAAACGCATATACCTTTTGGCGATGTTGATTACCAGGCGCAAATTCGCCTGAATCATTTTTTTGCGCGCCTGCTCATCGCCTTTTTGAACCTTGCGGCTCAGAAGAATTTCTTCTTGCGCGGTTAGCAATGGAATGTCGCGGATTTCTTTAAGATAAGTTTTTAGCGCTTCCATAATTTATCCCAATAGATTTAGGTCTATATTTATCCTGATAGCGCAGGTCTATAGTCAATAGTTTATTTTTGTTATTGACTATAGACTATTGACCTGAAGCTATCAGAGCCATATTGACCTGTTATTTTTTCTTTCCCTTTAACACTGCTTGGGCTGCCGCAAGTTTTGCAATCGGAACTCTAAACGGCGAACAGCTTACGTAATTCATTCCTACCTTGTGGCAGAACTCGACTGACTTTGGCTCGCCGCCATGCTCGCCGCAAATTCCTACCTCAAGGTTTTTATTGGTTTTTCTGCCTCTTTCGATGCCGATCTTGATCAATTGGCCAATACCTTCCTGGTCAATGCTCTGGAACGGATCTTCCGGCAGTATGCCTTTTTTAATGTATTCCGGCACAAAACTTCCGATGTCATCACGGGAGAAACCAAATCCCATCTGGGTCAGATCATTGGTTCCAAATGAGAAGAACTGCGCTACTGTTGCCAGTTTATCCGCGACTAAAGCCGCCCGCGGTATCTCGATCATCGTGCCAAACATATGCTTAATCGCTTTGAGATTGTATTTTTTCAAAACTTCCGCGTAAATTGCTTTGGCTATTACGAGCTGGTCGTCAAGTTCTTTAACATCGCAAACCACCGGGATCATTATTTCCGGGTAAGGTTTTTTACCTTCTTTGATCAATTCAGCCGCTGCTTCAAATATGGCGCGGATCTGCATTGCGCTGATTTCCGGATAGGTCACACCTAGGCGCACACCGCGATGGCCCATCATGGGATTGGATTCATGCAAATTTTCAGCGCGTTTGGATAATTCTTCCATACTGATGTTCAGTTCCTTGGCAATCTCTTCCAATTTTGCCTGCTCGCGGGGAACAAACTCATGCAGAGGCGGGTCAAGCAAGCGGATAACTACTGGAAATCCGTCCATTGCCGCCAGCGTTCCTTTAATATCTTTTTTTACATACGGGAACAATTCTTCGGTAGCTTTCTTTCTTTCTTCCGTTGTTTTGGAAATGATCATTTTACGCAGGATAAATAACGGCTCATCCGCGCCTTTACCGTAGAACATATGCTCGGTTCTGAATAACCCTATTCCTTCGGCTCCGAATTGACGCGCTTTGGAAGCGTCTTCCGGAGTTTCAGCGTTGGTGCGGATACCGAGTTTTTTGATGGTGCCGCAGATCTTTAAGAAATCCATCAGCATTGTATTTTCTTCGGAAGCATCCATCATCGGAAGCTTGCCTTCGTATACCGCGCCTTTGGTTCCGTTAAGAGTGATCCAATCGCCTTCTTTTAAGGTTTTGCCCCCTGCGCTGATTGTTTTGTTTTCGGAATCAACATGCAGGTCGCTTGCGCCTACGATACAGCATTTACCCCATCCGCGGGCAACTAAGGCTGCGTGGCTAGTCATTCCGCCGCGGGCAGTAAGGATTGCTTCAGCCGCGCGCATACCTTCAACATCTTCAGGATTTGTCTCTTCGCGTAAAAGTATTACTTTTTTGCCCTGTTGTTTCCAGGCTACCGCGTCTTTAGCGTTAAAGACAATCTGTCCACACGCGCCTCCCGGGCCAGCAGGCAGACCTTTGACTAACGGTTTGCTCGTCGCTTCAACTTTAGGATCGATGATCGGGTGAAGCAATTCATCTAATTGGCTGGGGGTAACGCGCATAACCGCTTCTTCTTTTTTAATCAGTTTTTCTTTGATCATATCCATACACATGCGTACTGCTGCCGGGCCATTACGTTTTCCTACGCGGCACTGCAACATAAAGAGTCTCCCCTTTTCAATGGTAAACTCGATATCCTGCATATCATGGTAATGATTTTCCAGGCGTTCCTGGATCGCGAAAAGTTCTTTGTAAATTGCGGGCATACCTTTTTCCAGTGTCAGTAAATCTTTGTTATGCGCTGACTGGGAAAATGTGTTGATTGGAGCTGGCGTTCTGATGCCGGCAACTACATCTTCGCCTTGAGCGTTGATTAAATACTCGCCGTAGAAATGAGGATCGCCGTTTCCGGGATTACGGGTAAAAGCCACACCGGTAGCTGAATCATTACCCATGTTTCCGAAAACCATGGTTTGCACGTTTACCGCTGTTCCCCATTCATCCGGTATGCCTTCGATTCGGCGATAGCTGATTGCGCGCTTGCCGTTCCAGGAAGAAAATACCGCGCTAATACCTCCCCATAATTGCTGCATTGGCTCGTCTGGAAATTCTTTGCCTAAAACTTCTTTGATCTTTATTTTATATCTGGCGCAGATATCTTTCAGGTCGGAAAGAGTCAAATCCGTATCCGCCTTAGAACCCCTCTTCTGCTTTACTTCATCCATAATCCGTTCAAGCTGTTTACGGATACCCAGGTCATCCTTTGGTTCGATGCCGGCTGCTTTTTCCATAACTACGTCGGAGTACATTGTAATCAGCCTGCGGTAAGCATCATAAACAAAGCGTTCATTGCCGCCTGCTTGCTTGATCAAACCGGGGATTGTTTTTTCAGTTAACCCTACGTTTAAAACCGTCTCCATCATTCCAGGCATGGATTTTCTGGCTCCAGAACGCACCGAAACTAAAAGCGGATTCGTCGAATCGCCGAATTTTCTACCCATAAGTTTTTCAACGGTAGCCAGCGCTTTTTCAACCTGGGCTTTTAGTTCTTTGGGGTAAGATTTTTTATGTTCATAATAATAAGTGCAGACTTCCGTAGTGAGAGTAAATCCGGGAGGAACAGGAAGTTTTAAATTTTTATGGCCGGCCATTTCCGCTAGGTTCGCGCCTTTGCCGCCTAAAAGATTTTTCATACTTTCATTGCCATCTGCTTTGCCGCCGCCAAAACTGTAAACATACTTTTTGGTACTCATTGCTTTTAAAACCCTGCCTTTCTTATCTTCAGGGACGGTTCTCAAGCCAATCTTAAAGTGTCCCCCTAATGGGGACACTTTTGCCTTGAGTTGAGAACCGTCCCTAAACTAATTTGTTGGACAAATATTCTTTTAATTTCTCTACTGGAATTCTCTCTTGTTGCATGGTATCACGGTCGCGAACAGTAACTTGTTTGTCCTCCAGGCTCTGCACGTCAACCGTAACGCAAAAAAGCGTTCCTACCTCGTCCTGTCTTCGGTAAAGTTTGCCGATCGCGCCGGTATCATCATAAACCGTAACAATAGTTTTCTTCAGATCCTGGGCGATTTTCTTAGCGAGTTCGACTATTTCCGGCCTGTTCCTTAAAAGCGGCAGCACTGCCACTTTGGTGGGAGCCAGGTCTTTGTGGATCTTTAAAACTACACGCAGGTCTTCTCTGACTTTTTCTTCGTGATAGGCATCTACCAAAAACGCCAAAACTGCCCGGTCAACTCCGCCCGAAGGCTCGATTATATAGGGGTAAAATCTTTCTTTTGCCGCGTCGTCAAAATACTGCAAGTCTTTACCGCTGTGCTGGGAATGTTGTTTTAGATCAAAATCCGTGCGGTTGGCAATTCCTTCCAGTTCGCTCCAGCCGAAAGGAAAATTGTATTCTACGTCAGTGCAGGCGCGGGCATAGTGCGCCAATTCGTCTTTATCGTGCTGGCGTTGTCTCAAGCTTTCTTTTTTTATTCCGAGGCCAAGATACCAGTTAAAGCGGTAGGAAATCCATTCGTCAAGCGCCCTGTCTGCGTCAAGCGGCCGGACAAAATATTCAATCTCCATCTGTTCAAATTCCCTGGTGCGGAAAGTAAAATTCCCCGGAGTAATTTCATTGCGGAAAGATTTTCCGATTTGCGCCAAACCAAAGGGGAGTTTGGGATGCCGGGAATCAAGAATATTCAAAAAATTCACAAACATGCCTTGGGCAGTTTCCGGCCGCATATATATTTCATTGCCGCTTTCTTCTACCGGCCCCTGGTAGGTTTTAAACATCAGGTTAAAGGCCTTAGCTTCAGTGAGCGCGCCGCCACATTCAGGGCATTTGTTTTTATCCTTAAGGTCCTCGCTCTTGAAACGTTTTTTACAATTTTTACAGTCGCTCTTTAAATCGAAAAAATTCTGCACGTGTCCCGAAGCTTCCCAGACTTTAGGGTGCATAAGGATAGCCGCGTCCATGCCGAAAATATCATTACGCTCGTAAACATTCGCCTTCCACCAGGCGCGCTTAAGGTTATTCTTAAGCTCAACGCCGTATGGGCCGTAATCCCAGGTATTGCTTAGGCCTCCGTAAATATCCGAAGACTGGAATATAAAACCTCTGCGTTTGCAAAGGGAAACTATTTTTTCCATCAGGTTATCGCTCATAAGACTTTTATTTCTAGCACAGTTTGGAATAAAAATCAAGCAAATTACTTAAGCCGGGGAGATCGTGGATATAATTGAATATACTTTATTCAAATCCAATGTTTTAAACCTATCTTTTATGTAAACCTTGAAGAAATCTCCTTCTTTAGTAAGTATGGTGCAGTCAAAGAAATATGCCGGCCCGGTTAAATTATAGTTTAGAAAATAATTCCGTTCGTTCGACTTAAATTGAATCATTTTAGCCGTTTTCTGGTCTCCCAGATCCGGAGTAAAAATACTTTTTAGAATTACAAAAAAAGCGTCATTGATGCTGTTGATTTTGGACTCATTCGCGCACATTAAAGAACGCATGAATTCATAGTTATCTTTGATGCCTGAATTTTTAACTTGTGGAAATAGGTTGATAAAAAAACCCGGCGGTTGATGCAGGATGTAGATTACGGGTTCAACGCTGCGTGATTTCTTCTTTTTGTAGTAAGGTTTGGCTACTAACTCTTGAACGACCCGGAAGCCCTTGGGCACGCTTATTTCTGTTTTTGGAAATTTATGCGGAATGAGTTCTTGAAGGTAAATTTTGTCTACTATGAAAGTTTCCGTTGTATCTTGAGGGCTCATGCATAAAATCGGGATTTTTGCGCAGTCTCCGATACCGGTTGCGATATAGGCGCGTAAGAGCTGCGGAAGCCCGAATTTTAACACAAAAATAATAGCCGCGCAAAGAACAAGCGTAAGCAAAACCCGTTTTGTTGCTTTCTTTTTCATATTTTTTTCAACTCTTCCTCTTTTATGCTGAAGAAATGTTCGGGCGCGGGAAATTCTCCTTTTAATACTTCATTTTTATAATCTTCTATCGCCTTAAGGATTAATGGGGAAAGGTTTAAATATTTTTTGACGAATTTCGGAGTGTAGCGCTCAAAAAGCCCGAGCATATCATTAATTACCAGCACTTGTCCGTCGCAACTGACGCCGGCTCCGATGCCAATGGTCGGTATCTTTAATTTCTTGGTAATGATTTCGGATAATTTATCCGGGACGCATTCAAGGAGAACTGAAAAACAACCCAAGTTTTCCAGTTTCTGAGCTTGTTCGATCAATCTACGGGCAGTATCCGCGTCTTTGCCCTGGACCTTAAATCCTCCTAATTTATCCGCAGTTTGAGGAGTAAGGCCGATATGTCCCATTACCGGTATCCCCGCTTCGATTATTTTTCGGGTTACCTCCGGGCATCTATCAAACCATTCCAGTTTTATCGCGCTGCAATCAGCCTCGTTGATGAATCTCTTTGCGTTCTTTACGGATTCTTCGGTATTGATTTGGTATGATTCGTAAGGCATATCCCCGACAACTAACGCTCTATTCACCGCGCGCCTTACTGCTTTGGCGTGGTGAAGCATTTCAGTCATTCCAACTTTGGTGGTCGAATCAAGGCCCAGCACGACATTTGCCAGAGAATCGCCTACTAAAATAATATCAATTCCTGCTCTATCCACAAGGCTCGCTATGGGGTAATCGTAAGCAGTGAGCATAGTTATTTTGCGTTTGCCTTTTAAAGCTAAGATATCGTCAATCGTTATCTTGTCCATATCGGCTCCTTTCGTCTCAACTTTAGCTAGCCTCGGGTGGTCTCAAGATTTTATTCATAACCGTATTTTTTGATAAACCACATTTTGACTCTCTGCACTATAAATAAATAACTGACAACCATTATAATAAGGGCAATAAAATATGCTCCTGGCGGCGTAACGAAACCGAATGGTTTTGCTAGCGGCGAAAAAGTAATAAGTATACCTATGGTGATTATGAATAACGAAGTCATTATTAAAGAAAAGCTCGGCCAGCTTTCCACGAACGGGATTTTTCCCGTGCGAATTACATATATGACAAGGGTTTGAGTGCAAAGGGATTCAATGAACCAGCCGGTGTGGAATAATTCTGCCGAAGAGCGGAATATGAATAACATAACTCCGAAAGTGATAAAGTCGAATATTGAGCTGATTGGGCCGATAATCATCATAAAATTTTTGATGTATTTTACGTTCCATGGCCGGGGTTTTTCCAGGTATTGTTTATCAACCCGGTCAGTGGGGATGGCTATTTGCGAAAGATCGTAGAGGAAGTTATTGAGGAGTATTTGGATGGGCAGCATCGGTAGAAACGGCAAAAATGAACTGCCTCCTGTCATGCTAAACATATTGCCGAAGTTCGAGCTTGAGCCCATTTTGATATATTTTACAATATTTCCAAAGGTTTTTCTTCCTTCGATGACCCCGTCTTCCAAGACCATCAGGCTCTTTTTAAGCAGGATCATATCAGCGGATTCCTTGGCGATATCCACCGCGTTATTCACGGAAATTCCGACATCCGAGGTTTTTAAGGCAGGCGCGTCATTTATGCCGTCTCCCAGGTATCCTACAATATGGTTGTTTTCATGAAGGCATTTTATAATTCTTTCTTTTTGTAAAGGCGACAGGCGCGCAAAGACATTGGTAGTCTCTACGGTTTCGCAAAGCTGCGCATCCGTTAATTTTTCGACATTGTCTCCGGTAAGAAGGCCTTTAATATTCAGTCCGACCTCATTACAAATTTTCCGCGTAACCAGTTCATTGTCTCCGGTTAGGACCTTGAAATCTATGCCGAGTTTATTTAATGCCAATATAGCTCTTTTTGCGCTTGGTTTAGGCGGGTCAAGAAACGCGACATATCCTTTTAAAATCAAACCTCTTTCATCATCTTTAGAATATATGTTTTTCTTTTCCGTTATGTCGTTATAGGCGATAGCCAAAACCCTGAAGCCATCGGTGCTGAGCCGGTCGCATTCTTCTTTCAGGTCGGTCAGAAGCCACTCTTCCATCTCTTGTATTTCGCCGTCAAGCTCGTACCTGTTGCATCTTTTGAAGATTTCTTCGGGAGCGCCTTTAGCAATTATTTTATGCACATTGTTCATATCCACTACCACCGACATTATTCTTCTCGAGAAATCAAAAGGAATCTCATCTATTTTCTTAAAATCCTGCACAGCCAGTTTTTCATGCTTAAGTATCGCTCTATCCAAAAGATTTTTCAGCCCTGTTTGGTAAAAACTATTGGTGTAAGCCAGCTGTAGCACGCTGTCATCTTCTTTCCTTACCACATCACAGTGTTTTTCCAAAACAATCTTATCCATGGTGAGTGTGCCTGTTTTATCTGTGCAAAGCACATCCATGGCTCCGAAATTCTGTATGGAATTAAGACGTTTTACGATAACCTGCTTTTTGGACATTGCAATCGCGCCCTTAGAGAGATTTATAGCGACTAACATTGGGAGCATCTCAGGGGTCAGCCCCACTGCTACGCCCAATGAAAAAAGCAGGGATTCGATAAAATTTCCCCGGCGTAAAACATTAACGCCCAGGATAAAAATTACCATAAAAATCATGGCGCGGATCATCAGCCATGTAAATTTATGTATCCCTTTATCAAAGCCGGTTTGTATCCTGATATTCGCCAGCTTTCTGGAAAGCTCGCCAAATTGAGTGGACATTCCCGTTTTGATTACCACTCCCAGCGCTGTGCCGCTTACGACACTGGAGCCCATAAAAACGATATTTGACTGGTTGGAAGCAGAGTTATCTTTAGAAGGCAGATTGACGGCGGATTTTTCTATTGGAAAAGATTCCCCGGTTAAAGAGGCCTGATTAATAAACAGGTCTTTGCAAGATAATATCCTCAAGTCTGCCGGAATCATATCTCCGGCAAACAGGTCTATGATATCTCCGGGGACTATTTCTTTGATTTTAACTTCTTTTGCTTTTGCGTTTCGGTAAACAGTAGCGGTGGCCCGGACCATTTCGCTTAGTTTTTCCGCCTCTTTTCCGGCTTTGTATTCCTGAAAGAAGCCCAAGAAAACGCTCATCAAGGCCATCAGAGAAACTATAAGGGCGCTTAATTTTTCTCCGAAAAAAAGTGAAAAACCGCCGATTATTAAAAGCACGATTACCAGAGGATTAACGAATTTGAGGAGTATTTGGGTAAGTATAGTGCGTTTTTTCTTCCGGGCAGGTTCATTATAGCCGAATTCCTGCAGGCGTTTTTCCGCCTCCTTTTCCGTTAAACCCCTTTCCGATGTTTCTAATTTAGTATAAAGCTCTTCAATAGGGCAGTTTAAATAATTAAAATTAAGCGTTTGGGGCTTGGAATTCCCGGATAATTTCAATTTATGATTGCTTAAACCGTTATTTTTTGCCGGCATATTTATTGATTATTTAGTTTTACTCTTTTTTAGTGATTTTGAGTATTGATTTCCTGAATAGATTTTATTTCCGCATTGTCAAACTGTTTTGCCAGTCTCTCTCCCTTATCTTTGCCTAGGACAAAGATAGCTGTGGCCAGAGCATCTGCGGTTAATCCATCTTTGGCCGCGATTGATACGGAACTTATGTTTGATTCGGCCGGATATCCTGTTTTAGGGTTTAATATATGCGGGTAACGTCTTTTATCCTTTATGAAATACTGTTCGGAGTCTCCGGAAGTTGCTATAGCCTGATTTTTTAATTCCAAACATGCGGCTAAATTCCTCCCGCGCGAACCTGCTACGCCTATATTCCAAGGCCTTCCGAATTTATCGCCTAAACAGTAAACTTCTCCTCCGGCGTTAATAAGGCAGCTATCGATTCCCGCTTCTTTTAATTTTTTGATTGCGCAATCCAAGGCATAACCTTTAGCTATACCGCCAAGGTCTATTTTTACTCCGGAAATCTTAAATTGTATCACATTATCAAATTCCTGCAAAATAATTTTATCCGATCCGACCAGCTTCAAAGTTTCTTCAATCTTTTTCCTGCTCGGGAGGCAATATTGTTTATTGGTGAATCCCCAAAGATCCATAAGCGCAGCTACGGTTATGTCGAAAGCCCCATCCGAAGCCTGCCAAAATTCCTTGGAACGTTTTATTATATAAAATGTCTCGGGACTTGCCTTTAGATAGCCGGTTTTATTTAATTGCGCCACTTCGCTTTGCGGATTATATTTGCTTAAAAGTTTTTCGATTCGGGTAATTTCGGTGAATACTATTTCCGGAGCTCGAGGATTTGGGGATATAACTTTTACAAAGGTCCCCATCATCAGGCGTTCTTGACAATAAAGCCTTTTGTTTTGATGGCTGCGTATAAATAAAAAAACAAACGCTACTCCTCCTATTAACGCAATTACCAGGCATCTTCTCATTCTATTGCCATGCATAACTCGACCCATAACTTGTAGTACGCCCGCAATAACCTGTAAAAACAGCTAAAATACCCGGCTAAGAAAATCGTTCTTGATTAATAGATATGCTGTAGCTTGATTCAATTGTTTTAACCAAGTCCACCAGCATTGTGTTTACGGGCACAGAAATTCCTAGTTCTTGGCCGAGTCTTACGATTACCCCGTTTATAAAGTCGATTTCCGTGCGTTTTTTACGCAGGACGTCTTGCAGCATGGAAGAAATATTTCCCGCGGTAGCTTCGCATACAGCTTCGACTTTAGCCAATGGATCATCATAGGTAAGTTTTATTCTTTTCCTTTTGGCTACGCGGATTGATTCAGTGACTGCTTCGCGCATAATCCTGCGGGAGCCTTCGAATTCAATTAATCTGCCGTTATTAAGATGTGTCAGGGCGGTCAAGGCATTTATACCGGTGTTAATGATTAATTTTGACCAAAGCAGGCCCTTTATATCTTTAGAAATACGCGTTTCCAGTCCTACCTTGTTAAAAAGCTCGCGTATTGTGCGCATTTCTACAGTGATCTTTGCGTCCATTCGCCCGATTACCGTTTCTCCTTTGCCGGCGTATTTAGCTTTTCCGGTATCAAGCAGGGTGACTCCTAGATTTGTTATTCCTCCGATAATATTTTGGGCTCCGATTATTTCACTGATCATTTCAATATTGCCTATACCGTTTTGCAGGGTTAAAACGGAGGTATTTTCGCTGATTAGCGCTTTTGAACGAGTTATGGCGGTTTTAGTATCATAAGATTTAACGCAAAGTATGAGTAGATTTACAACCCCTATATCTTTGATATCGGCGCTTGCTTTGGGATTACAGCGCCACTCTCCGGATAAACCGACAAGGCTTACGCCGTTTTTATTGATGTTTTCGGCGCGTTCTTTATTGTAATCGAGGATCCATATTTCTTCCTTGGATTTAGATAAAAAAGAAGCCAGCAGGCAACCCATTGCTCCCGGGCCAACAATAGCTATTTTCATATTCTACCTCCTGTTCTTATGACCTAGGCTAAAGCGGTTAACTTATTTAAAACCTTCTGCGATTTGAGTTCTTTTTCCAGATGAAAATTTAAAAAAGCGTTTAGGATAAGTTCTAGTTCCTTCTTGATCTGCGGGTTAAGTCCTAGATTAAGATTGTTTTTGAAATCATTTTTTTCTATATACAGTATTGAAGCAATTGTGCCTCTAAAAATCGAACGCGAGGCAGTATCTTTATGAAAGCAATTTTCACAAAGTAATCCGCCTAAACTTAGGCTGAATTTTGATTGCCCCAGGATTCTGCTTGAACACGATACGCAGGAATCAAAGTGTGGTTTAAATCCGGAAAGAGCAAGCATTTTAATCTTGAAAATAGTCATAATCTTCTCCGGAGAGGAAGTTATTTCGAGCTCTTTTAGGCATTCAAGCGCCAGATTGAATACTTCCTCATTTTTATCTTCAGGCTGCATAACCGAAGCAATCAATTCTACCATGATTCCCATCATCCCCGCTTTCATTATACTCTTTCTTATATTAAAAAAATTATCCTTTAGGTCGCAGGCGCTTACCAGATGCAGTGAGGCGCCGGATTTCTTATAAAATATGACATCGTTATATGAAGATATCTCGACGGAACTGGCAAATTTCTTGGGATCTGTCCGGATACCTTTAAACAATCCGCTTAATTTGCCAAAATCCCGGGTATAAAAGTCCGCAATAAGAGAAGTTTCGCGGAAGTCCATTCTTCTTATGATTATTGCCTCGGTTTTATGGATTGGCATATTCGGATTCTTTTTTGCGCATTATTTTCGCATTTCTCGGATTATTATCATTATAGCCTAATAAATGTAGACATCCGTGGGCAGAGTATAGGTTTAATTCATAAGGTAGGGAAGTTTGGTAAAGTTTGGAATTCCGCATAGCGGTTTCGGCCGATATAATTATATCGGCAATTATTGTTTTCCGGTTATCCGTTAAATTAAAAGCTAAAACGTCAGTAGGCCTATCTATATTCAGGTACTTGAGATTAAGCTTTGAGATTAATTTATCGGTTACAAATGAGACAGTTATTTCGCCTTCTTTTATGTTTTCGTTTTTGAAGGTTTTAAGGATTGTCTTTTTTATTTTCGCCGGAAAGATGGGAATTTTCTTTTGAAGGTTTCTTATGGTTATTTTCAATCCGTTCACTTTCAGGATAGCTTGTCCGGCTGTGGTGTATTCCGCAGAGCAGCCGGATAAAGACCGCTGAGATCTTTTCCAGGTCTTTAAGGGTTAACTCGCATTCATCAAGCTGGCCGTCGATAAATTTATTATTGATAATCTTATGTACCAATTCCCCGATTTTTCCGGGATTAGGCTCTTTTAACGAACGGGCAGCCGCTTCTACTGAATCCGCCAGTAATACTATGGCGGTTTCTTTGGTGTTTGGTTTTGGCCCGGGATAACGAAACCCCTCTTCTTCTACGTCCTGGTTCTCTTCTGTTTTTTCCAACGCCCGAAGATAGAAGTAATAAACCAGGCTATTCCCATGATGTTGACGGATAAAATCAATTAAGGGAGGGCTTAGCCTGTATTTTTTAGCCAGTTCTACTCCTTCTTTAACGTGATTCATAATTACCAGTTTGCTCATTGTTGGAGCTAAATCCCCATGTTTATTTTCTATATTAGCTTGGTTTTCGCTAAAATATTCCGGTTTTTGAAGTTTCCCGATGTCATGGTAATAAGCGCCAATTCTGGCCAATAAGGCATTTGCTCCTACCGCTCGGCAGGCGTTTTCCGAGAGATTTCCGACGATTAAGCTGTGATGGTAGGTTCCGGGCGCCTCCTGAATCAAGCGTTGAAGAAGCGGGTGATGAAAATCGGCCAGTTCCAAAAGGCTGATATTAGTAGCGGTATTAAAAAGGTATTCAAAAACCGGTAAAACTCCGAGGACAATAATGCTTGAAACTATTCCATTTATAAAG
Source organism: Candidatus Omnitrophica bacterium UBA6233 (assembly GCA_002440965.1). Taxonomy (GTDB): domain Bacteria; phylum Omnitrophota; class Gorgyraeia; order Gygaellales; family Profunditerraquicolaceae; genus UBA6233. The sequence goes on from DJWJ01000015.1 coordinate 35,837, forward strand.
AGAATAGTATGCCTTTCGATTGAAATTATTTGCAGGTGTTCCATAAAGATTAAAGTCAGGACTTGAAATACTGCTATCAGGATGCCGGCGCGGATAAGGGTATTGCGTTTACGCGCTCCCAGCACAAGAATACTAGAGACTATTCCGCTGGTTAAGGAAAGCACTGTTGTTTGCAAGGGGTATCCAGAGAAGGATGCAATCGTGACCGAAGAAGCCATGGTCATTAGCAAAGAAATCTCTAAATTTCCAAACAAAAGTGTTGTAAGCATTGGGACTATTGAAAAAGGAATGTAGTATATAGGAAAATTATGTTTAATCAGGATGTATCCGCTGGTAACTGCTGAAAGGTATAACAGGGTGAGATTTGGTAAACTGCAATTTTTTATCTTTAGATTTCTTAATTCCAGATAGATGCATAAAACTATGAGGAGTATGGCTATAGCTAGGTTAATTTGAGCGATATAGCTCAAAATTAGCACCAAGGCTCCTAGAATAATTGATTTGAAACTAATCTTTTCGGTTAGCTTTGTCATATGCTTCGATAATCCTTTGAACCAAGGCGTGTCTTACTACATCGGCTCCGCTAAAACGGACAAATTTAATTCCTTCGGTAGAGCTTAAAATATCTTGAGCCTGTAAAAGTCCGATTGGTTTGCCGTTAGGCAAGTCGCTTTGGGTTATGTCCCCGGTTATTACAGCTTTAGAATCAAAACCCAGGCGGGTCAGAAACATTTTCATTTGTTCGGCGGTGCAATTTTGCGCTTCGTCCAAAATGATAAAAGCGTCATTGAGAGTCCTTCCTCTCATATAGGCTAATGGGGCTACTTCAATAATTCCGGTTTCAATGTATTTTTCAATACGTTCCGCTTCCATCATATCATAGAGCGCGTCATATAATGGTCTCAAATAAGGCAATATTTTTTCTTGCATATCACCCGGCAGGAACCCTAATGACTCGCCTGCTTCAATCGCCGGGCGCGTAAGTATTATCCTGCGCACTTCCTGTTTTTTAAGGGCTTCGACCGCGCAAGTCATCGCCAAATATGTCTTTCCTGTTCCTGCCGGGCCGATACCGAAAACGATGTCATATTGTTTTATTGCTTCTACGTATTCCCTTTGGCCGGTAGTCTTGGGTTCTATTTGTTTTCCGCTGGCAGCGCGTATTATACCGTTCTCTCGGATCTCTGGAGAATTTGTTCTTCCGGGAGTTTTAAAATTGGAAATTAGGCAGGTTAAATCCAACCCTTCTGTTTTTTGCTGGCCCAAACGATAAATATTTAGAATATGTTCGATAAGGCCGGAGACCTTTTTTATATTTGCTGCGGTTCCGCTTAATTTTAGATGCTCTCCGCGCAAGGTTAATTTCACTTTAAACTCTTTTTCAATTAGCTTAGCCTTGGCGTCCTGCAAGCCCAGGAGTTCTTGCGCTTCCAGATGAGTCTGTAATTTGATTATTTTATCCATATTTAGTTAGGGACGGTTCTCAACTCAAGGCAAAAGTGTCCCCTTAATAGGGACACTTTTAGCTTAGTTTGAGAACCGTCCCTGTTTCTTACTTAAGGTTTTCCTTTGGTTCGCTTAATGTCTCAGCAGCTGGTTTTGCTTCGCCGGTATCCGGTATATTGAGAGTTTGTCCGGGGTAGACCTTGTTCGGTCCCTTCAAGACATCTTTATTGGCATTATAGATTTTTGTCCATTTTTTGGTCGTGCCGTAGAATTTCATGGATATTTTTTGCAGGGTATCATTTTTTTCTACGGTATATTTTTGGCCGGTTTTGTCAAGAGAGATATTTTGTTCCTCGGAAGCGGTTTCAACCGAGCCTGTGTTGCTGGTAATTTCATTAGAGCTTCCCATGCTTTGCGGTTGTGTAATAGGCGCGATGTCTACTTGTTTGGTTTTGTAAGATTTTCCGAGCTCGACTTCGAATACCCTAACTGTCCGTTCGGTTTTTCTTGGAGTCGTTTCTCCGGCTGGGGCTTTTCCGGTAATGTAACCGTGATTTCCACCGGTTAAGTCTTGATCAACCCTGTCTCTTGTCAAAGAATAGGTGCGGGTAACGCAACCCGATAAGACCAAAACCGAAGCCAAAACAATGAAACAAAGTAATTTTTTTGCCCTCATTTTACTGCCTCCTTTTTAACGGCTAAATTCAATTCCTTTAATTGTTTTTCATCTACATCCGAAGGCGCGCTAGTTAACGGACAAACTCCCGCGCTCGTCTTGGGAAAAGTTATTACTTCCCTTATGCTTGATTCATTGCTTAAGATGCTTAATAGCCTATCTATGCCAAATGCGAATCCTCCGTGAGGAGGGGCGCCGAATTGAAAAGCTTCCAGAAGAAAACCGAAACGAAGCTTGGCGTTTTCTCTATCAATGCCGATGATCTTGAATATTTTCTCCTGCAGCTCTTGGTCATGAATTCTTATCGAACCCGACCCCAGCTCCATTCCGTTTAGAACTAGGTCGTAAGAACGAGATTTTACTTTATCCGGAGTTTTATCCAGATTCTCCAGGTCGGTTTCTTCCGGCGCGGTAAAAGGATGATGTTCGCTCTCCCAGCGTTTTTCCTCTTTATTGTATTTGAACAAAGGAAAACCCACTATCCAGGCAAACGCAAAATCGGAATTGAAATCTTTGCGCAAATCCGGTTTATCTGTTTTATATTTTTCCTGCGCTTCGTTAAATGAAATACGCGGGAATGGGATTTTTAATTCGATCCCCTTGAGTTCTTTAAAAATCCTGAACATTAATTCTTCGATTAGGCTATAAATATCCTCTTCGTTAATAAAGGACATTTCTAAATCTAATTGGGTAAATTCCGGTTGGCGGTCAGCCCTCAAGTCTTCATCACGGAAACATTTTGCAATTTGATAATAACGTTCAATTCCGGCAACCATCAATATCTGTTTGAATAATTGCGGTGATTGCGGAAGAGCGTAGAATTTTCCGGGATTGAGCCTTGAAGGGACAAGATAGTCGCGAGCTCCTTCCGGAGTGGATTTTGTAAGTATAGGCGTTTCGCATTCGATGAATTTTTGCGAATCAAGATATGAGCGTATAATTTTATAAAGATTGCTTCTTAATAGAAGGTTATCAAAAGGTTTTTTTCGTCTTAAGTCAAGATAGCGGTATTTAAGCCGGGCCTCTTCGGTAACGTCCAGATTGTCTATGATTTCAAATGGCGGATTGGCGCTGGGGTTTAGGATTTCCAAACCTTTTGCCAAAATTTCGATTTCTCCTGTGTTTAATTTGGGATTAATAGTTCCTTGCGGCCGTTTATTTACCTTGCCGGTAAGCTTAATGACGAACTCGGCTCTTAAATCCTGAGCTAGTTTATAAGCGTCCCCTGATTCTTTGGGGATAAAAACAACCTGAGTAAAACCGTTCCGGTCGCGAATATCGATAAAAATGAGCTTACCGTGGTCGCGTCTTCTGGCTACCCAGCCGCATAGCGTAACCTCTTTGTCCAGATCTTTGGTGGTTAATTCTCCGCAAGTGTGTGTTCTAAGCATAGTAATAATTATGTTAATGTAAAATGTCCAAATCCAAATGACAAATGAAATCCAAAATCCCAATGTTAAATATCAAAACAACAGTTTTGTTATTTGGAATTTGACATTTGCCTGCCTGCCGGACAGGCAGGGATTTATTTTGGATTTTGAGTTTTGTCATTTGTCATTAATTCGTTTATAAGTTTTTCTGCTTTAACTTCTCTTTGTTCGCCGCTAATCATATCTTTTAGAGTAATAGTGCCTTTTTCAATTTCATTATCTCCGATAATCAGGACTATGTGCGCTCCTAAATCATTTGCTTTGCGCATAGCCCCTTTTAAAGATTTGTCTTCGTAATTAGTATCGCAGGCGACTCCGTTTTTACGCAATTCATTCAATATCCCCAATCCTTCTAATTTTGCGGGTTCGCCCAAAGTTATCAAATAAACCGGGTTTTCTCTTTGAGTTTTGGCATTTTCCCTTTGGGCCAGCATTAATCTTTCTACGCCGAAGGCAAAACCGATAGCGCCAACCTGCGGACCACCCAGCTCTTTAGTCAAATTGTTATACCGTCCTCCTGCGCCAATAGCGTCTTGAGCGCCTAAGCTTTTTTGCGATATTTCAAAGACTGTTCCTGTGTAATAATCCAGTCCTCTGACAAGATGCGGGTTGATTTCATAAGCTATTCTTAAGAAATCCAACCCGTTTTTAACTTTATTAAAATGCTCTTTACAGTCTTGGCAAAGATAACTTTCAGAAATATTTATTTCGGAAACAATTCTCTTACACGTATCGTTTTTGCAATCCAAAATTCGTAAAGGATTGTTCTCGAATCTGGTTGTGCATTCGGGGCAAAGGTTTTCCAATTTTTCCGCAAGGCTCGTTTTCAGTATTTCTACCAGTTTCTTTTTATCAGACTCGCAACCAAGGCTATTAATTCTTATTTTATAGTTTTCTATAGAGAAATTGCGTAATAGATTATCGGCTAAAGAGATAATCTCGACGTCAAGGTTAGCGTCCTGAGAACCGATTGCTTCGCAGCCTATATGGTGAAATTGCCGCAATCTGCCTTTTTGAGGCCGTTCCAGCCTGAACATCGGTCCAATGTAGTATAATTTTACAAAACCGCTTGTTTTATCGAGATTATTTTCGATATAGGCGCGCACGATTGAGGCAGTCCCTTCCGGCCTAAGCGCGTAGGTTTCATCTTTATTGTTTATGAGAAACATCTGTTTTTGGACGATTTCAGCGGTTTCGCCTAAAGAACGGTTGAATAATGCTGCTTCTTCGATTAAAGGAGGACGAATCTCTTTGAAATTATACAGAGAAAAAGTATTGCGGCTGATTTCTTCCAGGTGTTGCCAGATGGATATTTCTTCCGGCAGGATATCCTTTGTTCCAGATACTCTTTTAAACATTTAAATTTTTAGTAGGTAGTATTTAGTATGTAGGTTCATTCTACCTGCTGCCTACTATCTACTAACTACTCTATTTCTCTATTTTACCTTTTGTTTCATCTCTAAGCCGGATTTAAAAACAACCACTTTTCTCGGCGGGACAGGGATGATCTGATTAGTGCGTGGATTCCTACCTGTGCGGCTTTTTCTTTGTTTAATTTTAAAAACTCCGAAATTACGCAGTTCTATTTTTTCTCCCCTGATTAGCGCTTCAATTATACAATCAAAGGTTTTTTGGACTACGAGTTTGACATCTATCTGTTTTAAACCGGTTTCATCAGCGACTTTTAAAATAATGTCTTTTTTGGTCATTTTTTTATCCTCCCTGCCTATTTGAATAGGCGGCTTATTTGCTAAATATAATAACAGCAAAAAGTTACGATGTCAAGGTTAAAGTTTTTTAAGACCGATTTTAATGAAAACAGGGCAATTATAGGGTAAGAGATAGGCGTTTTTCTCCTAAAAGTTCCTCGATATCTTTAATCAGTTTTTCGGAAGGCGACACATAAAATCCCTCGCCAACAACCAGTTGAACCCTGGATTTTGCCGGCGTATCTAGATTAAGATATATGGGGATGTTGCCTCTTGAAGCGGCAAGCAATCCTTTTAGCGTATCGAAAACATTTTCCTTTAGCCCCGAGAGATTAATGCTCATCGCGGTAATGAGTTTATATATTTCATCGAATGGGAAAAGGTCATCAACGATGATTTTAGGCGTGTCTTCCTTTAAATTCAATATACCTTTTACCATGACTACGCTATTTGGTTGGATGTAGCGCGAAACTTTTTGAAACGCCCGCGGGAAAACCAGCAATTCTACCGAACCATCCAGATCCTCTAATTTCAATATGGCCATTTTTTCCTGTTTGGCCCGGGTCATTGTGTGTTTAACTTTAGAAATTAACCCGACGACTTTTATTTCATCTTCGTTTTTATGCTGATGTAAATCATTAATTGAAGACGAAATAAATCGTTTTAATTGCCGGGCATAGCGGGCCAAAGGATGTCCGCTTACATAAAATCCAAGCATATCCTTTTCAAAAGCCAATAGTTGTGATTCCGGCCATTCATGAATTTGGGGCATTTCATTGGTAATTTTTTTAAAGCCATTCGAGGTTAGGCCTTGGTCAAAGAATGAAAGCTGCCCCTTGGCTTTTTCTTTTTGGCTGCGCGAGGCTGCTTCCAGTATTGAATCCAAAGAAGCAAACATTTTGGCGCGGGCCATTTTAAAGGAATCCAAGGCTCCGCATTTTATCAGGCTTTCTAAAACCTTGCGGTTAGCTAAGCGCAGGTCAATTTTTTGGCATAAGTCTTCCAATGAAGCAAATCTTCCGGATTTCCTGGCTTCGACGATAGATTCAACCGCGCCAACCCCCACATTTTTAATCGCCAGCATTCCAAATCTTATTGATTCTCTGTCTACTACTTTAAATAAAGCGTCGCTTTCATTTATATCCGGAGGTAAAACCGCCATACCCATACGTTCTGCCTCAGCCACATATTCGACTATTTTATCCGTGTTATCGCGTTCTGATGTAAGCAGCGCGGTCATAAACTCAACCGGATAATTGGCTTTTAAGTAAGCAGTGCGGTAAGAAATCAAGGCGTAGGCGGTAGAATGCGATTTATTGAATCCATAACCGGAAAAATATTCTATCAGGTCGAAAATCTTTGTTGCGGTTGATTCTTTTATTCCGTTTTTAACACAGCCGTGGATAAAATTGCTCCTCTGTTTTTCCATAACTTCAGGGATCTTTTTACCCATAGCTTTACGCAAGATATCGGCTTGGGCAAGGCTGAATCCCCCTAATAAAGAAGCAATTTGCATAATCTGTTCCTGATAAACCATAATGCCGTAAGTTTCTTTGAGCACAGGTTGGAGTTTAGGATGTTCGTATTTAATCGGGATAAGGTTATGCTTACGTTTCATAAAATCATTAAGCATCCCTGAACCGATCGGCCCTGGGCGGTATAATGCGAGCAAGGCGATCAAGTCTTCAAAACGTTCAGGTTCCAGTTTTTTCAACAAATCGCGCATTCCTGAACTTTCAACTTGAAAAACCCCCATGGTATGAGCTGAAGCCAGGAGTTTATAGGTATTTTTGTCGTCCAGGGGAAGTTTTTGGATCTGCAGGCCTATATTCCGTGTTTCTTTGATTATTTTTACAGCTTGATCAATTACGGTCAGGGTTCTTAAACCCAGGAAATCCACCTTAAGCAGTCCGATTTTTTCCAGGATGCCCATACTGAATCCGGTGGTTATTTGGTCGTCAGTGGTCTTAAATAGCGGGCTGTAATTATCCAGAGGTTTATCCGCGATTACAACTCCGGCAGCGTGCACTGAAGCGTGGCGGTTTAAACCTTCCAGGACTAACCCTGTGGTAATAAGTTTGGTGACTTCCGGATCGTTTTTATAAAGATTGTTTAACTCAGGTTCGCTCTCCAGTGCTTTTTTAAGAGTCATATCAAGTTCAGGCGGGATCAATTTAGCGATTCTATCAACATCAGCGTAGCTCATTCCCATAACCCGGCCAACATCGCGCACAACGCCGCGCGCCTGCATTGTTCCGAAAGTAATGATCTGGGCAACGTTCTCCTGCCCGTATTTTTGGGTAACATATTCAATGACTTCCTGCCTTCTTTCGTAGCAGAAGTCAATATCAATATCCGGTAAACCCATTCTTTCCGGGTTTAAAAATCTTTCAAAGAGGAGCCCGTATTTTAAGGGATCTAAATCAGTAATTCCGAGGAGATAGCTCACTAAGCTTCCAGCTGCCGAGCCTCTTCCCGGTCCAACCGGTATGCCTTTACTCTTGGCGTAATGGATAAAATCCCAGACAATCAGAAAGTAACTGACAAAACCCATATTCTGAATAATTTTAAGTTCATATTCAAGCCGATCGTTGATTTCTTTGCTCACATTTTCATATTTTTCTTTGAGCCCTTTTTCGCAAAGTTCCTTAAGATATTCTTCTTTTGTTTTTCCTACAGGAGCTTCATATTTAGGCAAGTGAACTTTTTTGAAGTCCAGTTCCAAATTGCAGCGGGAAGCTATTTCGCAGGTATTGGAGATAGCTTCAGGTGTTTCTTTGAAAAGTGTTTTCATCTCTTGCGGTGATTTGAAATAAAACTCATCAGTTTGAAAACGCATCCGGTTAGGGTCATCTAAAGTAGTTTGAGTCTGGATGCATAGAAGCGCTTCGTGGGATGCCGCTCTATCGCGGGTCAGGTAATGCACGTCGTTTGTAGCGACTAAAGGCAAGTTCAATTCTTTGGAAATTTTAATCAATCCTTCATTGACGATTTTTTGATCAGGGATGGAATTCTCCTGGATTTCCAGGTAAAAATTATCTTTTTCAAAAATATTCCTGTAGGTATCAGCTAATTTTAACGCGTCATTAACACGTTTTTGCTGGATCAGTGAGGGGATCTCTCCTTTTAAACAAGCAGAGAGGCCGATCAAGCCTTTAGAGTATTGGCTAAGGATTTCTTTATCGATTCTTGGACGGTAATAAAAACCTTCCAGGTAAGCCGAGGAAACCAGTTTCATTAAGTTGCGGTAACCGGTTTCATCGCGGGCTAAAAGTATTAAATGGTAGGCCGCGTCTTCAATGCCGCGGGATTCTTTATCAAGCCGGCTCTTTGGCGCGATATAAGCTTCGCAACCGATAATCGGTTTTATGCCGTGCTTTAAGGCTTCCAGGTAAAAATCAATCGCTCCGAACATATTACCATGATCGGTAATAGCCAGAGAATCCATATTGTATTGTTTAGCCAGGGTCAGTAATTCGGGTATGCGGCAGGCGCCGTCAAGAAGGCTGAATTGCGTGTGTAAATGTAGGTGGACGAAATCGGAACGAGGCATATTCAAAATCCAAATTCCAAAGCACAAAATTCAAAATAAATTCAAATATTAAATGACAAAACTCCAATTTTGGTATTCATTATTAGAATTTTGAATTTATCTTGAGTTTGGATTTTGTCATTTGGTATTTATGTCTGATTTTCAAAATACTTTACTCCCACTCTATGGTAGCTGGTGGTTTAGAGCTTATATCGTATACAACCCTGTTTACGCCTTTTACTTCGTTGATTATGCGATTGGAAATTTTTCCCATTATTTCGTAAGGGAGTTTGACCCAGTCAGCAGTCATTCCGTCAAAGCTGGAAACGCAGCGTAACGCCACGACATTTTCGTAGGTGCGTTCGTCACCCATGATCCCCACGCTCTTTATAGGAAGCAATATGGCAAAAGATTGCCAGATTTGTTCGTATAATCCGGCTCCTCGGATTTCATCCACTACTCTCTTATCTACTTCGCGTAAAATTTCCAGTCTTTCTTCGGTAACTTCGCCGATGATCCTGATGGCTAAACCGGGGCCGGGAAAAGGTTGGCGCTGGAGTATCGCATCCGGTAAACCCAGTTCCTTGCCTATGGCGCGGACCTCATCTTTAAATATTTCGCGTAGAGGTTCGATTAATTTGAGTTTCATATGGGCAGGTAAACCTCCGACATTATGATGGCTCTTAATCCTACGGCTGGGAGCTCCGGTCGGTGAAAATGATTCGATCACGTCCGGGTATAATGTTCCTTGCGCCAGGAATTTTACTCCTTTCACCTTATCAGCTTCTTCTTCAAAAGTTTTAACGAATTCATCACCGATTATTTTTCTTTTTTCTTCCGGGTCGGTAATTCCTTTTAATCTCGCCAGAAATCTTTTGCTCCTGTCAACATAATCCAAATTCAGATGATATACGTCGCGGAAAACTTTTTTCACTTGCTCGGGTTCATCTTTTCTAAGCAGGCCATTATTAATAAAGATACAACGGGAGTTTTTTCCGATTGCTCTGTGTAATAATAAAGCTGCCACTGACGAATCTACGCCTCCGCTTAATCCTAAGACAACTTTATCTTTTCCGACTGTTTTCTTTATATTTTCAATCGATTCTTTGATAAAGGACTGCATTGTCCAGCGGCTTAAGCACCCGCATATCTTAAAAAGAAAATTGCTTAAAATCTGGTTTCCTTTTTCAGTATGGGTTACTTCAGGGTGGAATTGGACCGCGAAAATCTTCCTTTTGGAATTAGAGATTGCGGCAATGGGCGTATTCATTGTGTGAGCGCTGATGTGGAATCCCGCGGGAATCTTGGTTGCAAAATCACCGTGGCTGGCCCAACAAGTGAAGTTTCCCGGAATATGGCTGAATAAATCCCGGTTATCATCGATAAATAATTCAACTTTACCGTATTCGCGGTCTTTGGTATGTTTGACTTTGCCGCCGAGCATTTCCGAAATAATCTGCATTCCGTAGCAAATTCCTAAAATCGGCACACCCAGTTTAAAGATTTCTTTATCCGGAACAGGGCTTTTTTTATCTATAACCGAAGCTGGGCCGCCGGACAAGATTAAACCTTTGGGAGCCATTGCGGCTATTTCTTTTGCCGGAGTATTGTAAGGAATTATCCGGGAAAAAACTTTATTTTCTCTGACTCTGCGGGCGATTAATTGGGTGTATTGCGAGCCGAAATCTAAAATCAGTATAGTTTGTCTTGTCATTTGCCCATACCTACCCTCTGTCCAACCTGGAATATTTTTCCTTCGGTTTGTATTGAAGGCGCGATTATAATTTCTACATCGTGCATCTCTTTTAAGTTTGCAGCGCCTAATGAACCCATGGAAGTTTTAAGCGCTCCCATTAAATTCTGCGAACCGTCATCAACACGCGCCGGGCCGAATAAAATTTCTTTTAATGAACCGGTTGTGCCCACCTGGATGCGGGTTCCGCGGGGTAAGTTTACATGCGAAGTAGCCATGCCCCAATGATAGCCGCCGCCCGGAGCTTCTTGAGCCCTGGCAAAACTCGAACCTATCATTACCGCGTCCGCTCCGCAGGCAAAAGCCTTGCAGATATCTCCGCCGCGGCTCATTCCGCCGTCAGTAATTATTGGAATATATTTTCCGGTTCTCTTGTAATAAAAATCGCGCGCTCCTGCTGCGTCTACTGTTGCGGTTACTTGAGGTACTCCTATGCCTAAAACACCCCTGGTTGTGCAGGCGGCTCCGGGGCCGACGCCGATAAGTAATCCGGCAGATCCCGTTTCCATAAGCTCGATTGTAGTTTCATAAGTTACGCAATTACCGAGTATAACCGGTATTTTTGTGGATTTGCAGAATTTATAGAGGTCTAAAGTTTTATATTCTTTGGCGATGTGCCTGGTGGTTGTAACAGTTGATTGGACCACAAAAATATCCGCGCCGGCTGCAATCGCAAGTTTCGAGAATCTCTCGGCATTTGCCGGAATACAGCTTACTACGGCTATAGCTCTTTTTTTCTTTATTTCCGAAACTCTTTTGGAGATTAATTTTTCATTAATAGGGTTGGTGTATAATGATTGGATTAACTGGGTTGCCTTTTGAGGAGTTGCTTGGGCAATTTCTGCCAAGACTTTTTCAGGATTTTCGTAACGTGTTTGGACACCATCGAGGTTTAAAACCGCGATTCCGCCTAGATTCGACATCTCTATGGCAAAATTTACATCTACAACACCATCCATACCTGCAGCCAGGATTGGAACCTTGAATTTTCTATTACCTATTTCAAGAGAGATATCGACTTCATTGGGATTAACTGTTTGCGCACCGGGCACTAGCGCTATTTCATCAAAACCATAACATCTACGGGCGCGCCTTCCTATGCCTATCCACTCTGCCATTTTAGATTTCTCCTCAATTTCCTCCTCGTCTTGGTGTTGGAAATTAACCCTAGTAGAACGAGAAATTGTTGAAACTTGTTATTTATCAGTAAGTTACGATATTTTAACTCATTTTTGGTGAGTTTTTTACGAAAGGATAGAAAATTTTACACCTCTAAGCTCAATTTGTCAAGAGAAAATTAAAGGGACGGTTCTAGGCTAAATAGCTCTTAGAATAGAACCGTCCCTGTGTTTACTCTTTATTTTAGGCTTAATATCCGCCCATGCCACCCATACCGCCCATGCCACCCATACCGCCTGCTGGCATGCCTGGCATCTTTTCTTCCTTTTCCGGCTTATCAGCAATTAAAGCTTCCGTAGTTAGAAGAAGCGAAGCTATGCTGGCTGCGTTTTGTAAGGCCGAACGGGTAACTTTCTTGGGATCGATTACGCCTGCCTCAATCATATCAACGTAATCATCCTGAGAAACATCATAGCCTATGTTAATTTTTTCTTGTTTTACTCTTTGAACGACTACTGAACCTTCCAAACCGGCATTTTGAGTAATCTGCCTGATTGGCTCTTCCAGGGCGCGTTTTACAATTTCCACCCCGATTTTCTCATCGCCTTCCAGCTTTAGTTTCTCTAAAACAGGAATACAGCGGATTAAAGCAACTCCGCCGCCGGGAATAATTCCTTCTTCTACTGCGGCGCGGGTTGCGTGAAGAGCATCTTCAACGCGGGCTTTCTTCTCTTTCATTTCGCTTTCAGTTGCAGCGCCTACATTGATAACTGCGACTCCACCTGCTAGCTTGGCTAACCTTTCCTGAAGTTTTTCTTTATCATAATCAGAATCAGTTTCGTCAATTTGTTTTTTAATCTGGGCGATACGGGCAGTTACTGCTGCTTGCTTGCCTGCGCCTTCGACTATAGTTGTATTTTCTTTGTCAATTTTTACTTTTTTGGCTTTTCCTAAATCGTCCAAGTCAACATTTTCCAGTTTTATGCCTAAATCTTCGGTTATAGCTTTACCACCGGTAAGAATCGCGATATCTTCAAGCATGGCTTTACGCCTGTCACCATAACCGGGAGCTTTGACCGCGCAAGAAACAAAGGTTCTCTTTAAGTTATTCACAACCAATGTCGCCAATGCTTCGCCTTCAACCTCTTCCGCTAAAATCAAAAGCGGCTTTCCGCTGCGGGCGATTTTTTCCAACAAAGGAAGGAGATCTTTTAAAGTAGATATTTTCTTCTCGAAAATCAGGATATAAGTATCTTCTAAAATACACTCCATTCTTTCGGCATCGGTAACAAAATAAGGAGATAAGTATCCTTGATCAAACTGCATACCTTCGACTAACTCTAGGGTAGTGGCAGTGGTTTTTGCTTCTTCAACGGTGATAACACCATCTTTACCGACTTTTTCCATAGCTTCGGCTATCTGATCGCCAATGGCTGTGTCTCCGTTAGCGGCAATTGAAGCAACCTGAGCAACTTCTTTTTTTTCTCTGGCGTTGATAGGTTTAGCTAATTTACTTAACTCTTCTACGATTTTTTCTACGGCTTTTTCGATTCCACGTTTTAAAGCCATAGGATTTGCGCCGGCTGTAACATTCTTTAAGCCTTCGCGGTAGATTGATTCAGCTAAAACTGTGGCTGTGGTGGTTCCGTCTCCGGCAATATCCGAAGTTTTTTCAGCGACTTCTTTAACCATTTGAGCTCCCATATTCTCATAGGGATCTTCGAGGTCGATTTCCTTGGCTACGGTTACACCATCTTTGGTGATGGTCGGCGAACCAAATTTTTTGTCGATGACTACATTGCGTCCTTTTGGGCCCAAGGTAACTTTAACTGCGCGGGCTAATTGCTCCACGCCGCTTAAAAGCTTTCTGCGGGCTTCATCCTGGTAGAGTAACTGTTTGCTCATAAAATCCTCCCTTTTTTGAAATCCAAATGTCCAAGCTCAAAATCCAAAATAAATTTAAATGACAAATACCCAATGACAAAACTTGTGTTTTGATATTTGAGTTTTAGATTTATTTTGAGCTTTGAATTTTATCATTTGTCATTACATTGCTTACTTGATAATAGCCAATATGTCTTCTTCGCGCATAATTAATAACTCTTCGCCTTCTTTAGTGGTAATTTCATTACCGGAATATTTTCCGTACAAAACTTTATCTCCTACTTTAACTTCCGGAGCTTGCGTAGTTCCGTTATCCAGAACTTTGCCTTTTCCTATGGCAACCACTTTACCCTCTTGAGGCTTCTCTTTTGCTGTATCCGGCAGAACTATTCCACCTTTAGTCTTAGCTTCAGCCTCTAAAGCCTTAACTACGATGCGGTCCCCTAATGGTTTGATTTCCATAAGTTCCCTCCTTTGATTTGGTTAATTTTAGCACTTAATTCCCAAGAGTGCTAATTATAAACAATTTTTTTTTTTTGTCAAGTTTTTTTTAATAAAGTATCCGGATAGTTTCTGATTTTACCCAAAAATGCTCCCTTGTAAAGCAAAAAAATACCATTTAGAAGAAGATTTTTGTTCACTCTTATAGCGCACTTAGAAAACCTTTTTATTAAATTAATATCTCCTCCGGTACCGATGATTTTGGTATTTTTTCCTATTTTAATACGAAGGGTTTCAATTAAGGCGTCTATTGCGGATGCGCTTCCTAATACTACTCCGTTTAAAATGCAATCCTGTGTATTTTTACCAATATTTTTTTTTGTTGGAGCTAATTTAACTTTGGGTAAAAGCGCGGTATTCAGGTTTAAGGCGGATAGCGAAGAGTTTAATCCCGGGATGATAAATCCGCCAAGATACCCTGAAATTTTAGATACCGCATCTACTGTTATAGCCGTTCCGCAACTCACTATTATTACTGGAGCAGAATAAATTTGACTGGCTGCGTAGGCATTAACCAGGCGATCCATGCCAAGTTGTTCAGGTTTTTTATAAAGGTTTTTAAGAGGGATAAGAATATCTTTTCCTATTATTTTAGGTTTTACGCCGGTTGTTTTCTTTATATCTCTAGAGACCCTTTGAGTTATTTGGGGAACCACGCTGCAGATAAGCGCGTCTTTTATAGGCGTCTCAAGTGTCCGGATGCCCCGGTATTCTTTTAAGGGGATATCCCAGTTTTTAATGATTTTGCCGCCGTTAAATATGGCGAAAGATATATTAGTGTTCCCTATGTCGATGGCTAATAGCATATTATTTAATGTCAAATTACAAAATTCAAATGACAAATGAAATCCAAAATCCCAATGACAAATACCAAAACAAAAATTTTATTATTTAGAATTTGACATTTGGATTTATTTTGGATTTTGTGCTTTGACATTTGTCATTTCTGTTAATTCTTTAACCTTGTCTCTTAATACCGCGGCTTTTTCAAACTGCAGGTTTCTCGCCGCAAGTTCCATTTCATATTCTAACTCGGAAATATATTTACGCAACTCAAATTCATCTTTAGCTTCGCCGGTAAGGTTAACCACGAACTCTTCAGCCTCGGCTAAATCCTCGATTCCTTCTTTGATAGCTTTTTCGATTGAACGCGGGTTGATGTTGTTGCTTTTGTTAAATTCTAGTTGTATTTTTCTACGGCGGTTGCTTTCATCAATTGCCTTTTTCATTGAGCCGGTAATCGTATCAGCGTACATAATTACTTTACCATGGATATTACGGGCTGCTCTTCCGGAAACCTGGATCAAACTGGTTGCTGAGCGCAGAAAACCTTCTTTATCGGCATCTAGAATTGCGACCAGAGAAACTTCCGGCAGATCCAAGCCTTCCCTTAACAGGTTTATTCCGACGAGGCAGTCGAATTTTTTCTTTCTTAGATCTCTAAGAATAGTTGAACGTTCGATGGTTTGGATCTCCGAATGCAGGTATTTTACTTTTAAGCTTTTTTCTTCCAGATAGACAGTCAAATCTTCGGCAGTGCGTTTAGTAAGAGTAGTAACAAGGACGCGTTCATTAAGTTTAGCCCGCTCTTTTACTTCTTTGATCAAATCATCCATTTGATTTTCAGATGGGCGGATAACGATTTCAGGGTCAATTAATCCGGTTGGCCGGATGATCTGCTGGATCAGTTTGTTATCGCTTTTCTTCATCTCATATTCATTGGGTGTGGCTGAAACAAAAACAACCTGTTTTATCAGTTTATTGAATTCTTCGAACTTTAAAGGCCGGTTATCCAGGCAGGAAGGCAGGCGGAAACCATATTTTACCAGAGTTTCTTTTCGGGCTTTATCTCCTTCATACATTCCCCGGATTTGCGGTATGGTTACGTGTGATTCGTCGATAATAGTAAGGAATTTGTCCGGAAAATAATCGATTAAAGCATAAGGCCTTGAGCCGTCAGGCCTTCCTGATAGATGGCGTGAGTAATTTTCAATCCCGTGGCAATAACCGATTTCTTTCAGCATTTCCAAGTCGTATTTTGTCCGGGATTCCAGTCTTTGGGCCTCCAGCAATTTATTCTGGGATCTTAAAACTTTTAGCTGTTCTTCCAGTTCTTCTTTTATAGAGGTAAGGCTGGTATTAATTTTATCCTGAGAAATAATAAAATGTTTTGCCGGGTAGATCGCGATTTTTTCCAGTTGATCGATGATTTTGCCTGAAACCGGGTTAAACTCGGATATTTTTTCTATTTTGTCGCCATTAAGCTCCAGGCGCACTGCTTTTTCCTGATAAGACGGAAAAATTTCCAGGGTGTCTCCTCTTACTCTTAATTTGCCCCGGACAAATTCATAATCATTTCTTTCGTATTGAACCTGGATAAATTTGGTGATTAATTCGTCACGGCTGATCTCTTTGCCTACTTCCAGCAAAACCAGCATATTATTGTAGCTTTGGGGATCTCCAAGGTTATAAATACAGGAGACCGAGGCTACAATAATGACGTCATTGCGGCTCATTAAGGAAGTGGTTGCGGAAAGGCGCAGCCGGTCAAGCCTGTCGTTGATCGCGGAATCTTTTTCAATATAGGTATCGGTTGAAGGAATATAAGCTTCAGGCTGGTAATAATCGTAGTAGCTTACAAAGTATTCTACGGCATTATGGGGGAAAAATTCTTTGAATTCGGAATATAATTGTGCCGCTAATGTTTTATTATGCGAAATAACCAGTGTGGGCAGGTTTACTTTGGCTATTGTGTTAGCTAGAGTGAAAGTCTTTCCTGAACCAGTTACGCCTAGCAGAGTATTAAACTGCCTGCCGGAAAGGATATCCTTAGTTAAGGCGTTTATTGCTTCCGGCTGGTCGCCGCAAGGATCGAATTTCGCAACAAGCTTAAAACCGGACAACTTAAATAACCTCGAGGCTCATATCAACGCCTTCGACTGAATGCGTTAATTCGCCGATAGAGATAATATCGATGCCTATGCTTGCGATTTTTCTTACGGATTTAAAATCAACTCCGCCGCTAGCCTCAAGCATTGTGGGTGGATGATGGCTTTTGAATTCGGTATTATTTCTGATTTTCACCGCCTCTTTTATATCTTCCAGGCTCATATTATCCAGCATAATCACGTCAGGCTTGAAATACAAAGCGTGCTTGAACTCATCAAGATTCTGTGCTTCCACTTCGATCTTATATCCTTTGGGAACGCTGGGTAATTTTTCATAACCTTCGATAATTTTGATATGGTTATCTTTAATTAAGATCATTTCATCCAAGCCCATCCGGTGATTGTGTCCGCCGCCTACGCGCACAGCGTATTTCTGCAAATCCCTTAAGCCCGGCAGAGTTTTTCGCGTATCGGTAATTTTAGCTTTATAAGGCTCGATATGCTCGACATATTCTCTGGTTTTAGTCGCTATGCCTGAAAGCAGGCTTAAGAGGTTAAGCGCTACTCTCTCTGAACTTAAAATACTGGTTGCTTTACCCGAGACCCGGGCGATAGCTTTAATTGGTTTGATTTCTTTGCCATCCTTAACCAGAGGTTTAAATATGATTGATGAATCAATTGCGTTAAAAACATGTTTAGCTACATCCATGCCGCAGATAACCGCCTTTTCTTTAAGCAGTATGTGGGCGGTGATTGTTTTGTCTTTAGGAATCGTTAGCTGCGTGGTAATGTCTCCTCTGCCAATATCTTCGATTAAAGCATGCCGGACAATGTAATCTAATTTTTCCTGGTCGAGTTTTGGCGCGCTTTCAGAAAGAAAATGTTTACCTAAGGCCATCTTTCACCCCTTTTAATTTTTGCACCTCGTCCTTTAGGTTATTTAATTTCTCCTTCTCTTTTCCTACGATTTCAGCGGGCGCCCGATTTAAGAAGTTTTTATCGGAGAGCATCTTTTCTTTTGAAATGATGTCGTTTTGAGCTTTTTTGATTTTGGTTTCGATTTTCTCTTTGTGTTTTTCTATATCGATTACTCCAGCCAAAGGAATAGTTATATGCATATCCTTTAAAACGCTGGTAAATTCTCCGGCGGTTTTCTTATATTCGCTTAAAATCTCCAGCTTATTTAATCTGGCTAAACTTTTAATTTGACCGGAGAGTGATTCCAGGACTGTCTTTTTTGTTTCTCCGGAAGTAGCGATTTTAACGCCTACATTTTCTTCTTGAGCAGGGATATCAAGTTCAAGCCGCATATTTCTTATGGCGGAGATTATTTCTATAGCCTCTTGCATTGTTTTCTCGGCCTTTGGATCGATTATATCTTCCTGGATATGCGGCCATGCCGAAACCATAATAGAATTATCATTGTTAGGGAGTTTGTGCCAGAGTTCTTCGGTAATAAAAGGCATAAATGGGTGCAAAACCCTTAAGGACTTTTCAAGGATTTTATACATTACGACCTGGTTATGTGGAGAGCGGATATCTGATTTAATGATCTCAAGGTACCAATCGCAGAATTCATGCCAAAAGAAAGAATAAAGCGAATTAGCTGCTTCATTAAATTGGTAATTCTCAAGGTTTTTTTCAACTTCTTTAAGAGTAGAATAAAATCTGCTTAATATCCAGCGGTTGACTAAGCTTAAGCCTTCTTTCTTAAAGAATACGCAAAGATCAGTTTTTACGAGTGTAGTATCCAAATTAATCAAAATAAACCTGGAAGCGTTCCAGATTTTATTGGCAAAGTTTCTTCCCTGTTCAAACCTTTCTTTGGATAAAAATACATCCTGTCCCTGGGCTGTAATGGAAATAAGGCTAAAGCGTAAAGCATCGGTACCATACTCATTGATGATTTCCAGCGGATCGATAATATTGCCCAGTGACTTGGACATTTTTTTACCTTCAACGTCGCGCACTGTTCCGTGAATATAGACATCTTTAAAGGGAGCTTCCTGCATAAATTCAAATCCGGCCATAATCATCCGGGCTACCCAGAAGAAGATTATCTCGGGCGCGGTAACCAGGGTTGAGGTGGGATAAAAATATTTTAAATCTTCTTTATTCTTGAAAGTAGCAAAAGGCCATAACCAGGAGGAGAACCAGGTATCCAGCACATCTTCATCCTGGTAAATTTCCAAAGATCCGCATTCCGGGCATTTTTCCGGTTTTGTTTTGCTAACGAGTACGCCTTTTTCAGGATTTTCTTTTTGACAATTTAAGCAATAGTATACCGGTAAGCGGTGCCCCCACCAGATCTGCCTGGAAATGCACCAATCCTGGATATTCTCCATCCAATTCAGGTAAACTTTGGTCCAGCGATTCGGGTAAAATTTAATCTTTCCTTTTTTAACCGCTTCCAATGCGGGTTTGGCAAGAGGTTTCATTTTTACAAACCATTGTTTGGATAAATAAGGCTCGATAATAGTGTGGCAGCGGTAACAATGCCCGGCTGATAAAGGATGCGGCTCAATCTTTTCCAGTAATTTTATCTCTTTTAAGTCTTCCAAAATTACTTCTCTGGCTTCGAACCTGTCCATTCCGTTATATTCACCGGCATTCTGATTTAAGGTAGCATTGGGGTGCATAACATTGATAAATTCAAGGTTATGTTTTTTGCCCATCGCGTAATCATTCGGATCATGCGCTGGAGTAACTTTGACTGCTCCTGTCCCGAATTCCATATCAACCATATTATCCGCGATAATTTTTATTTCGCGGTTGATTAAAGGAAGGATTAAAATTTTACCGACTAAATTCTTATACCGTTTATCTTTTGGATTAACCGCGACCGCTGTATCTCCCAGCATGGTTTCCGGACGGGTGGTGGCTACGATTACAAATTCATTCGGGTTATCTTTGAGCGGGTATTTTAAATAGTAAAGATTGCCTTGCAGATCTTTATGCGGAGCTTCCTCGTCGGATAAAGCAGTCTGGCAGCGCGGGCACCAGTTTATTATGTAGCTTCCCCGGTAAATCAAACCTTTTTCATATAATTTGACAAAAACATCCACGACTGCTTTGGAATATTCCTCGTCCATGGTAAAACGCAGGCGCTTCCAATCGCAGGACGCGCCTAATTTCTTGAGTTGGCGGATAATCGTTGAGCCGTATTGTTCTTTCCAAACCCAGACGCGCTCAATGAATTTCTCACGGCCAAGATCCTGGCGCTTTAATCCTTCTTTGGCAATTGATTTTTCGACTACATTTTGAGTGGCAATACCCGCGTGGTCAGTTCCCGGCATCCATAGAGCTTCTTTCCCTCGCATTCTTTGATAGCGGATGAGAATATCCTGGATAGTATCATTTAAAGCATGGCCCATATGCAAGATGCCGGTTACATTGGGCGGAGGAATGACTATGGTGTACGGTTTTTTCGCGGGGTCGGGTTTAGCGGCGGATAAATTATTATCTTCCCAAAATTTATACCATTTATCCTCGGTTTCTTTGGGATTGTATTGCTTTGGAATCTCATCAATCATTTAGCGTTATCTTTAAGAAGTTTATATTCGATGCTGTCAACCAGGGCTTGCCAGCTGGCTTCGATGATATTTCCCGATACGCCAATAGTATTCCAGCTTTCCAATTCATCCTGGGACTGAATCAAAACCCTGACTCTGGCGGCTGTGCCTGCTTTTTCATCCAGCACGCGGACTTTAAAATCAGAAAGATGCATTTTAGAAAGCGTAGGATAGAAATCTTTTAAAGCTTTACGCAAAGCGTTATCCAGGGCATTGACCGGACCGTCCCCATCAGCGGCAGTATGTTCTTTCACTCCCTTTACCTTAATTTTGATAATTGCTTCGGTGGTGATCTCTTTATCGGATTTTTTTTCAATTACCACTCGAAAACCCTCTAGCTCAAAAAATTTCTTGTATTTTTTAAGGGCGCGTTTCATTAAGAGATCAAAAGATCCTTCAGCTGCTTCGAAGTGGTATCCTTCGTGCTCTAGTTTTTGCACAAGCTTGAGAATCTTTTTGGTTTTCGGGTCTTCCTTGTTCAAATCCAGGTCAATATCTTTTGCCCGGATCAATACTCCGGTTTTTCCGGCAAGTTCCGAAACCAGGATCCTGCGGTGATTTCCTACCAATGTAGGATCGATATGTTCATAGGTCAAGGAATTTTTCATTACCGCGTTGATGTGCATTCCGCCTTTATGGGCAAAACTGGATTCGCCGACATACGGCTGATCCGGACGCTGCCTCATATTGCTGATTTCACTTATGAAATGCGACACATGGGTCAATTCTTTTAATTTATCATCAGGTATACAATCAACACCCATTTTTAATTTTAAATTGGCAATAATCGGGATTAAATCCGCGTTCCCGCAGCGTTCGCCAATGCCGTTAATGGTCCCTTGGATCATATCTGCGCCGGCTTCCACCGCGGCCAGAGAATTAGCAATGGCTAATCCGGCATCATTATGGCAATGAATGCCGAGGTTGACATTGATCTTGCCACGGATTGCGGCTGTTATATCCTTGATTTCGGAAGTTAGTGTTCCTCCGTTGGTATCGCAGAGGCAAATTGCTTTTGCTCCGGCTTCCTGGGCGCAAAGAACAGTTTTTAAAGCGTAGCTGCTATTTGCTTTATAAGCGTCAAAGAAATGCTCAGCATCGTAAAAAACAGTTATTCCTTTGGAAGCCAGAAAGCTCACTGTATCTTTGATCATCTCCAGATTTTCATCAAGCGTGGCTTTTAAAACATCGGTTACATGCATATCCCAGGTTTTACCGACGATAGTGATAATTTCAGTTTGTGATTTAAACAAGGCTTTGATGTTCGGATCTTCCGAAGCTTTTGAGTTAAGCCTGCGGGTCATGCTAAAAGCGCAAAGTTTACTGTTCTTTAGCCTGATTTTAGACATTTTCAGGAAAAAATCCATATCCTTGGGATTAGAGCCGGGCCATCCGCCTTCGATATATTGGACTCCCAGCAAATCCAATTCTTTGGCAATACTAACCTTATCCATTGCTGAATAAGAGATACCTTCTCCTTGAGCTCCGTCGCGTAAAGTCGTATCGTAAATTTTAACTTTAAGCATATTAACCTCTTTTATTTTCCCAAGCCAAATTTTTCATGCAAAGATTTAACCGCTGTTTCCGCGAATTTATTCTTGATTATACAGGATATACTTATATCGGAAGTCGAGATCATCTCGATATTGATTTTGTTTTTTGCCAGGGTATCGAACATTCCGGCGGCAACTCCCGAATGCGATTTCATCCCTACGCCTACAATGGAAACTCGCGCGATATCTTCATCTTCTAAAACTTCTTCTATTCCTAATGAAAGCGCGATCTTACGGGTAATTTTAATTGCCCTGGCCGCCTCGGCTTTAGAGACGGTAAAAGATATATCGGTTTGGCGCAAGTGGCTGACGTTTTGGACGATCATATCCACGTTAAGCCCCTCATCGGCAAGAGTTTTAAATATCTTGGCGGCTACTCCTGGTTTGTCAGGGACATTGCAAATAGTGATTTTGGCTTCGTTCCTGTTTAAAGTAACCGCGCTGACAACAACTTCCTCCATTTTATTAACCTCCTTAATAATCATAGTGCCAGGTTTTAAAGAAAATGATGAACGCACATGTATCGGGACATTGAATTTCTTGGCTACTTCGATTGAACGGGCCTGCATTACCTGCGCGCCCAGTGACGCCATCTCCAGCATTTCATCATAAGTAATCGATTCTATTTTTTTGGCTTTTGGTTCGATTCTCGGGTCAGTGGTATAGATTCCTTCGACATCAGTGTATATTTCGCATTCGTCAGCTTTCAATTCTTTAGCTAAAGCAACTGCGGTTAAATCCGAACCTCCTCTGCCAAGAGTGGTGATGTCTTGTTCAGGGGTCATCCCTTGGAAACCTGCGACAATAACAATCTTGCCTTTTTTTAACGCTTCTTTGATCTTCTCGCCGTTTATTTTAACTATTCTGGCCCGGGTATGCCTTGAATCCGTAATGATGCCTACTTGGGGTCCGGTAAATGATATGGCTTCAAAACCCAGTTTATGAATTGCCATTGCCAAAAGAGCGACAGAAATTTGTTCGCCGGTGGATAAAAGCATATCCATTTCGCGTTCACTGGGTTCGGTATTAATCTTGTCGGCTAATTCAATTAACTCATCTGTGGTATCACCTAAAGCCGAGACAACAACCACCAAGTTATTCCCCCTTTTGCGGTAATTAACTACCCTATCGGCGACTTTTTGAATCCTTTCGACATTAGCAACGGAAGATCCGCCGAATTTTTGAACAATCAATCTTTTTTCCATTTATCTTTATTTCTCCTCGATGAATTAAGCAGCTCCTTTAATAAAATAGTCCATTAATTCATGTCCTTTGTCAAAATAAAGGTCGGATTTAAGCGATTCCTTTTCGCTGTATTCCAGAAATCCCCTGGCAACAATATCCTGGCCAAATACTCCAAAAGGCACAACATCTTTAGTATGTGTTTTCTTCGCGACAGGAGTGGCATGATCCGGCAAAATCATGATTCTAAAGTTATGTTTATTTTTCAAAGATTTAAGGATACGTCCCAGGATCAGCTGGTCAAACCTTTCAATTGCGGTGATTTTTTCCCTTAAATCGCCGTTATGCCCCGCTTCATCGGCTGCCTCAACATGCACAAACACAAAGTCATGATTTTTTAATGAATTTAAAGCGGCTATCGCCTTGCCTTCGTAATTGGTATCGTAATAACCGGTTGCGCCGGGAACATTGATAACTTCAAGCCCCAAAAGTCTTCCCAAGCCCTTAATCAAATCTACAGCGGAAATTACGCTTCCGTTTAAGCCGTATTTATCGGTAAAACTCGGCATATTCGGTTGTTTTCCTTGCCCCCAGAGCCAAATCATATTCGCGGGATTTTCTTTTAGATCGATACGCACCAGATTAATTTCATGTTTGCCTAGGATTTGACGGGAATCTTCCATCAATTTGGTAATAATTTCGCTAGAATCCCCTTTGGGTAAATTTTCCAATATTTTCTCTCCGGAAATATCATGAGGGGCTTTACATCGGAGTTTCTCGAGATGTTCATCAGCCCCTCTTTTGGCTACCATAATATGGCGATAGCTTATTCCGGGGTAAAACTTGATTCGGTTTGTCCCTAAAATGCTGTCGATACGTTCAATAAGTATGGCTGCTTCCTTCGAGCTTATATGTCCGGCGCTGTAATCTGTAAGCCTATCAGCTGCAACGGTTACGAGGTTGCAGCGGAAAGCCACATCGTCATCCTCAAGTTTGATTCCAAGATTTGCTGCTTCAAGCGGGCCTCTACCGGTATAGTATTTTCTTGGATCATAGCCAAAAATACTAATCTGCGCTACATCTGAACCGGGAATAAAACCTTCGGGGATAGTTTTTACTCTTCCTAACCTTCCGTGTTTGGCGATGAAATCCATATTTGGAGTTTTTGCGGCTTCCAAAGGCGTTCGTTCCCCTAATTCAGGAATCGGGTAATCGCTCATTCCATCGCAAACCAAAACAATATATTTCATATTTTTTCCCCAAGTAAATCAATCAGAGATTTTACCATCTTTTCCTTTGATGAAATCCGGCCGCTGTTTTTTTCTTTACTGACTAAATATGCGGCATACCGTCTATTTTTCGAGGTATTGGCTACGACCAGGTCAAGACTGGAATTTTTAAGCAAAGAACGTCCTTTATTTACTAATTTATTTCCTGATAAATCCGGTTCAAACTTAAATCCGACTAGGAATGAACCAAGCGCAGCCTTACGCAAACTAGCTATAATTTTAGGTGTGCGCTTAAAAGCCAATTCCAAAATATTTTTGTCAGAGTTAATCTTGGTTTTGCTTACCTTAATTGGCCGGTAATCCGAAATAGCCGCAGCCTGAATTATCGCGTCATATTTCTTTTTAAGCGCGTTTTTTACTAATGAATTTAATTCGTCAAAGAACTTAAAATTTACGACTTTAATTTTCTTGTTTAAAGAATAAGCGCCAATCGGGCCAAGTAATAATGTTATTTTCGCGCCTCTTTTGGTTAAGTCTTCAGCCAACAAGATCCCGGTTTTACCGGTTGAAGTATTGCTAATTACTCTTACATTGTCTATCGGAACCCAAGTAGGCCCGGCAGTGATTAAGATTTTTTTATTTTTAAGCATATTTACTTTAATGTCAAATGACAAAGCACAAAATTCAAAATAAATTTAAATGTCAAAATAAAAATGAAAAAACATCTGTTTTGAAATTTGAGCTTTAGATTTATTTTGTGCTTTGAATTTTGTCATTTGAATTTATCAGTACCCAATCTCTTTAAGAATAGATTTCATCTCAGGTTTGATAACCTTAGGCGCTTTTACGCTTTTTATCGCTCTGTCAGGGTCTTTTAATCCATGGCCGGTCAAAATACAGACTATTTTTTTCGAAGATTGCTCTTTGAAATATCCGTTTTTATGAAGTTTAAGTAAACCTGCCACTGATGATGCGCTGGCAGGTTCCGCGAATACGCCGTCATTAAGCGCGAGTATCTTGTAAGCTTCTAAAATTTGATCGTCTGAAACTATATCGATTAAACCGCCGGATTCATCTCGGGCGTTTTCCGCCTGCTTCCAACTAGCCGGATTTCCAATGCGAATGGCAGTTGCGATTGTTTCAGGTTTTTTTATCGGATGGCCCAGAACTATAGGCGCTGCTCCTTCTGCCTGAAAACCTAACATCTTCGGCAATTTTTTGGATAGGCCAGCCTCTTTATATTCTTTATATCCTTTCCAGTAAGCCGTGATATTTCCGGCATTTCCTACCGGCATAATCTGAAAATCCGGAGCATCATCCAAAAAATCACAGATTTCAAAGCTTCCTGTTTTTTGGCCTTCGATACGGTAAGGATTAAGCGAATTTACAAGCGTAACCGGATATTTAACAGTAATTTCGCGCGCCAAGCCTAAAGCATCGTCAAAATTTCCATCTATTGCCAGCACTTGTGCTCCATGAATCAAAGCTTGGCTTAACTTGCCTAAGGCAATTGCTCCACTGGGAATAAGGACAATACATTTTATTCCGGCGCGGGCAGCGTAAGCAGCCGCAGAAGCTGAGGTATTTCCTGTGGATGCGCACATTACGGCTTTTGCTCCTTCTTCACAGGCTTTAGAGATAGCCAGCGTCATCCCCCTGTCTTTAAAGGAGCCTGTAGGATTAAGCCCTTCATATTTTAGATAAACTTCGAAATCGTCTCCTAAAAGTCGGCTCAAATATTTGGAGTAAATTAAAGGGGTATTCCCTTCGTTTAAAGTAATTACCGGAGTTTTATCCGTTACCGGCAGGTATTTTTTATATTTATCGATTAACCCCAGGTATTTCACACTTCCTCCATCCTGATTGCTACTGATTTTTCCTTGATTCCATCCATTCTGTCAATGATGTTTAAGGCCTGGCGGATACTTTTTTCTTTAGCCTGATGTATAACCATGACAATTGGGACTAGCTGGGCTTTGCTCGGTTCTTTTTGAGTTACCGAAGCAATGCTTATTCCTAATTTAGCTAGTACTCCTGATATTTTAGCCAGGACACCTGGTTTATCGACAGCTGTAAAACGAATATAGTACCGGCTTTCAAAATCATCAATTTTACGTAATTTTTCGACACTTTTATCCGTAACGGTTTTTAGGGTAGGCCTAAAAAGACCTGCTTTAATGTCTTGGGTTAAGTCCACTAAATCCGAAACTACTGCCGAGGCGGCGGATAACTGTCCTGCTCCGGGTCCATAGAATAATAGATTTCCCGCTAGGTCGCTGGAAACGTATATGGCGTTGAATACTCCCTCAACCGAAGATAATAAATGATCTTTAGGAATAAGGGTTGGATGTACCCTTACTTCTAAATCTTCATTTTCTTTTTTGGCGATCGCCAGTAATTTAATTTCAAAACCCAATTCTCGGGCATAATTTACATCAGCTAAAGAAATACGCGATATGCCTTCGATGAATACGTCTTCTAAATCTACAAATCTTCCAAATGATAAATAAGTAAGTAGGATTAATTTATGGGCTGAATCCATACCTTCTATGTCCAGAGTGGGATCTTTTTCCGCAAATCCTTTTAAGCGGGCAACTTTAAGCGCTTCTTCAAAGCTGCAGTTATTTTTAGACATAGAAGACAATATGTAATTAGAAGTTCCGTTTACGATGCCGAATATACTGTTGAATTTATTGGCAACTAGCCCTTCCCGAAGAGATTTAATAATCGGAATTCCTGCTCCGACAGAAGCTTCGAAATAAATGCTTTTACCGCGGTCAGCCGCTTCAGCAAATAGCTCTTGCCCTGCCTGCGCAAGAAGCGCCTTGTTAGCGGTAACCACATTTTTGCCTTTTTTTAAAGCCTCAAGGATAAATTCTTTTGCCGGGTGGACTCCTCCCATCAGTTCGACTAAAATATCGATTTGCGGGTCATTAATCAATTCTTTTATATCGCGAGTCAGTATCTCTTTATTCACGGAAACATTGCGTCGGCTTGATATATCCTGATCGCAGATTCTTTTTATATTTATATCCAAGCCGGTTTTTTCGCTTAATAAAGACTTTCTGTCGCGCAAAATTTTTACTACGCCAGAACCGATATTGCCAAAACCGACTAAACCTACATTAATCCTTTTCATTATCCTTCCTTTTCTTTCTTGATATAATAACCCACTGTTTCATTGATAACTTTTCTATGTCTTTCGTCTACCGCCAAGAATTCAATCCTAGTATCATAAATCATATCTTCTATTATTTCTTTGGATTCAAGCACCCTGCCTATTATCATTATGGGGTGTGGGTCAAACGGCAGCCTTATTTCCAGCGCCAAGTTTACCCCGCTGTCAAATCTTTTATTGGTGGTTAAAAGCATCCCGCCCATACAGATATTCTTAGTCTGGCTTATATCAATATTATCGCTTTCGTTCATTATGCGGTAAGAAACAATGAATCGACCGGTAACCCGCGGATGTTTTCTTCTTTCCGGACCATTGTAGCCCATCTAACACCTCCATATTTTAGCCTATCAGGATCAATCCTAAAGTAAGCTAGAGCGCTTAAGCCGAATTATGTCGAAGGTTTGACAGACACCATGAAATGTATTCATGTATCAAAGCTTTCTGCTTTTCTTCCAATTCCAGAAATGAAATTCTTAAAAGAGAGGTTTGTAAATTTGAATCGATACTGCTATTTTTGGGGCCTTCGACAGCCACAATCGTTCCGGCAACCTCAAACCATTCGAATGGCCTAAGAGGTATCCGGATCATCATATTGATTTTAGCCCCTTTTAAAAATCTTCCGTTAGCCAAAAAGCTAACTCCTTTTTCGCTTATATCTTGTATGGAAGAAACATCCCATTTTCTTACCGAAGCGCCGCTATCTACAGAAAATTGGATAATTAGATGTTTTTCTATACGCGCGCCTTCTCTTTTTTCTTTAGAATTCTGTTTGTAATCCATTCTGGTAAAATTAAGTCGGGGAGGTGGGACTTGAACCCACGGCCTTTTGAACCCCATTCAAACGCGCTAGC
>DJWJ01000004.1 GCA_002440965.1 Candidatus Omnitrophica bacterium UBA6233
TAAGGATCTATGGTATCATTCCCAAGTATTGAGGAATAATTCATTGATTTTAATAATCAGTTCCTATATAATAATTTAATGCGTAAAATATTACTTACCTTATTTGCGGCGTTTTTCATTTTTTCCTTCCGGTTTGACCTGTTTGCGGACGAAGATTCCAAAACTACCCCCAATGAAGAACCTGTAAGATTGGTTACGGCCCTGGAAGTTAAAGGCAATAAGTCCATAAGCACCAATACTATTGCTTCCAAGATGAAAACCCGCGTTGGTTCTGCTTATCAGGAAAATGTCGCCAGCGATGATTTGAAAAGGCTTTATCTTCTGAATTTTTTCAGCGATATAAAAATAGAAACCGAAAGTTATAAAGACGGCATCAAGGTAATAGTGGTGGTAGTGGAGAGGCCGATGATCGAGAAGATTACATTCTCCGGAATACAGCGCATTACTATGAAAGACGAAAAGCTGAAACTCCAGCTTAAGTCCCGGGAAGGCCAGTATCTTGATTATCCTACTCTTAAAGATGATGTCGGCGTGTTGAAGAAAATGTATGAGAAGATGGGTTTTAGCGCCGCAGAGATCAGCTATAATATCGTTACTAACGCCGAAACGAATAAGGTTAATATAGATTTCAATGTGGTGGAAGGCGGCAGGGTGCGCATAAAAGATATAATTATCGAAGGGAACAAGGAATTTACCCAAGGCCGTATATTAAAACTCCTTAAGACTAAACGCGCCTGGTTTTTTAACGCGGGCGTCCTGAAGGAAGACGTGTTGAAGGAGGATATGCAGCGCATAAAGTCATTCTATAGCAAGAATGGTTTTATCGATGTCGCGGTTAGCTATGAAGTCAAGCCCGACCCTAAAAAGCCGTTTTTATTATATGTATATATCAAAATATCCGAGGGCAAAAAATATCTGGTCGGAAACGTAATTATTCAGGGAAATAAGGATATAGGGGAAAAAGAAATCCTTATGCGCCTGAAAGAGTGCGTGTCGGGAAAAGTCTTTAGCGATGACAGTATGAAACAGGATGTGGCTAATATTCAGGGGCTTTATTTCGACAGGGGGTATATTTCGGCGCAGGTGCAGAATACCACTTCTTTGAATAAGGAGACGCACCGCGTGGATATACTTTATAATATCGTCGAAAATCAGGTAACCTTTGTCGATAAGATAAAGATTCGCGGAAATGTGAAAACTAAAGATATAGTTATCCGCAGGGAATTGCGTATTCATCCCGGAGACAGGTTTGATGGCGAAAAATTAAGGCGGAGTAAAGAGCGCTTGCAGAATTTGGGGTTTTTCGAGGATGTCAGTTATGATACCGAAGAGGCCCAGACGCAGGCCCCCAACCAGAAGAATTTGGTTGTTGACGTAAAAGAATCCAAGACCGGTTCTTTTAGTTTTGGCGGCGGCTACAGCACGGTTGATTCTCTTGTCGGGTTCATCGAGATAGAGCAGAAGAATTTCGATTGGAAAAACTGGCCTTATTTTACCGGCGCCGGGCAGAATTTGAAAGTGCGCGCGTCAGTCGGTTCCATAACTTCCGGGGCAGAATTAAGTTTTACCGAACCGTGGCTTTTTGACTATCCGATATCTTTTGGTTTCGACGCTTATAAGCGCACGCATGAAAAAGATACCGATGTAGGTTATGGCTATGATGAGGATGTAGTAGGAGGGGATTTGCGTTTAGGCAAGGAACTATCGGAGTACGTCAGAGCGGACATAGTTTACCGGTTGGATAATATCAAGATTAGCAATATAGATAGCAACGCCACAGATCTTTTATCGGAAGAAGGCACTAATACTATAAGCAGCATAACTCCAGCTGTCACTTTTGACAACCGGGATAGTGTTTTTGAACCCCGTAAGGGAAATCTTGTTACCGGTTCAATCGAACTTGCGGGCGGCCCGTTGCAGGGAGATAAGAGTTACTGGAAGTTTTTTACCCGGGCAAGCCATTTTTTCCCGATGCCCCGCAACGCTTCTCTGGAAATACGGGCAAGGGTGGGTTTGGCCGATTCTTACGGTGACAGCGACCACGTGCCAATTTACGAAAGGTTCTTTGCCGGCGGCGCCTATACCATAAGAGGCTACGAAGAAAGGTCTGTCGGCCCTGTTGACCCGTCGACTAATGATCCTGTCGGCGGTAACTCCATGCTGATAGGTAATATAGAATATCTTTACCCGTTGTTTGGTTTCCTTAAGGTGGCTGCTTTCTGCGATATCGGTAATGTTTGGCAAAAAATTGGCGATATAGCTTCGAATAAGAATGCCAATGACGTAACTAACAGCGGCGGTTTTAAAACCGGCGTGGGCATTGGTTTTCGCGTCAGGACTCCTATAGGCCCGGTAATGCTGGATTACGGTATTCCGATGAGTAAGGCTTCCGGTAAGGACTCAAGAGGCAACGGCAGGTTCCACTTTAGCGTAAGTAATTCTTTTTAAAACAGGGACGGTTCTATTCTTTATGGTCATTTAGCATAGAACCGTCCCTAAATTAGATAAAAGGAGGAAGTAAAATGAAGAAGTTGCTGGTGGTTTTGTGCGGAGTTTTGTTAAGTGTTTTTGTTTTGACGGCAGCGGCCCAGGCGGCGGATAAGATTGCTTTTGTGAATTTGGCCCGCGCTTTTAGCGAATATTCCAAAACAAAAGATTTTGATAAAACTCTGACCGAAAAAGAAAAAAATTATACTGCTGAAAGAGACAAAAAGCTTAATGAGTTCAATGCCCTTAAGGATAAATTCAGCATTTTAAGCGATAAAGAAAAAGAAGCAAAAAAAGGCGAACTGGAAAATAAGGCCAAGGCGATAAAAGATTTTATCTCCCAGAGAGAGGGAGAATTGCGCAAGGAACAGGAAGATAAAATGAAGGAAGTCCTGAAAGATATAGAATCGACGGTAAAGTCCTACGCGGAAAAAGAAGGTTATGCAATGGTATTCAATGATCGCGTATTGGTTTATCAGGGAAAAAATCTGGATATCACGGATCAGATTGTCGGCATATTAAATAAAAAGAAATAAAACAAAAAAGGTATCGCCTGTTGGGCTGCGATGCCGAATGACAATTGGCATAATATATAATGCGTAAGACCCTAAGGGAGATTGCTCAGGTTATAGAGGGCGATGTTAAGGGAGACGCGGATGTTGTGATTACCGGTATTTCCGGTATAAAGGAAGCGGCTTCCGGAGACATCACTTTCTTAGCTAATCCTAAATATTCCCCGCTTTTAGCTACGACATCCGCCTCGGCAGTCATAGTTTCTAAGGAGATGGAAATTCCTCCTGCTAAGAATTTTATCCGCGTTGCCAACCCGTCATTGGCTTTTGCCAAAGTTATTTCGTTAATGAATCCCGATGAGGCAGGGCATTTTAAAGGCATTCATTCAAGCGCTTTATTGGGTAAAGGTGTTAAATTAGGCAAGAATGCCGCAATAGGGGCATATGTAGTCATTGAAGACGACGCTGAAATCGGGGATAATTCGGTAATTTATCCGGGATGTTTTATCGGGCGGATGACGAAAATAGGCAGCGATACCCTGATACATCCCAATGTTTCCATTCGCGAGCGGGTAGCGGTAGGCAGCCGGGTAATTATTCACAGCGGGACGGTAATAGGTTCGGATGGGTTTGGTTTTGTGGAGGTTGACGGCAGGCAGCATAAGATTCCGCAGGTGGGCACCGTTGAGATCGCAGACGATGTCGAAATCGGCGCCAATGTTACTATTGACCGGGCCAGATTTAACAAAACAATTATCGGCCGGGGGACAAAAATCGATAATCTTGTCCAGATTGCCCATAATGTAGTTATAGGCGAAAATTGCCTGATTGTAGCCCAGGTTGGAATATCGGGTTCGACCGTAATCGGAAACAACGTAATCTTGGCCGGGCAAGCCGGGTTAGTCGGGCACATTACCGTCGGTGATAATGCGATAGTTACCGCCCAGTCAGGCGTAAGTAAATCCATTCCCGCGGGCGCTATGTTTTCCGGATATCCTGCGCGGCCGTTCCTGGAAAATCAGAAATCGCACGCCTACGTGCATAATCTGCCGAAGATGTTTGATTTGGTAAAAGAATTAAAAAAGAGAATTGAAGAATTAGAAACTAAATTGAAAAGTAAAGAATAGTTCTGTTAATGACAAATGACAAAATTCAAAATCCAAAATAAATTCAAAACCTAAATTTCAAAACAAACGTTTTGTTATTTGGTATTTGTCATTTAGATTTATTTTGAATTTTGTGCTTTGATATTTGAAATTATCGTTAATTATTCTAGAGCAATATAATTATGAGTAAGCAAAAGACAATCGCAAAAGAGATCAGTTTCAGCGGCATAGGTTTGCATACCGGGAATAAATCCAGCGTTACCTTGAAACCGGCGCCGGCTGATACCGGGGTTATTTTTGTGCGTAAGGATTTGGCCGGATTTCCTCAAATCAAGGCTTGCGTGGAAAATATGGTTCCGGCTGAAAAAATGCCGCGGCGCACTTCTATCGAAAGCGGCTCCGCGTGCGTGCAGACA
Source organism: Candidatus Omnitrophica bacterium UBA6233 (assembly GCA_002440965.1). Lineage (GTDB taxonomy): Bacteria > Omnitrophota > Gorgyraeia > Gygaellales > Profunditerraquicolaceae > UBA6233. The sequence goes on from DJWJ01000004.1 coordinate 4,522, forward strand.
ATCGAGCATCTTATGGCGGCATTGTCGGGTTTAGGCATCGATAATTTATATATTGAGTTGGATAATAATGAATTGCCGGGTTTGGATGGGAGCAGCCTCAGTTATGTGGAGTTTATTGAACAGGCGGGCATCAGGGAATTAGACAGGGAACAGAATGTGTTTTCTATCAGAGAACCGATCAGGATAGAGGAAGGCGGCGCTTCCATTGTAATTGAGCCTGCTGGCGAGTTTAGGATTTCTTATACTCTTGATTATGCCAAGTCGCTGCCTGAAATCGAATTTATAGATTTGTTGGTTAATCCGGAAAACTTCAAGCAAGAAATAGCTCCTGCCCGCACCTTTTGCCTTGAGAGTGAAAGCGTTGAATTGAAGCGCCAGGGGCTTGGGTTGGGGGCAAATTATGAGAATACTCTTGTTTTGGATAAAGCCGGGCAGGTAATCAAGAACAAGATGCGTTTTGCCGACGAAGCTGTCAGGCATAAAGTCCTGGATTTGATGGGGGATTTGTTTTTACTGGGGTTTCCCTTAAAGGCGCATATCAAGGCTTTGAAAAGCGGGCATTCGTTTAACCTGAAGTTGATAAGTAAAATAGCCGAACAAAGGAAGAAAAATTCTATGAAAACAGAAAGTGGCGTTTTAGAAGTGACCGATATAATGAAAATTATTCCGCATAGGGAACCGTTTTTGTTTGTGGATAGGATTACTTCGATTGAATATGGCAAACGGGCAACCGGCATAAAGAACGTGACTATCAACGATTATTTTTTCAAAGGGCATTTTCCGGGAAGGCCGGTTATGCCCGGAGTGCTTATCGTCGAAGCAATGGCCCAGGTGGGGGCGGTAATGCTGCTTGCCTCCGATGAATATAAGGGTAAATTAGCGTTTTTTATGTCGATTGATAACGTGAAATTCCGCAAGCCTGTTGTTCCGGGCGATCAATTGGTTTTTGAAGTTGAAACAGTAAAAGTAAAGTCTAAAATAGGCCAAGTGCGCGGCAAGGCCATGGTGGATGGGAAGGTTGTGGCGGAAGCCGACTTTGTTTGCGCTTTGGTGGAGAATTAAAGGATAAAATGCCAATACACAGTACAGCTTTAGTTTCCAAAAACGCTAAAATCGGGGATAATGTTGCAATCGGGCCTTACGCGGTTATTGGGGACGAAGTAGTTATCGGCGCAGGGACTAAAATCGGGAATCACTGCGTTGTCGAGGGCAACACCGTCATCGGCAAAAATTGCGATATATTTACCGGCGCGGTCATCGGCTCCCGGCCGCAGGATTTGAAATATAAGGGTGAAAAGGTGTATCTGGAGATCGGGGATAATAATATTATCCGCGAATATTGCACTTTTAATCCCGGAACCGAAGACGGCGGTAAAACTATAGTAGGAAGCGGCAATTTAATAATGGCGTATTCCCATGTGGCCCATGACTGCCGGGTTGGAAATAACTGCGTTTTGGCTAACGGCGCTACCCTAGCCGGCCACGTTACTATCGAAGACAAAGCAGTTATCGGCGGGCTGGTAGCTATTCATCAATTTGTCAGGGTTGGCATGCTTTCTATTATCGGCGGCTGTTCTAAAGTGGTTCAGGATATCCCTCCGTATTCGACCTGTGACGGCCATCCTGCGGCAGTGTTTGGCTTAAACCTGATAGGTTTACGCCGCCATAATGTTCCCAAAGAATCGATTGGTCTGCTTGATGATGCTTTCAGGATACTTTTTAGTTCCGGGCTCTCTATTAAACATGCTTTGGAGAAATTAACCAAGGAAGTCAAATTAACATCCGAAGTCGCATACCTCGTTGAATTTATCAAAAAAACAGAGCGCGGAATTTCGCGTTCCTGCCGAAAATAGCGATGGAAAAAATAGGAATAATTGCCGGAAACAGAAAATTCCCCCTTTTATTTTGCGAAGCTGCCCGGGAAAAAGGATTTTCTGTCGTGGCTATAGCGATAAAAGGAGACACTTCAGCTAGAATAAAGAGGCTGGCGGATAAGGTGTATTGGCTTAATCTGTCGGAGTTCAAACGACTCTTCGGGATATTCGCCTCCGAAGGAGTGAAAAAAGTAGTTATGGCCGGCCAAATCAGCCCTTGGCGGCTCTTTAGCCGGGAAGTTCGGGAAAGTCAGGATATCCAACAGATACTTGCGAGCATAAAGAATAAAAAGGCCGATAGCATATTTGGCGCGATTGCCGCCAGGCTCGAGGAAAGCGGTTTGACGCTTTTAGATTCTTCTACTTTTTGCGAGAACTTGCTGGTAAAAAAAGGCGCGCTTACAACCGGTAAACTCAATCAGGAAGTTTTAGAGGATATTAATTTCGGATTTGATTTAGCCAAATCAGTAGCCGCGTTGGATATCGGCCAGACAGTGGCAGTTAAAGCCAAGGCGGTTGTTGCGGTAGAAGCCTTGGAGGGGACAGACAGGCTTATCAGGAGAGCGGGAAAGATTGTCCGTGGCGCCACAATAGTCAAGGTGGCTAAGCCAAAACAGGATATGCGTTTCGATATACCGGTAATAGGATTAAGGACTGTTAAGAATCTGGTTAAGGCAGGAGTAAAATGCCTTGCCGTAGAAGCGGATAAGACACTTTTTATCGATCGCGATTCAAGCCTTAAGCTGGCAGAGAAGAAGGGCATTTTAATAACCGGTGTTTAATTTCGCTTGACACTTTTTGCCCTAGGTGTATAAATAAGTTGTAAGAAGGAGGAGGCTATGGCAAGATTAACAGGGTCAAAAACAGTAGAATTCAAGTTTTACGCTCCGAAGGCCAGGAAGGTAAATTTGGCAGGTTCTTTTAACGGTTGGGATGCTAAAAAGCTGGACGCAAAGTGCGATTCCAAGGGCAACTGGCTGGTAAAGACGAATCTTAAACCCGGCAGGCACGAATATAAATTTTTGGTTGATGGCGTATGGACAAATGATCCGCGCTGTGCTTCCTGTGTGGCAAATTCTTTCGGCACGCAGAATTGCGTGGTGGAAGTAAAATAATTGGTTAAAGTCAGAATATAATAATCTAGGCGTCTTGAACCCGCTTTTTCTTGCGCGGATATCAGGGCGCCTAATTCATTAAGGAATATGCAATATTTATACGGTCCGGTAAAATCGCGCAGGCTCGGAGTATCTCTGGGCATAAGCCTTACACCTTATAAGACTTGTGATTTCGATTGTATTTATTGCCAGTTGGGCAAGACCACTAATCTTACCGCCGAGAGAAAAGAATATATTGAGGTGAACCGGATTATCGGAGAATTTAAAACCTGGCTGGAGAATAATAATGAAGCTGCTCAAGGCCTTGGATATATCACTCTTTCCGGTTCAGGAGAGCCTACTTTAAACTCCGGGTTCGGCGAGTTAATCTCGGAAATAAAGAAAATAGCTTCATTAAAGGTGGCTGTTCTTACCAATGCGTCGCTGCTTTCGGATCCGGATATTCGCAGGCAGTTATGGCAGGCAGATTTAATTGTTCCTTCGTTGGATGCGGTAACGCAGGAGTTATTCGTTAAGGTTGACCGGCCGCTTGCGGGTATAAAAATAGAAGATGTCATTAACGGCCTTGTTGCTTTAAGAAAAGAATTCCGCGGAAAGATTTGGCTCGAGGTAATGCTTATAAAGGGCATTAATGACGATATCAGGCATATCCGTAAGCTAAAGGAAGTCATTGAGAGAATAAATCCCGATAAGATACAGTTGAATTCTCCTGTGCGCACTACCGCCGATGCAGGCGTTCTCCCTGTAGCCAAAACCAAACTCAGGAAAATCAAGGAAATACTAGGAGAGAAGGTAGAAGTCTTTTAGAGCGCCTGTAGCTCAACTGGATAGAGCGCTAGCCTTCGGAGCTAGGCGTTGCAGGTTCAACTCCTGCCAGGCGCAAAATGACATTGATTTGGGCAATTTGGGCAATTTCTATTCTTGCAAATACTCAATTTTTAAGCTAGAATATAAAAAATATAAAATCGTAATTTAATCTATTGATTCCGGGAGAATAAACATATGAAAAGATTTTATTCGTTATTGACTGTTTTAATTTTGGCATTAGTCATTTCCGGTTGTGAAACCAATAAGACAAGGATAGCCGAGGGCGCCGGGATTGGAGGAGCGGTAGGCGCTTTAGCCGGGGGGATAATCGGGCATCAAAGCGGCAGCGGCGTGGGGGGCGCTTTAATCGGAGGAGCGGTAGGCGCAGGAGCGGGAGCTTTGGTAGGCGCGCAGATCAATAAACCCAATGCCCAAGCAGCCCAATCTACCCAAGCTGTTCAGGTAGTATCTCCGCTTACTATTCAACAGGTTGTCGACTTAACCAAACAGGGCGCAACCGGTGATGATATTATCGCTAAAATCAAAGCTACAAATTCCAAATATTCCCTGACTCCGGATGATCTTAATTATCTTAGAAAACAGGGCGTAAGCCAACGGGTTATTGAAGCAATGCAGGCTGTTAAATAAGATTCGGGTTATCAGGTTTAATTTGCACCTGCTGGAAGAAAAAGGAAAATAATTAATAGCCTGTTCCTAATTAGGAACAGAATTCAAAGTTAGCAATAAATCAGGGCCATTAGCTCAATTGGCAGAGCAGGACACTCTTAATGTCAAGGTCGTAGGTCCGACTCCTACATGGCCCATAAATTAGGCCACAACTTACGTAAGGCCGCAAGGCCGACGTAAGTTGTGTGGCCGCGAATTTATCCCGAGCTTGTTTTAAAAATATTATTAGCGAGGGGGCAGAGTCAATATCCTCTAACATATAAGTTAGGGGATTTTTATTAGTATCTCCTGAGGAGTTAGGGTATAATTATCCCTATGGAAAATTACGAAGTTTTTGAGCATACCGCGGATATCGGTATCCGGGTAAAAGGCAAAGATCTGAAAGATCTATTTAAAAATGCAGGATTGGCCATATTCCGGATTTCCAGCCGAAAACAATTCACCAAAAATAAGAATCACGCCAATATAAACATAAAAATAAGTTCGGATAACTTGGAAAGCCTTTTTGTCGATTGGCTAAATGAATTGTTATCTTTATCTTCGGTCAGAGGATTAATATTCCATAGTATCAAGATAAATAAACTGGAAAATAATTCCATTGAGGCGGTTGCCGTAGGCAGCGATATAAATAATTATAAAGTAAATACCGAAATTAAAGCCGCTACCTACCATGAGCTTAAGGTAAAAGAGATAGATGGCGGTTGGGCCGCAGAGGTGATCTTGGATGTCTGAGATTAATTTAGAGAAGATTGATGATTTTCGTTGGAAGATTCCCAAATCCTATAAACCCGGGATGAGGGTGCCGGGGATTATTTACGCCGACGAGAAATTATTAAAAGATATCCGCCAGGATAAAGCAATGGAGCAGGTGGCGAATGTCGCGTTCTTGCCTGGGATTGTCAAAGCGTCGTTAGCTATGCCTGATATTCACTGGGGTTATGGTTTTCCAATCGGCGGAGTCGCGGCTACCGATATTGAAAATGGAGGGGTAGTTTCACCTGGTGGAGTTGGCTTTGACATAAATTGCCTTTCCGGGAATTCCTATATTTGTAACGAGCTAGGTTATAAAATCCGCATTAAAGATTATGAAGATAACTTAAATGAAAATAATTTGATTTGTATGAATTTTAACAAGAATAAAATTGAATGTTCACCGATAATAAGATTCTTAAAACAAAAACCACGCTCTATGGTTCTTAACATTACTACTGAGGCTGACAGGCAAATTACTGCTACAAGCGAGCACCCTTTTTATGCAAAAGATGGTATGAAACAGGCTGGTGAATTAGTTGAGGGTGAAGAAGTGGCTATTTATCCTTTTGAAGGAGTAATTTACGAAAAACCTGGTTCTGGCGTTGTAGTTAATAAACAAAAGATTGAAAAGCAGTTTCTAGAATTAGGAAAAAGTCTGTGCGGAAATGCTTTTGAACAGATAATGAGTTGCCTTAATGCCAGGAGTTTGCTGCCATTAAGATATGATTCTGTCCAATTGCCGTATCTTCTTAAGATTATGGGCTATTGTTTTGGGGATGGGACAATTTATTTCGCAGGAAAGGAAAAACAAGGTACTGTTTGTTTTTTTGGAGAAGAGAATGATTTAAGAAAGATACAAGAAGATCTGCTTAAGATTGGTTTCAGCTCAGGAATATATTTCCGGGCTCGGCATCATAGGATAAAGACAATGTACGGTGTCTCCGAATTTAATCGTAGAGAAACTTGGCTTAAATGTTCTTCTAATTCTTTGGCTATTCTTCTGGCTGCTTTAGGTACGCCTGTAGGAAATAAATGCTATCAATCATATGAATTGCCTGAATGGATATTAAAAGCGCGCCTTTGGCAGAAAAGATTGTTTCTGGCGGGTTTATTTGGAGCTGAATTATCAACTCCTTCCACTATGACCGGCTACGGATATAATTTTTATTGCCCTACTCTTTCTATGAATAAAATTGCGTCTTCTCTTACTAGCGGTTATAGATTTCTACAAGCCATTGCTGAATTGTTATCTGAGTTTGGCGTTTCTACTTATGCGATAAGCAAGAGGAAGGAATTTGTTAATGAACAAGGTTTAATTTCTTATCGTCTTAGATTAATGGCTGCAAGCCAGCCACAAAACCTTATTAACCTGTATAGCAAAATTAGCTTTGAATATAATGAGAAAAGAGCGTTTTTAGCAAATTGCGCAGTCGGCTACTTACAGTTTAGGAAGCAGGTTATCAAAGAGAGGCAGGAAGTAGCGGTTCTGGCTCCAGCGCTATATAATTCAGGAAATTGGGATAGGGAACAACTTTATGATTATTTAACAAGCTCTTCTCATATTAGCCGTAGATTTATTGAACGTTCTTTGTATGAAAAGAGGAAGACAGGGCCAAGAATGTGGGGTAATGATTTAACCTTCGAAGAATATATTGAGATAAACACAAAGGGCTTAGGTTGTTCAGGAATGGTTTGGGAGCACGTTAAGTCTGTTTTGGACGCGAGATACGATGATTATGTTTATGATTTTACCGTGGGCCATCCCGATCATAATTTTGTTGCCAATAATTTTGTTGTTTCAAATTGCGGCGTGCGCCTGCTCAAAACAAATTTACAATTTGAAGATGTAAAAGATAGATTAAGAGATTTAACCCACGCTTTATTTTCGGATGTTCCTTCGGGTGTCGGCGCTAAAGGAGATATTCGGGTAAGCGTCAAAGAAGAGAAGGAAATTTTAATTAAGGGCGCTAAGTGGGCAGTGGAGAAAGGTTTTGGAACTCAGGATGATCTGGATTGCACTGAAGAGCGGGGAGCGATTAGCGGCGCAGATCCGGAAGCGGTTTCTGAGCGCGCTTATGAAAGAGGAAAGGCGCAATCCGGGACATTAGGCAGCGGGAATCATTTTCTGGAAGTGCAAATGATCGATCAGCTTTACGATAGAAATGCTTGCGATGAGCTTAATCTTAATTTAGGACAAGTCACAGTAATGATCCACTCGGGTTCGCGCGGATTTGGTTATCAGGTTTGCGAAGATTATACCCGCAGCATGGTGCATTGCCTGACTAAATATGGCATTAATGTTCCTGATCGCCAGTTGGCTTCTGCGCCGGTAGATTCCGTAGAAGGAAAAGCTTATCTGGGAGCGATGAAATGCGCGGCTAACTACGCTTGGGCAAATCGTCAATGCCTGATGTATTTGACCCGGCTTACCTTTGAAAGAATATTCAATCTTTCCTGGCAGAAGCTGGGGATGTTTTTAATTTATGATGTGGCGCATAATATCGCAAAAATAGAAAAGCATATTATAGATGGAAAAGAGAAAACTTTATGCGTGCATAGAAAAGGAGCAACCCGGTCAATTCCTCCGGGACATCCGGATTTACCACAAAAGTATAAAAAAATAGGTCAACCGGTAATAATTCCCGGAGATATGGGGAGGAATTCATATTTACTTGTCGGGCAACCCGGCGCAGCCGAAACCTTCTATTCTGCTTGTCATGGTGCAGGCCGCCTAAAATCGCGCACTGCCAGCGCCCGTTCTGAAAACGCAGATACTTTGTTGAAAGATTTGGAATCTCAAGGTATAATAGTCAAAGCTTCCGGCCGGGACACGATTATCGAAGAAGCGCCGCAAGCCTATAAGAATGTTAATGATGTGGTCGATGTTGTGCATAAAGCGGGCCTTGCCAAGCGGGTGTGTAGAATGAAACCGTTAGGAGTCATTAAGGGGTAAAATGCTAGATATAAAATTCATCAGGGAAAATCCGGAATTAGTCAAGCAAGCGTTAAAAAACCGCAATCTTAAACTGGATTTAGATGCCTTTATTAAGCTTGATAGTCAACGCCGGGAGATTCTGGGTAAGCTCGAGGATTTAAGGGCTAAGCGCAATAAAGCCAATGACGAAATCAGCGCTTTGCTTAAAGAAAAGAAAGACGCCAAAGATAAAATTGGTTCTATGAAGGCTGTTTCGGCTGAGATTAACCAGCTTGAAAATGAACTAAAAGAAATTGACGTCCAACTCGATAAAATCATACTGACGATTCCGAATATCCCGCATTTATCTATTCCGGTGGGTGATCCGACGCAAAATACAGTTATGCGCAGCTGGGGAGAGAAGCGGACATTTAATTTTAAACCGCAAACGCACATAGATTTAGCTCAAAATTTGGATATCATTGATTTCAACCGCGCCACCAAGATTACCGGCTCGAATTTTATACTTTATAAAGGCTGGGGAGCCAAATTAGAGCGCGCGCTGATTAATTTTATGCTGGATTTGCATACCAGTAAGCACGGTTATACCGAAATCTTTCCGCCATTCTTGGTAAACCGGGCGTCGATGCTGGGCACAGGCCAACTGCCTAAATTGGAAGAAGATATGTATAAGCTAAAGGACGATGATTTATTTTTAATTCCTACTGCCGAAGTCCCGGTAACCAATATTTTCCGCGACGAAATTCTTGATGAAACTAAATTACCGGTTTATTATACTGCTTATACCGCTTGTTTCCGGAGAGAGGCGGGCACTTACGGAAAGGATACTCGCGGTTTAATTCGCGTGCATCAATTTGATAAAGTAGAGATGGTTAAATTCGTAAAACCGGAAGACTCTTACACTGAGTTGGAAAAATTAGTCGCAAACGCCGAAGAGGTTTTGCAGATTTTAGATATTCCTTACCGGGTATTGATGTTAGCGACGCAAGATTTAAGTTTTTCCGCGGCTAAATGTTATGATTTGGAAGCTTACGCTTCGGGTTTGGATAAGTGGCTGGAAGTTTCCAGCTGCAGCAATTTCGAAAGTTTTCAGGCCCGCCGGGCGAATATAAGATTCAGGAAGAAGGAAGACAGGAAGGTGGATTTTGTGCACACCTTGAATGGTTCGGGTATTGCTTTGGCGCGCACGATGGCCGCGATTTTAGAGAATTACCAGCAGGAAGACGGTTCGATTTTAATACCTAAAGCCTTAAGGGGGTATCTAGATGGTAAAGACAGGATTTCCTAAGAAGTGGTTAGAACCAAAAGCCGCTCCTGAATTAAAAGGAGAGCCTCGGGGAGACGTGGGAGGAGGTTCATCCAAGTCAGCTTGGATGTCCAATAAAATCTTCGATATTATTAAACTTATTCTGGGGATATGTTTACTGCCTTTTGTTTATTCCTCGACGATATCTTTTTTGGCCCAGGTTTCTAATGTCGGAATATCACTGCAAAATTATTTTTGGTCAGGCGCGGTAACGCTGCTCATTGTTTATCTGTTTGTCTGGGAACCGGCAGTTATTTATGAAAAAGGCCATAAGCTTTTAGAAATTATCTTCAGTTTTTTTCAGCCTTTGGTAAAAGTGGCGCCTTATTTATTGCCGATCTACACAATTATCATATTTATCCTGTATTTATTCCTTTCTATTTTCATTCAGGGGCAGTGGTTTACGGAATACGCCATGTTTCTGTTCGGTTTTAGCACGGCGCTACACCTGGTGTTTGCGGCTAGGTCAATCCGTTCCAAAAAAGGAGATATACTGAAGAGTAATTATATCTTCGGTTTCTCTTTTATGTATATAATAAATCTTGGGTTAATTTCGCTTTTCTTTAGTTTCTTGTTCAGGGAATATTCTCTTGTCTGTTATTGTAACGAAACGTATTCCGCAGCCAGTTCAATTTTTAAGGCTGTATTTTCGCAGCTTTTTATGGTTAAGCCTTGAGGTGGGGTGGCTGAGCGGTTGAAAGCGGCAGTCTTGAAAACTGTTGCGGGGAGTTCTCCCCGCCCTGGGTTCGAATCCCAGCCCCACCGATAATCAGGAAACAAAAATATGCAAAATGATGATCCATTAAAGGAATTTCTTTCTTTAGTTGACGTTGAGGGATTCAGCGAGCGTTACTCCCGGGATATTTGCGACGGCAAATATTTTGGTATGCCCCTAGAGTTGATTGTTCAGGCGGAAAGGCGGTTACGGCAGGAGAGCGAGCGCTGCATCGCCTATTTCTCGATGGAGTATGGCTTAGCAACCAGTTTTTATAATACTTTTACTTCCAAGAATCAGATTGATCCTCAGAATAAAATCCCCGAGAATACCGTTTTTTCAAACTATAGACTGGCAGATTATTTATTTGACGTAAACATTGATTGCATTATTGATCTTCCTATATATAGCGGAGGTTTGGGTGTATTGGCCGGAGATACGGTCAAAACCATGGCAGATTACAAAATGCCGGCAGCAGCTATTGGTGTATTGTGGCATTCCGGTTATTTCCGTCAGAAATTCTGGTTTAAATACGGCCAGGTGCCGGAAAAAATGCATTGGGATCCGTATAGTTATCCGGGGCTTATTCCACTTAAAAATATCGTGACTGTAAAGCTTAGGGATAGGGAGATTCATCTGCGGCTTTGGAAATATTATGTCTATAGTTATAAACATGATTATGTTGTTCCGCTTATCCTGCTTGATGCCGAAATACCTCAGAACAGCGAAGAGATAAAGGCGTTGACTGACCAGTTGTATCGCAGCGATAATAACTGGATCAAGTTGATGCAGAGGGTCGTGCTTGGTTTCGGTGGGGTCGCCGCGATCAAAGAATTAAGTTACAACATCGATATTTTTCATCTTAATGAAGGACATGCCGCGCTTGCCTTTGTGGCAAAAGCTGGCGGGTTTTCTGATAGCGGGGTAGAAGCGTTAAAAAGTAAATTTTATTACACTTGCCACACTCCGGTTCAGGCCGGGCATGATCGTTTTTCCGAGGATGATATCCGCCCTAACCTGCGGGATGAGGATTTTAGGCTTGTGCAGAAATTCGGCAGGGAGAGGCCGGGGTTGATCAACCTTACGCTTTTGTCGATGAATGTTTCTTCTTCCATAAACGCGGTGGCTAAGAGGCATCAGGAAGTAATGCAGCTGCAATTTCCCGAATACAAAGAGAGGATACGCTATGTTACTAACGGCGTTCATCCGTACACCTGGATATCTAAAAGTTTTATGGATCTTTATAAACGTTTTAATCCAGTAATTAAAGATATCGAGTCAAGCCCGATGGGTTTGGCAGAGGCGCCTAAATTAAGAAATAATCTTGAGTTCCGCCAGCAGATCTGGGAGGCGCATCAGGTTAATAAATCCCGTTTTTGTTCTTTGCTTGAGAAGTGGAAATTAAAAGAGGATGTGTTTACTGTTTGTTGGGCGCGCAGGATCGCCGCTTATAAAAGGCCGAGCCTTATTTTGCAAGATGTCCAAAGGCTTTTGCAGATAGCTAAGAAAGTTGGCCCTCTGCAGATAATTTTGGCGGGGAAAGCTCATCCTAATGATAATTTGGCTTTTACATACCTTAATGAAATGATGGATAAAGTGGATGCTCTTGAGGGAGTTTATGATTATCTGAAAATCTTGATTTTGGAGAATTACGATATTCATATGGGTAAGCTGCTCACCTCTAGCGTCGATATGTGGCTGAATAATCCTGTTCCTCCTTTTGAAGCCTCCGGCACTAGCGGCATGAAGGCTATGCTTAACGGAGTAGTGCAGATGTCTACGCTTGATGGCTGGGTGGTGGAAGCTGAGGATATGGGGATAGGTAAAATATTCGGGCGTCGTTATGTTGAAGGAAAATTTGATTCTGAATTCGGTCATTATCTGAAAGAAGATGTAGATGAGCTTTATCAATCTTTGGAAGAGATGGCTGCTATGTATTATACGGCTTCCCGCGGAGGAAACTCAAGTTTTGCTTCACCGTGGATTGATAAAATGATTAATTGCGTTGCCGCCGGCGCGCATTTTAATACTTACAGGATGCTTGACGAATACAAGCATTTGATTTGGGGCATTCGCGAAGAAAAACTAAGCGCGGTTAAGGTTTAAGGGAGAGTTGGCAGAGTGGTCGAATGCGGCGGTTTCGAAAACCGTTATCGTCGTAAGACGATCGGAGGTTCAAATCCTCCACTCTCCGCCATGTTGTAAACGGAGCAGTCTCAAGGAGCCCCCTATAGGGGGCTCCCGACGAGAAAACGAGCCGGCGCTCTTTTAAAATAAAGTTCGAACCAATCTTTTTCAGAAATTCTTTCTGGGATTCTAAATTTCCCTCTTCCGCAGCGCAACGGGCTCTATTCAAAGAGATTACGAAGTCACGAGCCGGTTCGAACCAATTATCAGCCCCAGCAGCAAAATCCCGCGCAGATTCCTGTAGCTCCTTCTTTTCATTAATAAAAAATTCTTTTTTTTGCTGGTATTCTTCTAAGGTGATAGTGCCTGCCAGGTAAATATCTATCAGCTTACTAACCTTATCATCAACTTCCCTGATCTTAACTTCCAGATTTTGCTGCTGGGGTAAGGATGATTGGACGCAGCTATTTTTATCTTTCTCTAACTGCTCTAAAATTTTCCTCGTCCAATCATCCGGTAGAGAAACTTTTTGAATGATAGCTTTGGCCTGCGCGGCAAGCGCTTCTTCACGCACGTATTTCTGCGAGCAACGCACAAGCCGCTTTGTGCAATGATAGTAAGTATGTCCTTTTTGAACCTCTGCGGTAATTGACCTTCCGCACTCCCCGCACCGCATCAGCCCCTTAAAAACAAAGCTTTTGCTTTGTTTTTCTTTGTGCTTGCCGCGCAGCCGCATTACCTCTTGGCACCGATCAAAAAGTTTCTTGGAGATAATTGGTTCGTGTGTGCCTTCGTACATCTCGCCCTTGTAGCGGAAGATGCCGTAGTAGAGGGGATTCTGCAGCATAAACTGGTAGTCGCTAATAGATAGAGGCTTATTCCTCCTGCCGTTCATACCAAGGGAGTTTATCTTTTCGCGAATTCCTGCTAGAGTATAAGAGCCCGTTGCGTAGAGCTCAAAGGCTTTCTTGACGAAAGGAGCTTTGCCCTCGTCTAAGATAATTGAGCGGGTCTTGCGGTCGTTAAGGTAGCCCACGGGCGCCCACTGCGGCCAGATACCCTTACTTAGCTTTAAGCGAATACCTCTGCGGATATTCTCCGAGAGCGCGTCTATGTAATACTTGCTCTGGCCAAAGACGATAGAGAGCATAAATTTGCCTTGCGCGTTGTTATCAAAGCGCAGAGTAGGGAAGCGCAAGTCCTTTATAACTTTTTGATCAACCAAATAGATTATCTTGCCGCCGTCAACGCTGTTTCTTGCTAAGCGGTCAGGGTGCCATGCAAGTATGCCTTCAGCGGTACCGCGCTCAATCTGCAAGAGCATATCATTGAACAGTGGGCGCCCGGGCTTCTTAGCGGTCTTAGCTTCAATAATCTCCTTAATGACAATAAGATCCTCGCGCTGGGCGTATTCTCGCACTTCTTTTAGCTGGGCCTCAATAGATAAAACCTGTCGGTCTTCATCATCAGTTGACTTACGGGCGTAGATAAAGTAGCGCATGGGCAAAGCTCCTTTCACGGCGAAATGGCAGAAGAGAGTAGGGGGAAGAGGGAAATTTAGAATCCGGTCATTTAATTTTTACTCGCCGAATTCTCAAAATTAAATGACAAAAAGATTGGTGAAGAACTTTATTTTAAAAGAGCGCCGGCTCGTTTTCTCGTCGGGAGCCCCCTATAGGGGGCTCCTTGAGACTGCTCCGTTTACAACATGGCGGTGCTTCTATCAATATGTAC
>DJWJ01000038.1 GCA_002440965.1 Candidatus Omnitrophica bacterium UBA6233
CTATTCTTTAACCTTGAACGGCCCAATACTTACAAAGAACATAAGACTCCTTGGCAGTTAGCCCAAGAGAAAAAGCCTGACCTAGATAAACGATTACTTATGACAGCTGCTATTGACCTTGATGTATTGCTTAAAAACTACCTTGCTTTTGTGGATCAAGGGGGTAAGGATCTATTGACTAATCCCTTATGGCAAGTTTTTGCTTAAAAAGGAATGGTTATCCCGGCTTCTACAGACTGTTCATTTTGGCGGGATTTCAATCTTATAAAAGCTTTGGCGTCAAGATGTTCCAAGAATTTATGTGTCATAGTAAGAGTTATGCTTAAAGGCTTGCCAAACTCGTTATTAAGGGCAAAAGTTATCTTGTCCGGGCCAAAGGTTGCCGAAGCCCCGAACTCTATTTCTTTTATCCTGCCTTGCCCATAATCCATTTGAAATGAGAGGCTTAAGTTGCGGCCGAATTTCCACTGGCCGTATAAAATAACCAGTTGGCCTTGGGTTAGCCGGCTTTTACGCGTGCCTATGCCGATACGATAGCGAATTTCTCCTTCTTTAGGATAAAGCGACGGCGACTCAAGCTGGACTTTGAATTCAAAACGCGAGGTTGAGCTTCCTTCCAGTATATAGACAAGCTTATTCGCGGAAGATATGTTCCAGTGGCCCTTAAAGGTCAATACATCCGGGCCTTCGCCGCAGTTGTATTGAATCTGCTGGTTTTTATTTATTTTCCAAGCGCCCGTGAAGGTATATTTATCCGGTTTTTTGGCCGTGCCCATGCGCGCTTTGGCTTCGAAAACCAGTTCGTTGTATTCATTGGCGCGCCAAACGCCTTTAAGTTTGACTACGCGCAGTTTTTGACGTTTGGTTTTGGATATGGTTTGGATGGTTTCGATGACCAGAGAATCGGATTCGGCCGCAATAAAACGCTTGCGGAGATTATCGGTAAGCTTCATAGATTTCTTTGATTGTGCCTTCTATGCCGTATTTATATTGCCAATCCGGGTAATGCGATTTGAATTTGGAGACATCGCTAATCCACCAGACGTGGTCGCCGATACGATTAGTAGCGATATATTCATAATCAAGTTTCTCGCCGCTTAGTTTCTCGCACATTTCTATTGCTTCAAGGACCGAAACGTTGGCAAACCTTCCTCCGCCTATGTTATAGACTTCTCCGCGGCGGGGATGCTGGAAATAATGATAAAAGGCGTTTACCAGATCAAAAGAATGGATATTATCCCTGACCTGTTTGCCTTTGTAGCCATAAATTTTATATTTGCGTTTTGTTACGCAGCATTTAACCAAATAGGATAAAAATCCGTGCAGTTCCACTCCGGAATGCAGCGGGCCGGTAAGACAGCCGGCGCGAAAAATTCCCGTCTTAAGGCCGAAATATTTTCCATATTCCTGCGTCATAATGTCGGCGGCTAATTTTGAGGAACCAAAGACTGAATGCAGGCAATTATCGATACTCATATCCTCATCTATGCCGTTATAATACTTGTGGCTTTCCGGAATCTCAAAACGTTTTTCTTTTTCAATCAAAGGAAGGCGGTTTGGGGTATCGCCGTAGACTTTATTGGTAGAGGTAAAAATAAAAACCGACTTGGGACAAAACTTACGGAAGGCTTCGAGCAACACAAGGGTTCCGCCGGCATTTATTCCAAAATCCACAATCGGATCTTTTGCCGCCCAATCGTGGGAAGGCTGGGCCGCCGTATGGACGATTAAAGCGATTTGCGAGCCATACTTCTTGAAGATTCTGTTTATTTTGGTTTCGTTACGGATATCGACGGAGAAATGAGTATAGTTTTTGTATTGTTTGCGCAGGCGTTTTTTATTCCAAAGGATTGAGCCATCCGCGCCAAAGAAACTTTTGCGCATATTATTATCAATTCCGACGATATCAAAGCCTTTGTCCGCGAAGAAGCTGACGGTTTCAGAGCCGATTAAGCCGCAAGAACCTGTAATCAGGACAATGGACATTTCTATTTATTATATAGTTTGTTGATATCTTTTAATTTGCTCTTAAGCCAAGTTTGATGCTCAAGCGACCAAGCAACGGTGAGTTTAAGGCCCTGGGCAAGCGAGATATCCGGTTTCCAGCCGATCTCTCCGGCAGTTTTTGCCGAATTAAGGCTGTATCTTATATCATGGCCGAGGCGGTCTGAGACAAATGCGAATCTGCCGGGATTGGCTCCCAGGGTTTTGAGTAACAATTTTACTGTATCGATGTTTCTGCTCTCGCAGGCGCCGCCTAAATTATAGACTTCTCCGGCTTTTCCTTTTTTTAGTATCGCCAAAATACCCCGCGCGCAATCATCAACATAGAGCCATTCGCGCACGTTCAAACCTTTGCCATAAACCGGAATTTTGCCACCCTCCAATATTCTAAGGATAGCCAGTGGAATCAATTTTTCCGGATACTGCCAAGGGCCATAATTATTTGAAGGGCGAATGATTATCGCGGGGAATTTGTAGGTCCTGATATAGGCTTGAACCAAAAGGTCTGCTGCCGCTTTGGAAGCGGCGTAAGGGCTGTTTGGCTTAATAGGGGAATTCTCGGTAAACTTGCCATTGGCGATTTCTCCGTAAACCTCGTCGGTGGAAATAAAAATAAACTTACTTACTCCGTGTTTACGGGAGGCGTCAAGAAGAACTTGTGTGCCCTTGACATTGGTTTCAATGAATGGCGCGGCATCATTAATGCTGCGGTCTACGTGGCTCTCGGCGGCAAAATGAACTACGCTATCCGGCTTTTCCTGAGAAAAAATAGACCTGATTTTGTTTTTATCGCAGATATCGGTTTTGTAGAACTTAAAACTTTCTTTTAATTCTTTAAGGCGCTTGAGGTCGCCGGCATAGGTAAGCTTGTCAATAACTATAGGGACGGTTCTATTCTTATGGCCATTTAGCATAGAACCGTCCCTGATGAATAATCGCACAAAAGCGCTGCCGATAAACCCGGCGCCGCCGGTAATTAATATTTTAGGTATTCTTTTACGCATTCTTCCAGAACCGAATCAATCGGCCTCACTTTAAAACCTGTTTTCTCGAGTTTACGCGTGGACAGGAGTAAATTCGTGCGCACTAACCCTAATTTACGGAAATCAATTGTTTCATACTTAAAATCCGGCGCGTATTTCCTGTAAACTTCCATTAACTCGGGGTAGCTTAATCCGCCTTTATTTACCAAATTGTAAATTCCTCTGGCGTCAATTTTAAGCAAATGTTCCAACGCCCGGATAAAATCAGGAATATAGGTTACCGAATTTTTCAAAGTTATGACTTTTCCATATTTAATCAATTTATCCAAGACGTTTTTGGGATGCGGTTGGTTCAACAGCGGAATCCGGATGCGGCAAATTAGAATATTATATTTCCTACTAAGTTCGGCCAAGGCTAACTCGGGATAAATCTTGGAGCGGCTATAAAACAGGCCGAAGAAATCCGGGGTTTTTTCTTCCGCTAGCGGCTTATCCAAAGAATAGTTAAATTTAAAAATACATCCGCTGCTGATATGCACCAGTTTTATGTTGTTGCGCAAAGCGGCTTCGGCCAAAATAAGCGGAACAAAACTGTTGGCAAGCAGGGTAGCGTCTTTATCCAGCTCGCAGTCATCCACATTGTTCTTTCCGGTCGAGCCTATGCAATTAATGATGATTTTAGGGTTATACTTTTTGATTATTTTTTCGGCGTCCTTAAAATTCCGGATGAAACTTGAGCAAATAGCGCAGTCAAAAGCCTTTTGCAGTTTCTCGCCGATAAAACCTTTGCCTAAGATTAATATTTTGTTATTCATTTTTTAGTAAATCCTTCAGGTAATCGCCGTAACTGGTGGGGATCTGCGCGGCTAATTTTAACAGGCGCTTCTTGTCGATATAACCCATTCGATAGCTGACTTCTTCGATACAGCCGATTTTCAGGCCCTGCCTCTCTTCGATTGTTTTAATAAATGTCGAGGCGTCGATTAATGATTCGTAAGTTCCGGTATCCAGCCAAGCGTAACCGCGGCCGAGAAATTTAACTTCCAGCCTGCCTTTTTTTATGTATTCATTATTGACTGCGGTAATCTCTAATTCTCCGCGGCTCGAAGGCTTAATTTTTTTAGCGATATCAACCACTTTGTTATCATAAAAATACAGGCCGGAAACAACCCAGTTGGTTTGAGGATTTTTCGGCTTTTCCCTTATAGCCGACACCTTGCAATTTTTATTAAATTCAATTACTCCGTAACGGGCAGGATCTTTGACATAATAACCGAATACTAGCGCGCCTTCTTTGATTTTGGCTGCCTCCTGTAAAAGCTCGCCTAAATTGTATCCGTAGAAAATATTATCTCCGAGGATAAGACAAACGCTGGAATCTCCGATGAATTTCTCGGCGATGATGAAACTTTGGGCAATACCCCGGGGAGACTCCTGTTGCGCATACGAAAGCTTAATCCCCAGGCTTGCGCCGTCACCCAACAGGTCCTTAAAACGGGGTAAATCTTTGGGAGTGGAAATAATCAGGATATCCTTTATTCCGGACAGCAGCAAAACCGAAAGCGGATAATAGATCATCGGCTTGTCGTAAACAGGAAGCATCTGCTTGCAAACGCCTTTAGTGATAGGATAGAGCCGCGTAGCTTTTCCGCCAGCCAGAATTATGCCTTTCATTTAGCCCCCTTGCCAAATTTAAAATATAAGAATATGAGCACGGACAAAGTTATTATGGTTATTACATTTGCGATGATGATTACCGGGTCCCGCCGGAGAATCCCGTAAATTATCCAGAGAAAAACTCCCATGGAGAGCTGGAATAAAGTGATGGGGCTGACGTCTTTAACAGATTTGGTCCGCAACGACCTGATTATCTGCGGAACAAAAGAAAACATTGTTAAGGTAGCGGCGCTTAGGCCGATTAGGGTACAGAGCATAATTGAAAATTATAGCACAATTTTTAGGAACCTGCGGGAGCCGGCCTTAAGAATGCCGCCCGCTTTAGGAACAAAATCTTCCTTCTCTATCTTCTGATTGTCAAAAGTTATTGCGCCTTGCTTAATCAGCCTGCGGGCTTCATTGCCGCTTGCGGCTAACTTGCTTTCGGTGAGTATAGTAACTATTGTTTTTTGGGAATCGGATTTAAATTCGGGCATATCCTGAGGAATCTCTTTTTGGGAAAAAACCCGCTGGAATTCCAACGCTTCTTTTTCTGCGGCTTCTTTTGAATGATATTGAGAGATTATAATTTTGGCTAAATTTACTTTGGCTTCTTTGGGATGCATATTCTTGATATTATCCAGATTTTCCCCTGTAAGTAACTCATAGTATTTAAGCATAAGCTCGTCGGAAACAGACATAATTTTGCCAAACATCTCTTTTGGCGATTCGTTTATGCCAATGTAGTTGCCGTAAGACTTACTCATTTTCTGAATGCCGTCAGTCCCCTCTAAAAGCGGCATAGTGATAACAATCTGCTGAGGCTGACCGTAGTCCTTCTGCATCTGCCTGCCCATTAAAAGATTAAATTTCTGGTCAGTTCCACCCAACTCTATATCTGCCTTGAGCTCTACAGAATCATAGCCCTGTATCAACGGATACATAAATTCCAGTATTGAAATATCCTCCCCGCTAACATAACGTTTCTTAAAATCTTCTCTGGCGAGCATTTGAGCAACGCTAGAATGCGTAGTTAGATGTAACAAACCGAATATGTCTATTTTACTAAGCCATTCGCTGTTAAACTTAATTTTAAGGCTTTCACTCCCGGTATCTAAAATTTTAGAAACTTGCGTTTTATAGGATTCTGCATTTTTAAGAACTTCTTCCCTGGTAAGTTGTTTTCTTTTCTCTGAACGACCAGTAGGATCTCCGATTTGACCGGTAAGATCACCGATAAGAAAATAAACTTCGTGGCCTAAATCCTGAAACTGACGCAATTTCCTTAAAAGCACGGTATGCCCCAGATGCAAATCCGGAGCTGTAGGATCAAAACCGGCTTTGATTTTAAGCGGACGATTCTCCCCGAGCTTTTTACGCAATTCCACTTCGGAGATTAAATCCACTGCTCCACGCTTAATGATCTCTACTTGCTTATTGATATCCATATTTTTTCATATAGGGACGGTTCTATGCTAAATGGCTATATAGAATAGAACCGTCCCTGTTTTTAATGTTTTATATCCTCGCTGTTAAACCTATCTTGGCCTGCTCCACATCCACTTTAATCACCTTAACCTGAATTTTGTTTCCGGGATTTAATTTGGATACGGAATCTTTATCAATCTCGCTGGAATAAATCAACCCCTCCAGATCATCCTCCATTTTTACAAAAACACCAAAGTCGGTAAGATTGACTACTTCCGCTTCTAAAACCGTATCTAATGGATATTTTTCGGCAATCTTGCCCCAAGGATTTTCCTGAAGCTGTTTTAAGCCTAAGGCGATACGCCTGTTTTGGCTATCAACGGAAATAACCATCACATCAACCTTCTGGCCCTTCTTTAATACATCTTGCGGATGGCCGATTCTCTTGGTCCAAGACATATCGGAAACATGAATCATTCCCTCCAGGCTATTATCCAATTCGACAAACGCGCCATAATCGGTAAATCCCCGCACTTTGCCGCTGACGGTAGAACCTTGCGCATATTTCGATTCGGCATCTAACCACGGATTCTGCTCTAATTGTTTTAAGCTGAGCGAAATCCTGCGCGAGTCTTTATCAACGCTGATAATCTGGGTCTCGAGCATATCTCCGACGGCAAACATCTCCTGCGGATTATTGATTCTCTTGGTCCAGGAGATTTCGGAAACATGAATCAACCCTTCGACCCCTTTTTCCAACTCTACAAATACGCCATACGGGAGAATATTGACAACTTTGCCTTTTACCTTTGCGCCTACACTGAATTTACTGACAATGTCGGACCACGGATCAGGCATTCTTTGTTTCAAGCCCAAAGAGATTTTACCGGATTCTTTGTCTAAGTTAAGAATCACAACCTCGATTTTACCGCCTAAAGCGACTATCTCCGAAGGATGGCTTATCTTTGACCAAGACATATCGGTAATATGCAAAAGCCCATCCACCCCGCCTAAATCGATAAAGGCTCCGAAATCCGTTATTGCCTTGACTGTTCCCGGAACAATACTCCCGATTTTTAACTCCTGCCAGATTCTATCCTTAGCGACATCTCTTTCTTTCTGCACGGCTTCCCTGCGGCTTAATATTATACTGCGCCTCAGGTTATTGACCTTAACAATCTTGAACTGGAAAGATTTATAAAGTATATCTTTATCCGCGATATTCTTAAAAGCGGATAACGATAGAGGCAAAAATCCTTCTATCCCCATAACATCGACGAGGAATCCGCCTTTAACTTTCTTAACCGGCCTTCCTTCAATAAGCGTCCCTTCGTGGGAAAACTTAACCACTTGATCCCAGCCCTGTATACTTATCGCCTTCTCTCGGCTCAACACGATATTTCCGGCATCATTTTCTATTGACTCCAGGAAAAACTCGATTTCTTTGCCCACTTCCAAATCCGCTTTTGAGAATTCGGTAATAGGAACTACTCCTTCAGATTTAAAACCTACATCCACTAAAACCTCTTTTTGCTTTATGGCTACGATTTTACCCGTTACCACATGCCCTTCTTTAATAATCTTGATGCTTTCATTATACAATTGTTCTAATTCCTGCCTTGAGCCTGTCATTTTAAATTCTCCTTTACGATTTATTATTTAGTTTTGAACTAACCTCTTAACTGAATAGTTAATTATTCTCGTTTGCTAAATTCTTTATGTTAGCCATTATCATTTCAGAAATTTCATGATAAGGCTTCCCCCTTTCTATATGGATTTCTTTGCCAAACACTACTTTTACCTTTGCCAAGCACAATCTTCTTGTTCCCCTCGGCAAGGCTACTTCTGTTCCCGACACAAACGCAGGAATGACCGGCACATTCAACTTATCCGCCAAAAATCCCGCGCCTGGTTCAGGGTCGACAAACGCGGTCTCCTTTGTCCGGCGCGTTCCTTCGGGAAACAAAGCTAACCCGTTTCCCGACTTGGCGTTACTAAGCGCTTTTCTTATCGCTGATAGGTCCGCTGAACCGCGCCTTACAGGTATGACATTAACTGCCTTAAGCCATCCGGAAAGAACTGGATAGTTAAACAGGGTATTCTTAGCCATAAAACTTACACTGCGCGGGCACGCCGTCCCAACCGCAATAGGATCCAAATAGCTAAAATGGTTGCTGACCAGAATAAATCCGCCTGTTTCAGGGATGAATTCCCTGCCTTTAAATTCAATACGGAAAAAAAGCTTGCACAATAGAAGAAGTATAAACCTGCTAAGCCTATACGCCATTCTCCAAAATTACCTTCTTTCCTAATTCCAAAAGTTTCTTTGCCTGCGTCAGGCTTTTTGCTTCCGCGTAAATACGCATAATCGGCTCGGTTCCCGAACCGCGAAACATCAACCATTGATCCACACAAACCAATTTCAAACCGTCATAATCTTTTATATCAACCACCTTCTTGCCCAATAATTCTTTCGGCAGGTTTTCTTTTTTAGGTTCCACCCGTTTTTCCAAATGCAAGTCAGCGCGCACATAATAAAACTTGCCGAACTGTTTCTCCATCTCATTCAGTATCTTAAGGATATTTTTATTGCGAAAAATCATCATTTCAATTAGCAGCATTCCGGCCATGCTTCCATCGCGTTCAGGGATATAATTTTTTACCCCCATCCCTCCGGCTTCTTCGCCTCCGGCGACTATATCTTCTGTTTCCATAAGATTAGAGATATATTTAAAACCAACCGGCGTTTCATAAAGCTTGATTTTTAGAAAGTTGGCTATGTTATCCATCATCGTCGTCCCGCAAATCGTTTTTACCAAACCGCCGGACCAACCCCTGTCCTGATTTAAATGCAGCGCTAAAAGGCCTAAAATTTTCTGAGGATGGATAAATACGCCACCGGGAGCTACCGCGGCAATCCTGTCCGCGTCTCCATCAAGAGCAATACCTAAATCGAATTTCTCTTTTTTCACCCGCTCTTTTAACTCTTCCAGATTTTCCTCAACCGGCTCAGGCCTCTTGCCGCCAAAAGAAGGATTTATTGAGTTGCGCATAAACTCAAGCTTAATTTTGGTGCCTTTTAAAATCTGGCCGATAAAACTATCTCCCGAACCATACATCGCATCAACCAAAACTTTAAATTTCTTGTTCTTTATTTTCTTAAAATCGATATACGAACGAATGAACTTGACATAATCTTTGGTTAAATCGGATTCTTTAACAGAAATTGTCTTTTCGTTTCTTTCCACGGGGGATTTTTGCCCCAAAAGTTTTTCGATTTCCTGAGTAACTTCAACCGGCGCAGCGCCGCCTGAAGGCATCTTAACTTTGAAACCGTTATATTCTGCAGGATTGTGGGAGGCAGTAATCATAATCCCTAAATCGGCTTTCATATTTTTTACTGCCAAGCTTAATGCCGGGGTAGGCACCGGCCTATCCGAAAGAATTACCTCTATGCCATTATTACTTATAACTTCGGCTACAACAAAGGCGAATTTTCCTGACATAAAACGGGTATCAAAACCAATAACGATTTTTTTCCCCTCTCCCAGGTAATCCGCCGTAGCTTGAGCCAAAATCCTCAAATTCTTAAAATTGTAAGTATCGCCAATTACCGCCCGCCACCCGTCTGTCCCGAATTTAATCTCGCTATTACCCTGCATTTCTAATCCTTTCTATAGCTTTTCTTTTGTCTTTCGCGCCAAAAACATAGGATCCGGCTGCCAGAACATTGGCGCCGGCCCTGACAACGCTTTGCGCGGTTAACTCGTTTATGCCGCCATCCACAGAAATATCTCCTTTAAAAATCGCGCGCAATTCTTTAATTTTGGGAATTGCCGCCGGGATAAAGCTTTGCCCGCCAAAACCCGGATTAACCGACATTACCAGAATAAAATCCGCGTATTTCAATACAGGTTTAATCCGAGCTACTGGTGTAGCCGGATTAAAAGATACACCAAGCTCAACCCCTTTGGATTTCAGCTTTCTCTTTTGAATCCCAAGCCTTAAACCTGAAATAGTTTCTATATGCACAGTAATCATATCGCTTCCGGCATCAATAAAGGTATCGATATATTTTTGCGGATTCTCAATCATCAAATGCACATCCAAAGGTAATTTCGTGCATTTACGGATACATTTGACCACAATCGGGCCGATAGTGATATTTGGAACAAAATGCCCGTCCATAACGTCGATATGGAGCATATCGGCGCCAGCCTTCTCAACCTTTTTAATCTCTTCTCCAAGGCAGCTAAAATCAGCGGATAATATTGACGGAGCAATTTTTATCTTCATCTATATAACCTTTTTTTATTTATAAAATTAAACACGGATTCGGGAACTACGTATCTAAATGACTTATTTTCTTTTATGCACTGACGTACCTGGAAACCCGAAACATCAACCGCCCTTATTTTCAAGGTTTCAAAATGCGGCGGAATATTCTCCAGAGGGTAACCCGGCCGGGTAGCTGTGACAAATTTAACTAATTTGCTTATTTCATCCAAATCCTTCCACTCATCCAGATATTTAAGCAAATCCGAACCAATGATAAAATAAAATTGGTCGCAAGGAAATTTCTTTTTGAATACGCGTATTGTATCAATTGTATAAGAGCGGCCTTCTCTTTTTATCTCTATATCCGAAACCCCGAAATACTTATTACCCTTGACGGCTAATTTGAGCATTTTAAACCGGCTAGCCGCGTCAGCGATATCTTGATTACCTTTATGCGGTGGAAGATTCACCGGCACAAAAATAATCTTATCCAACCCGAGTTTCTCCCTTGCCTCTTCGGCCAGAATCAAATGGCCGATGTGAACGGGATTAAATGTGCCGCCTAAAATACCTATCTTCATAATTTAATCGGTTAACTCAAAAGTAAAAACGCAAAAAGTAAAATTGCAAGCCAAAGAAACTGTTAATGTCAAATACCAAATTCCAAAATTCAAAATAAACTTAAATGACAAATTACAAATGACAAAACCCTGGTTTTTATATTTGTAATTTTGATTTTGAATTTATTTTGTGCTTTGGATTTTGTCATTTGTCATTATTTTCTAATCTGCCCGTTTCCATACACAATATATTTATAGCTGGTCAATTCTTCCAGCCCCATCGGGCCGCGGGCGTGCAATTTATCGGTAGAGATGCCTATTTCTGCACCCATGCCGAACTGATTTCCGTCGGTAAAACGCGTCGAAGCATTCACATACACACAAGCCGAATCCACTCTTTTGAGGAATTCTTTAGCGTTGTTTTCATTGTCAGTAACAATGCTATCCGAATGATGCGAGCCGTATTCATTTATATGGTCAACCGCCTCATCAAAACTATCCACCACTTTCACCGCAAGGATTAAATCCGAATATTCGGTGCGGTAATCTTTGTCCGTAGCTTTCTTTATCCCATCCTTGCCGATTTTTTGCGTAAGAGCGCAGCCCCGAATTTCCACTTGGGCTTCTTTAAATTTTTTGAGCATTCCGGGGAGGAAACGGACGGCAACATCGCGATGCACAAGCATACTCTCCATAGCATTACAAACTCCCGGCCGTTCTACCTTGGCGTTAAAACAAATAGTTTCGGCCATATTCAAATCCGCATAGCCATCGACGAAAACATGACAGATTCCTTTATAGTGCTTGATTACGGGTATCCGTGAAAGCTTCACGACTTTTTTAATAAGTCCTTCGCCTCCCCGCGGGATAACCACATCAATATAGTCATTTAATTTAAGCAAGACGTCGATAGCACGCCTGTCTTTAGTGGTAATAATATTTATGACACCATCCGGAAGATCATTCCTTTTGGCCGCTTCATTAATCGCCTCAAAAATAGCGATATTGGAATTCAGGGCTTCGCTTCCTCCTCTTAAAATTACGCTATTTCCCGATTTAAAGGTCAAGCCGATACAATCCGCGGTAACATTCGGACGGGCTTCATAAATTATCGCAATTACACCCAACGGAACGCGCACCTTATGTATCCGCAAACCCGACGGAACCTGCCAGGATTTTATCTCTTTGCCTATCGGATCATCTAATTTTATCACCTCTAAGATACCGGAAGCCATAGCCTCTATTCCTTTCTCGTCAAGCGCAAGCCGATCGATGAAGGCGCTGGGTAATTTTGAGGCGCGAGCCAACGCAATATCTTTTTTATTTGCTTTGAGTATCTGAGCTTTTTTATCTCTCAGATTTCCGGCCATTTCCTTCAGAATCCGGTTCTTTTCGCTGGCCGCAAGATTAGCGAGGTATCCGCGAGCGGCCTTGGCGTTTTTAGCAATCTGTATGATTTCTTTTTTCAGGTCCATACGATTTACAATTTTATAATATTACAATATTATCCCGATGAATTATTTCCTTGGTAAAACGGGTTCCTTTGATTTTCTCCAGCTCCCTAACCGTTAAACCGGTTTTGCCGCGGGCAAACTCAACATCGTCATTATTACAAATACTCACTACATCCCCGGAGGAAAAATTTCCCGAGCAGGAAACTATCCCCACCGAAAGCAGGCTATTTTTGTTAAGCAGCGCGCGCTTTGCGCCATCATCAACTATGATTTTACCTTTGGACTTAGTCCCAAAGGCTATCCAGCGTTTTTTAGCTCCGAGCATTTTATCCCCGGACAAAAACAGTGTTCCGTTGCTGCCAATATCCTCCGCCAATAATTTAATTACATCTTTCTTGTGGCCGCTGGCAATTACACAAGGAATACCGGAATTGACAACTACAGCCGCTGCCTCTAATTTAGTAACCATTCCGCCGACAGAGGTCTTCTTTTTGGACGCGCTTGCCAGAGATTTAACAGTCCCGGTAATTTTGTCCACAACCCGGATTATTTTCTTATTTTCATCCCAAAGCCCCTCAACGTCGGAAAGTATAATTAAAAGATCCGCGCCGACTAAAATTGAAACCAATGCACTTAGCCGGTCATTATCCCCGAATTTAATCTCATCGGTTGAAACAGTATCGTTCTCATTGATTATAGGAACACTATTTAATTTAAGGAGCGTATTAAGCGTGTTCTTGGCGTTCAAATAACGCTTACGATCGGAAAAATCCTCCCAAGTCAAAAGTAATTGAGCGCAATTAATCCCCCGCTCTTTAAAAAAATCCCGGTAAACATCCATCAATTCATTCTGCCCCACAGCCGCGGCTGCCTGCAAAAAACTAAGCTCTTTCGGGCGATCCGTTAGTTTTAAAACCGACATCCCTAAAGCTATCGCGCCTGAAGAAACAAGAACAATCTCTTTACCTTCTTTCAATAGGCTGGAAACCTGACCGGCGATATTGCTCAACATAGCAGTATCCAGCTTTCCTGCCTTGGAACAAAAAAGGCTTGAGCCTATCTTTACTACTATTCTTTTATAATTTTTTTGCGACTGCATCAACTAGTTCCTCCAGGCCTTCCTTATTTAACGCGGATATCGGAAAAACCGTTTTTTTTACCGTTTTTTTAAACCTCTTAAGGTTCTCTTTTGCTCCATCCAAATCCATTTTATTAGCGGCGATTATCTGGATTTTCTTAGCGACCAACGGACTAAAACTTTTCAACTCTTGATTAATCGTCTTGTAATCTTCCAGCGGATCCCTTCCTTCAAACCCCGCCATATCCACTACATGAATAAGAATCCTGGTGCGCTCAACATGCCTTAAGAATCTATCCCCTAAACCTTTTCCTTCGGCCGAACCCTTAATGAGCCCGGGAATGTCCGCGGCTACAAATGTTTTTTTGCCCCGGCTGACAAATCCAAGGATGGGAAATTTAGTGGTAAAAGGATATGCCGCGATTTCAGGCCGGGCATTAGAAACATTGGAAATTAAAGTGGATTTTCCCGCATTCGGAAAACCAATCACCCCAACCTCAGCCATAAGCTTAAGGTCTAACATTAACTCTTTTTCTTCGCCAACTCCCCCGGGAAAACCCTGAAGGCTATGCTTATTATTCCCTTTACCGCCTGCGCCGCCGGCAGCTACGATAACTTCTTCTCCGTCAACTTTCAGATCACGCAAAACGCAGTTACCTTTAGTGTCGGTAATCGTAGTCCCTACAGGCACGCGAATAATTACCGGTTCGGCAGCGCGCCCCTTTTTATCATTACCCGAGCCATGACCGCCGTGTTTACCCCGGAAATGCTGGTTATACTTTAGATCTAAAAGAGTATGAAGATTCCTGTCGGCGATAACTATAATATCGGAGCCCCGTCCGCCGTCTCCTCCATCAGGCCTGCCCACACGCATAGACCTGTCGCGGTATAAACTAGAGCTGCCCCTACCGCCATCTCCGGCTTTTACGTAAATTTTCGCCTGATCAACAAACGCGATAGACACGTTTTTAGCCTGCTACTTCTATGGATTTAATCTTTAACTCTATTAGTTTGGCGCGATGGCCCTTTGTCCAATGCGAAGATTTGCGGCGGCGATATTTAAAAGCTATAGTTTTCTCGCCTTTTACGCTAGATAGAACCTCAGCAGTTACCTTTACATTCTTCAAATACGGCTGGCCAACCTCGACTTTTTTGTCTTTAGAGACTAAAAGCACCTTATCCAGTGTTATTTCTTTACCTTCTTTGAGCGGCTGGTTATCAATAAGGATAATGTCGTCTTTTGCAACATTGTACTGTTTTGCTCCAACTTCAATTATAGCATACATTTCTGGCTCTCCCTTTTAATGGATTTAACGGATTACTAAAGACTAATATTATATAACAGCAAAATACGCGGGTCAAGGCAAAAAACTGTGCGTAGTAAGGGTGTGTCGCGTCGTGAACAAAATCAGGCTATATTCACGTCTTCTATGTGCAACGTAGGATTGGAGATAAAATTTACCTTGGTCCTAAATCTATGTTCTATAGACCTCAAGTCTTCTTTATTTTTCAATATTTCAGCGATTACCGAGGGAGAAAGCGTGACATTGACTTCTTTCAGGGTTTTATCTTTCAAAAACCTCTTTAGTTCCTTTAAGGCGTAAATGGCTATCGTAGTAGCTGATTTTACCCTGCCTCTTCCCTGGCAATAAGGACAGGTTTGAAAAGAAAGCATCTGCACGGTCTTATGTATTCGTTCACGGGTCATCTCCACGACTCCAAATTTGGAAATACCCAGGATATCGTATTTTGCCCGGTCATTACTTAACGCCTTCTTTAATATATTAAATATCTCGCGGCGATGCCCTTCTTTCTCCATATCAATAAAATCAATAACGATTATACCGCCTAGATCGCGTAAAACCAGTTGACGGGCAGCTTCGATGGCTGCTTCGGTATTGACCTTAAAAGCAGTTTCTTCCTGATTGAATTTCTTTTTGAACCCTCCGCTATTTACATCAATAACCACCAAACCTTCTGTAGGTTCGATAACTAAATACGCTTTTGATTTTAAATAGACTTTACTTTCGTTTATCCGGGCAATCTGCTTTTCAATATCTTTTTCAGCGAATAAATCATCTCCCCGGTAAAATTCCACTTTCTTAGCCAGGTAACTTAAGAACGTACGCATAAAGTTTTGAATACGGTAATATTCGGGCTTGGAATCTACGATCAATTTGGTAACATCTTCGGTAAAAGAATCCCTGATCGCTCTTAAGGTAAGATCATACTCCTCGTAAATAAGGCTGGGGGCTTTTTTCTGCTCCACGATTTTCTCCAACCTCTTCCAAAGCTTATAAAGGAATTGAGCGTCGCGGCCAAGTTCCTGCTTGGATTTACCGCAGGCAGCGGTGCGCACGATAAAACCAACGTCTTTGGGAAGCTTTAATTCGTTAAATATCTGGCGCAAGCGCCGTCTTTCAACATCATCTTCGATCCTTCGCGATATGCCTACTTGCTTATCCTGCGGCATAATTACCAAGTATCTTCCGGCTAAGCCGATATGTGTCGATAACCTCGGGCCCTTGGTGCCAAAAGATTCTTTAACCACCTGAACCAAAACTTCCTGGCCTTTCTTAATCTCTTTATCTTTTTGGGCCTTAGGCTCATCTACCGACTCAAAAGCAAATTCAATTTCGGACAAATAAAGGAATCCTTTTTTGGGAAGCCCGATGTCCACAAAAGCCGCGCCCAAAGAAGGCAGGACTGCTTCAATTTTACCCTTATAGATGTTGCCAACAATGGTTCTATCCTGCGGCCGTTCGATATAAAATTCCTGCAATTGGCCGTCCTGAACAAGCGCAACGCGCTTCTCCTGCGGCTCGATATTAACTAAAATTTCTTTCGACATGTTTTATTATGACCCCTTCCGGTAATTGTTCCTGCAATTTATTTTTAAATTCTTCCGCATCTTGCGGAATCCTTAATACCACAGACCCTTCTTCATTCTCGCTTTCTACCCCCAATTTTAACGCCCGCTTTAAACTAAATTTAGGATGCGGAGAAAACCCTTCGGACATTTTAAGCGGTAGTTCGGCCCTGCGCATTGCCCGCGTGAACAAACGCATCAAGTCTAAATGCCCTATATATATCATAGGACCTTTTTTAGCGAAAACAAAATTCAATTTATACATAGGATCCCCGGTTTATTGCCGCTATTCCTTATCAGCGCAATCTTCCGATATCAACAAACTACCTGTAGTAACGCTAAAATTGACCTTACCGGTCATTTTACACCGCACAGGAGAAGCATGACAGTTATATCCTGCCGCATCCAACCGGCTGCAATTATAGCTATATCCTTTTACGGGAGATTGTTTTATATAATCTTTGTCGAGATATTGCGGCTGGGACTGGGTTAGAACAGAAAACTTCGCAGGATAAGCGCCTTGGTTATTCTTGGCGTAATTTTCCAGCGCGGCAGATACAAGCTTGAGCGTAGATTGAGCGTTAGCTTCATTCTGAGTGCTTGTGACATTGATAATCCCGTTTATGATTGTCCTTAACGCCAAAGCAGACAGGGCAATTACAATCATTATGACAACAAAACTCCTGCCCTTATTGTTTCTCATAGAGAATAATCCTTAAAGTGCCAGCCTACCGCTTAAATGGCATCTTTTAACATACCATTCCTATCAAAAATTATTTTAACATAACGTGTGTTTTTAGCAACACTTTTCGCAAATTGACGCAAAAGATGAGAATTTTGGCTTTCGTGGATATAATAGGCGCGCTTTTATGACGATTTAAGCGCCCCTCCGGTAGTAACAGTATAAGCAGCAGAACCGGTTATGCCAGCCTTAACAGGACTAGCCTCTAAGGTATAGCCGCCAGCGCCTAATGAACACTTATAATTGTAACCCTGAACCGAAGTAATTCCTCCTGTTTCATTCGCGCAGTAAGATTTTGCCACGCTTATAAACGTAGCCAGCTTTGCTACCGAATCGGGATACACGCCGTTATTTACGGTTGAGTATGTTTCACAGGCTTTGGATAAACTAAGTATATTGACCTTGGCTGTTTCTGTATTAGAAGCCAATCTTGAATTCAGAAAGTTAGGAACGATAATAGCGGCTAATAAAGCGATGATTGCCACAATCACCATAATTTCAACGAGCGTAAAACCTTTTCTATTCATATACAAATCCCCCTTTCTAAGACAGAACTAGCTTTCCATGTTTTTCCACTCGCCATCTCATTCGGCGATTTCAAAACTATAGACCTTTATAATCTATTATAAAGATTGTTTAAATATATCTTAACGGACATTTGCGATTGATTTTTGATTTATACCATCTTCGCTGTACTTTGTCAAGATGTAAACGTAACCATAAGGAATGACTTAAGTTAAGACGCCAAGACAGCATCGCCAAAAATACGCTTAAACCTGACGCAAATCAATTTGTTTTTTAAGTTGCGCCGGGATTTTAGAAAAACCTTGATATAATTATCGGAGTAACCTTCCCAACACCCTTTGGCGTATTTGGATTTACATTCGAAAAGAACAGGCATTTTACGGCCTAAAAAACGCTTTTTATACGCGCTAGAACAAAAGCCTGCGGCAGATTTAAGCATGGCGGCGTTCTTTTTGACAAACCCGTCCGGCTGGATACCGATAGCTCCCTGCGAATAAGCGCTTGTCCCTTTTCTCGCAGAATAAGGAAATATATGCACCCTCAAAGGAACTATACGGTTTACCAAATCCAACGTATTCTTAAAATGTTTTTCGTTTTCTCCCGGAAAACCAACAAGGCAATCGGTAGTAATGGCCACCTGCGGAATTCTAGCTTTTATCTTTTTAATCAGGTTAATGTAAGATTTACGCGAATATTTGCGCCGCATTTTTCTTAGTATCTGATCATCTCCACTTTGAATTGGGATATGCAGATGCCGGCAAAGTTTGCCTGATTCGGCTAACTTATCAATTAGCGCATCCGTAACATCTCCTGCCTCAATCGAACTTAACCTTATCCGCAACAATCCTTCTATCTTTTCCAACTCTTCGATGACCGCTACCAAATTCAAACCTTTACTTTTGCCCATACTTAGATCCTTCCCGTAAGACCCCAGGCATATCCCGGTTAAAACTATTTCCCTAAATCCTTTCTTAACCAAAACCCTAGCTTCCTCAACTACATCCTTTAAAAGCCTGCTCCTTGACCTCCCGCGGACCAAAGGGACTTTACAATAGGAGCAAAAATTATCACAACCATCCTGAATCTTCAGGAATGCCCGGGTATGCGAAGAAAAATCGCTTATCCCATCACTAAAAAAACTCTTACTGATAATCAATTCTACGCCTTTAATCCCGGATAATTCGCTGCTATCGCTTTTGACCATACAACCGGTAACTATCACTTTAGCCTTTGGATTCTCATTAATACAACGGCGGATTATCCCTCTGGATTTTTGATCGGCGGCAGCGGTAACAGTGCAGGTATTTATAAAATAAAAATCAGACTTTAGCGATCCCCGCGTTTCCTTAAATCCATGCCTAAGGAAACGCTCCCTTATACTCTGGGTATCATACTGATTCACCTTACAGCCTAAAGTATGGAATTTAATGGTGGGCATATAATTTTATGAAACTGGCTGCGGAAATCGCGGCAGTATCAACTCGCAAGACGCAACTCCCCAGAGTAACCGGGATAAAACCCGCGGACAAAGCCAGATTAACCTCGTTCCCGGAAAAATCGCCTTCGGGGCCAATCAAAACCAGTATCCTGGACGCCGCCTTAGGAGATCCCGTATCCTTCTCGCTAAAGAATCTGCTCAGGACGCTTTTAAGACTTTGCCTGTCTCCTGATAAATGCGGAATCAGTTTTAAATCAAACTCCGCCGTTTTAACAATAAGTTCTCTAAACGAAGCAACCGGCTCAATTACCGGGAAATCATTTCCTTTGCACTGCTTAGCCGCGCAAAGCGCGATTCTTTTCCAACGGACAAACCGGCTAGCTTCCTTCTGCCTGTCTAACTTTACTATTACGCGCTCTGTCTTTAAAGGAATAATCCTGTTTACGCCCAACTGAACCAGCTTGTCAATAATATCGTCGATTTTAGCTTTCTTGGGAATCGCTACCGCTACAGTCAGCTCTATCTCCTGATTCCTGCCGGCAGAAGGAATTGTATTTTTAATAACTAAACGGACCTTATCGCCTATTTCGGAGATTTCACAAACATAGCTGTTTCCCGACTCATCGGATATTTCAACCTTCTT
The DNA here is from genome assembly GCA_002440965.1 of Candidatus Omnitrophica bacterium UBA6233. Lineage (GTDB taxonomy): Bacteria > Omnitrophota > Gorgyraeia > Gygaellales > Profunditerraquicolaceae > UBA6233. Next base: position 19,659 of record DJWJ01000038.1, read on the forward strand.
GCCTGCCTTTAGCCGGAGCACATTTTTTATATGATGCACATCCTCTTTAGCGGAAATAATGATTTTATCCGCCTCGATATCCGAATTCCTGCAAAAGAATTTATTCACTTACGATGCCCTCCCGATTAACTGCATACCCAGGAATACCATAATCAAACCGCAAATGATATTAAATATAACCGCATAATTCTGCTTAAGCTTATTCAAAAAACCGGGAAGTAATCCCGCCAGGACCGCCAAAACCAAAAGAGGAGAAACAATCGTCCCTAAGCCGAAGGAAAAAGAATATATTAAATTTTCAAAAGCGCTTTTTGCGGCCAAACCCGTGAAGGTAAACACACTTACCAGAGGAGCGCAAGGCAACAGGCCGGCAAATATCCCAAGGATAACCACGCTTTTCCTATCGCGCTCAAGAAAACGCCTGCGCAGAAAAACGCAATGAGCCGAACTTACGCCTTTGCCTAAAGCCATCAGGATACCAAGCATAATAATAAACAATCCGGCTAGAAATAAGACGATTTTAGAAAAATAACTCAATTCCCCCAATATCAATCTTCCAAAGGCAAAAAATAAGAGTCCCAAAGCCAAATAAACAAAAACTCTTGAGACTGAAAATAATAGGTATGCTTTTATGCTTTTAGAAATCCCTTTTCCTGTTCCGGCTACATATGCCAGGAATAACGGGCCGCAACCAGCCAGGCATGGCCCGCAACCGAAAGATAAACCCAGTATAAATACAGTAAAAATAGCTTTCATATTTGAATGTCACAAACCACAATCATTTTAGGATTTTTCCGAAAACACTTCGGCGGTAAAGATATAAATTTCGGTGGATTTATCTTTCCAGGCGTCGGGACTAAGCCCTGCTTTATGGGCGCACAAACTCGACATAAATTCCTCTTTTGACCATCCCGTCTCTGTAGCTACCTGAGGAAGGAAAACTCCGCTTCTATAACCCTGACGCACCAAAACACCGTGAACCCCAAGCTTAATCAAACCGGGATCGCTGATTTTCTCCATCGGAGATAAAACGGATATCTCAATTTCAATATTCTTTAACTCCGGCAGGGTCACCGCGCTGAACCGGGGATCCCCTGTCGCAGCCTCAACAGCCATTTCCTGCACAGTTAAATATAAAGGCTTTGCGCCTATAAGATTACCGATACAACCGCGAAGTTCGCCATCTTTATTCAAAGTAACAAAAGCCCCCATAGTTTTTTTAAAAACAGGATTCGTCTCGGAAATTTGGGGCAATTTAGCGTCTTTTAAATATGTTTCTATGGCGGCGCGCGCGATTTCAAGCAACTTCTTCTTTTGAGTCTCATTAAACATAGCTTTTTCTCCTCCCGGTTCATCAATCGCCCAACTCGAATATCCTACGGTCCAGATACCTTTCTTCATATTGCCGGTAACTTCCGCGGAATTCGTATGTTTTAATAGAATCGCTTTATTATGGCCTAAGCTTTTTGACAAAATCAGGGCGGTAACCGCTCCAAAACCGCCGCAAAGCTGCATCTTTTCATCGCGAATCCCAAAATAGAGAGCTTCTCCATCCATTTGATTTATAGCAGCATTAGTGAGGTTGTCTACTTTATCTGCCTCATCATAATCGTATCCGTGATACATATCCGTAGAAACCACGATCAGAATATCTTCACGCTCTCCTATGGCTTCTTTAAGCAACACGGCGAGCTTTTGACAGGCAGACAGAGAAGCGTCTCCTATGACTATCGGGACAATTTTTCCGCCAGAAGCAGACCCGCCTTCGGGAAAGAAACTCGGAAGGGTCTTTTGTAAAAACGGCAGCTGGACTTCGACGCTGTGCTCTTCTCTGAAAGCTTGCGGAACAAAAGTTATTTCGGGATCTTTGTTAAGCAATTTTTGGGCGAATTCATTGTCCACCGGAATCTCTCCCAGAGGAGTTCTAAATGCTCCGTTCGGATAAACCGAAACTCCGCTAAAAGGATAACGGTGGCTTGTCCCCAGGATTATCACTGTTTTATACGGCTTATCCTTTATCAGTTTGTAGCCGAAGGCCGCGACTTTACCGGAATACCCGTATCCGGCATGAGGAGAAATCAAGGCAAAAATGCGGGCACCGGGATTTTCGGGATTCGCTTCGTCCAAATAACCTTCGATAACCTTAGACAGCTCTTTGGGGTCATCAGGATAAAATGCGCCGGATACGCAAGGCTCCTTAATATCACCAGCATAAGATAAATGACAAATGTCAAAATCCAAAGCACAAAATAATACCAAAGCACAAAACACAAATGTCAAAATCCTTGACTTGATATTTGTCATTTTGATTTTGGATTTATTTTGGATTTTGAATTTTGTCATTTGTCATTCACTTCCATATTCCTGCGATATTTTCCCCGCAGAACTTACATTTACCGTCTTTTAAATCATTCCGGACGATAAAATAACCGCGGCGCTCAATGACAATTTTCCCGCAACGGGGGCAATACGTATTCTCCGCCGGATTAGCCGGGATATTACCGATATAAACATACTTTAAACCGCATTTAATGGCGATATTCCTGGCTTTCTCAAGGGACTCAACCGGAGTAGGATTAAGGCTGATCAACTTATACATAGGGAAAAACCTCGAAAAATGTAACGGCGTATCCGGCCCTAAATTATCTTTAATCCACAAGCACATCTTCCTTAGAGATTCTTCGTCATCATTAAACCCCGGCAGAAGCAAGGTAGTTATCTCGATATGCACGCCTTCGCTTTTCAACACCTTCAGGGAATTCAAAACCGGCGCAAGCGCGCCTTCAGTCAACTTCGAATAATAATCATCGCTAAAACCTTTAAGGTCGATATTGGCGCCATCAAGATATTTTGCCAAAGCCCTAAGCGGAGCTTCGTTGATGTAGCCATTTGAATGCATAACATTCTTTAACCCCTGCTGACGGGCGGATTTTGCCGTCTCCAGCATATATTCATAAAAAATAGTCGGTTCGCTATAGGTATAGGCAATACTTGCGGATCCGGAATCCTTAGCCTCCCTTACTAACTCGGACGGCTCAAGATAACGATATTCCACTTCTTCGGGACTACTCTGGGATATTGCCCAATTCTGGCAGAATTTGCATTTTAAGTTACATCCCGCAGTAGCTATAGAATAGGCATTGGTCGAGGGAAGGAAATGAAAGAACGGTTTTTTCTCTATCGGGTCAATATGTATAGCTACAGGCTTGGCGTAAACTAAACTATAAAGAGTCCCGCCGCGGTTCTGGCGCACTCCGCAATATCCCCGCGCTCCGTCCGGAATCATACATCGACGAGGACAAAGCTGGCATTGAACGGCATTTTTCTCCAGTTTTTGATAAAACCGCGCTTCCTTTAATTGCTCTAAACTAAACAGATTAGGCAGGTAAATACAAGACAAGGCTAAAGAAAGAAGGATAACGACGCTAAAAATCAATCTGCCTGCATTCTTCATTATAGGGAAAAAGCTGTTTTGAATAACTTAAGTGGAGCTGAGGAGGATCGAACTCCTGGCCTCCTCGTTGCGAACGAGGCGCTCTCCCAACTGAGCTACAGCCCCTTTTTTTGATTATATCATAAATACCGCCTAACTCAAAAAACAAAATCGGGATAATCGCAAGACAGGCTCTATAGCGGAGATTTAATTGATGGCGACCGCGGGTAAACCGACGCTGGTAGACATAGAAATATCAGGGTTATCCGCAGAGCCGCAAGAAGCGTGTGTTTGCGCGGGGTCATAACAGGCGCTAAGAGCTACCTCTATATAATTTTCACCAGCGGATAATTTCTTTTCAGCCGAGAAGGCGGTTATATGCTCAGAAAGATACTCCGTCGTGACCGAACATGAACCGCAGGAAGCGCTGGCGCATTGCCCGCAATAACTTAACTGATGGGTGCTTGAATTAAAATTATACCCAATCCAGTAATCATTGGTGGAATCCGCCAGCCCATCGAAATTTGCATCCGTAAAAACGGACAAAACAGTGGTGCTTGTAGAATTAGGGCTGATATACACAGCTGAATCATCGCCATAAAGTGTTTCATTGCCTGTAGCGGTAGAAAGATGCTTAGTCAAATGTTCCAGAGACAAAGAAAGCTCGTTTTGGATTTTAGCCCGGCGATCCGCGGAAACGGAATGATAACGGCTGAATACCCCTATGCTATTGATACTCAAAACCATTACCGCAAGCAGCGAAAGAGCTATCAAAAGTTCAATAAGGGTGATGGATTTACGGGATAAAATCAACATTATTCGACTGAAGGTAAAGTAATTTTAAGCTTTACTTTTTTAACATCCGTATCGACATTACTTATGTAGTATTGAGGAGTATAAGTAGAAGACCCTATTGTATATTCGGAAGGAACGGATGAGCAATCGGCCATACTAGCCGGAGTAGAGGCATTATCGGTATTAAAACAATTACTTCCAGCCCAGGTATCCTGCCTTATGTAAACCTGCAAAGGATCAAGGAATATTTTGCCCAACTCTCCACCGGTAGTCCGATAACGGCTGCGCTGAATGAAACTTTTAGCCGCCACAAAAACATTGACTATGCCGGTAATAACCAAAGCCAAAATCACCATAGAAATAATGATTTCCAGCAGGCTTAAGGCTTTTTTATTCATTGCTGCCTAGGGGCAACTCGTTCCGCCTGATTTTACCGGATCCGCGTTAAAATCTGAACTGGCGATACTATATGTGCAGGAACTATTAGCTTTATAGGTAGCCGTAGCAGTAACAGCGGTAGTGGAACCGCTCACGCTATATTCCCAATTTGTGGTATTCAGCATCAGCTTAAGCAGGGCGTTGCATCCGGTCGAGGATTCTATGCAAGTAGCAGAATCCGAGCACGAACAGGAACTGACATAAAAATCATTCTCCATCCTGTAGATTCTCTCTGCGGCAGCTATTAACTTAAGATTAGAGATAGCCTCCTTGGCTATCGCCCTTCTCTTAGATTTAGCGTAATTAGGAAGGGCTATTGTGGCAAGAATGGTTACGACCACAACCACCAGAATAAGCTCCAATAAAGTAAATCCCCTCTTATTCATATTATTCCCTCCTAGGTTAAGTACTGGATGGGCACGATGGCGCGGATGTTCCCTTGTTGGTCCCGTTAAAACACATATAGTAAGTAACAGATCCTTTTCCAGACTTAGGCGTAGCCTTACCGTAATAACTGGAATCTAAAGTATAAGTAAAGTTTTCGCTTGCCGGGGCAGAATCATATCGATCCAAATCCGACCAAGTAAATGTATAAGCGCTATTATCTACATAATAGCTGCTCTCCGCAGAAGCTATTTCGGCTAAAACAGTATAAGCTTCTGCGGAACGCGCATTTTCTATAACCGGCCCGTATCTTAGCAGGCTTGCGCTAGCTAAAATTCCGATTATAACTATTACAATAAGCAATTCAATCAATGTGAATGCATTATCCTTGCCTATTTTATTCACCAGCTTAGTCCTTATTTTTATTACTAACAGCTAGCCGCTCCTGAGCTTCCCTTACCCGTCTCCACGCACATATAATAATTGGTTGTGCCTGTTACGGCAGTTGCAGTAATAACACCGGCAGTAGTGGCAGCATAAGTAAAATTAGTTGGATTACCTTGCACTGCTATATCATTACTTCCATCGCCATCTATATCTACCTTAAGAGCAGCTGAACTGGCAACTGCAGAATACGACCCATACTTGGCATAATAGGCTAATTCTGCGCTACGGTAGGCATCCATCGTGCTATACGCTTCCGCTCTCCGGGCGCTTTCGATGTTGGCGAAATAACGCGGCAAGGCAACCAAAGCCAAGATACCGATGATTACGATTACGATGATAAGTTCGATCAATGTGAAACCGCTAACGCCTTTTCTCATTTCTTTCCTCCCTTTCTAGGTTGTTGTTAAATAATATTCCGCTAATCTTCAGTGCTTATAGTAACATAATCCCCAGGAATTGCAATGTTTTTTTCTATCTGGTCCCGATTTGGGCAATTTCAAATATCGGAAGAAACATGCCGATAACCATCAAGCCTATAATAGCTCCTATAAAAACAAGCATAATCGGCTCGAACATAGTGGTAAAACGCGTAAGAAACGTATCCAGATATTCCTGATAAAAAGCATTCAGCCTTTTGAACATATTGGATAACTCGCCGATCTCTTCGCCGATGTTTACCATCTGGACTACCATCGGGTCAAAAAAGTTTCTTTCATCCAAAGAAGCTCCCAAAGACTTACCGACGCGGACATCATCTTTAACACTGCGAACAATCTCTCCCAGGATAACGCTATTGACGCTATGTTCGGCAATTTCAAGAGAATAAAGTATAGGCACGCCGCTTTCCACAAGGGTCGACATTTCGGAGGTAAACCGTTCGATAATCAAGATGCGAAACGCTTCGCCTAAAACAGGCACCTTTAAAATAAACTTTTCGAGCTGCCTTTTTCCGTTTTTAGTCGAAATATACCTGCGTAAAAACCAAATCCCAACAACTAAAGCAACAGTGATTAACAAAAAATAAGACCGGATAAACTTGCTTGTATGTATCAAGAGTGAGGTTAAAAAGGGCATTTTAATATTGAAATTATTGAAGATTTCGGCAAAAGTAGGGATTATCTTAACAGTCATAAACAACAAGGCTGATATACCTGCCAAAAATAATATTGCCGGATAAATCAACGCCGAGATAAGCTTTTTCTTAAAAGCAGCATCCCTTTCAAGGTAACTGGCAAGCTTACTTAAAACCACCGCGAGGTTTCCGCTGGCCTCGCCGCTCTCCACCAAATGAATCCAAAGCTCGGTGAACACCGCAGGGTGCTTAGCCATCGCTTCATGAAAACTTAACCCCGCTTCCATATTCTTTTCCAAATCTTTGATTATCAAATAAAGCAGTTTACTGGAAACCTGCTGCGAAATTATATTCAAACTCTTTAAAATCGTTACCCCTGAGCCAAGAAGCGTGGCCAACTGACGGCAGAAAAGGGTCAGGTCTCCTTCGGTAACCCGATTGTGTTTAGTGTTGATTTTTCCTTTTGTGGAAGCTCCTGAGGCGGAAGAAAGCGCGGATCCCTGCCCGGAATCGGAAAAGATGTTTATTACTATAAAATCTTTGGCCTGCAAACGGTTGACTACCTCATCCTGCGTCGCTCCTTCTTCTATCCCGCTGATTTTATTCCCGGTTTTATCCCGGACTATATAGGAGAATTTAGCCATTATTCCGCTCCCAAGGCAATTGAAAGCGCGTCTTCCAGGGAAGTCGAGCCTTCCTCGACTTTTTTAAGAGCTGACTCATACAATGTTTGCATCCCAAAAGATTTGGCAACGTCCCTTATCTGTTGAAATGGCGCCCTCTGGCTGATTAAACTCCTTATTTCTTCGTTCACAAACATAACTTCCGAAACGCAAACCCTCCCCTTATACCCGGTATTATTACATCTCGCGCATCCTTTGGCTTTATAAATCAAATCCGCTTTCAATTTTATATTCTTGAGTTCTTCCGGCTTTGGCTCATAAGCTTCCTTGCACTCCAAACATAATTTTCTAACCAAACGCTGGCCGATTACAGCTATCAAAGAAGAAGATAACATATACGGCTCGATACCGATATCCATTAAGCGGCTTATAGCTGTAGGAGCATCATTGGTATGCAGCGTGCTTAAAACCAAATGCCCGGTAAGCGCCGAACGCACGCATATTTGAGCGGTTTCCAAATCGCGGACCTCGCCAACAAGCATTATATCAGGATCCTGCCTCAAAAAACTGCGCAAGGCGGTAGCGAAAGTAAGCCCGATTTCGGGTTTGATTTGAACCTGGTTAACGCCATCAAGTTTATATTCCACCGGATCCTCAATAGTAACGATATTCTTGGTAGAACTTCTTATTTCGCTCAATATTGCGTATAAAGTAGTCGTTTTACCGCTACCTGTAGGCCCGGTTAGAAAAATTAATCCGTAAGGAGTTTTTATACATTTTCGAATGAGTTCAAGCTGCTTTGGCTCAAAACCCAGTTTACCAAGGTCTAAAACAACCTGGCTGCGGTCAAGCAGCCTCATTACTATCTTCTCCCCGTAAATCGTAGGTATGGAAGAAACGCGGATATCTATGGGCCGCTCTCCCATCCGCACCAGAAACGAACCGTCCTGGGGAAGTCGTTTTTCGGCGATATCCAGTTTTGACAAAATTTTAATACGCGAGATAATCGGCATATGCAGATGTTTTGCCGGAGGAGGTATTTCATACAATTTCCCGTCGATACGATACCTTAAAGATATCTTGTCTTTAAACGGTTCGATATGGATATCCGAAGCCCGTTCATCGATTGCCTGACGAATTATTAAGTCGACCAATTTTACAACCGGGGCTTCTTCAGCCCGGGCAACCAATTTATCCAAACTCAATTCCTGATCGGATTCTTCTTCGGAAATCACTCCCGTAGCGGCAGATTCAGATGAAGGAACATCATAGGTATCCTCTACCGCCTGTTTCAACATCGCGGATTTACCATAGAAATCCCCGATCGCCTTGACAATATCGGGTTTTGTAGCGATAACAGGATTAATCTCGCAATTGGTCAATCTGCCTAGATTATCGATTAGAATCAAATCCAAAGGATCAGACATAGCTACAGTCAAAGAACGCAAGGTGCGGGACAAAGGAAGAACGGAATTCTTGATGGCAAAGTCATGCGGTATAAGCCGTTCAAGCCCCTGATCTATCGCCGGTTTAAGCATCCCGCCTGTGCCCAGCGAAAAATAGGGAACATTGAGCTGTTTACCCAAAACCGCCACCATCTGGTCTTCTTTGACTAAACCGAGCTTGACCAAAACTTCACCTAATCTGCCGCCTTCCTGACGCTGGACAGATATGGCTTTTTCCAGTTGAGCTTCATCAAGCAAACCTTCTTTAATAAGAAGCTCGCCTAATTTCAGATATCTTCCTTTATTCAACATAGGTTTTAAGATAACTTAGCGTTTAGTTTCGAAACTATTCAAATAAGTACTCATACTCTGCTGCCGGGCCAAAGGAACGATTTTAGCCTGTTCCCGTAAAGGAAGAACCGCATTTTTACCCGGAACAGAAGGGGCCTTATCGCTTTTCACAATATGCGGGGTAATAAAAACCAAAAGTTCTCTTTCTTGTCCCGGGCTTTGGCTCTTATGCCTGAATAAAGCTCCTAAAAAAGGTATATCCCCTAAAAAAGGAAGTTTAGTGATAACCGTGCTATTCTGGTTCCGGATTAAACCGCCTAAAACTACGGTTTCGCCGTCTTTTACGCGCACAGTAGTCTTGGTGCTGCGCACCTCCGGATTAAGAAACGTATATGTCGAGCCACCGCTGTTAAAAGTAGAGCTGGTAGTCGAGGCTTCGGAGACCTGCGGATAAACAAACATCAGAATTTCTCCTGCCTCAAGATCAATCTGGGGGGTTACTCTTAGCGAGACGCCGGTTTCATAACGCTCAGGGGTTGCGGTTATCGCACCTGTAGTAGTCTGGCTTGTCGAAGTAACACCTATAGCCTCATCAGTAACGATTTTCACTTCAGCAGTTTCATTATTCAAAGTCAGTATTTTCGGCCGCGCCAGGAATTTTGTATCAGTTTGCACCCTTAAGAAATCCAGCTGCATATTATAAATACTGGTCCCGTTATTCCCGTTACTGACATCTATCGACCCAGAGGTAAGAGTTTTGGCAACGCTTCTAAACGAATACATCGAAGGGCTAAAAGGATACTCGGTGCTAATAGTAGCTCCTTTTATGGCTATACTGAACGGCGTTTGCCCGAACTTAAAACCGATTTGATCGACATTTTTCTTGCTTACATCCAGAATTTCAACCTCAAGCATAACCTCCGGGACAGAAACATCCAGCGAGGCAATAACTTGAGTTACTACTTCCATCTTGCTGGGTATATCCGTAACTATAAGGCTATTAGTCCGGTAATCCTCCACTACTGAACCATCCTTGGTTAAAATTTTCTTTATCGCCTGAGTGATGCCGCTTTCCTCTTCAACTTTCCATTTGCCGGTATCGGAAGTGGAACTCGAAGACGAACCCGAGGAACTAGAAGACGAACCCGAGGAACTAGAAGAACCAGAGGAACCGGAGGAACCAGAGGAATTGGAGAAACTACTGCTTGTCCCGCTTAAATTATTCTTCATTTCCTCTTTTAATGAAGAGGAAGAAACCGTAGCGTGTTTTAAGTAAAAAACCTTCGTTACTGTCTTGACTGCGGGTTTCCCCCAGTCATTGACGATAAAAACGCTGGCTTCTTTATCCAAGTCATAAGTAAGATTGTTGGCTTTGAATATTTTATCCATCGCCTCTTTTAAAGGCACCTTATCCATATAAAGGGTTATCTTCCTGTCCTCAAGCGCCTCGGAAGCTACAAAGTTCAACCCGGACTGGATCGAAAGAAGCTTCAGCACGTCCTTCAGAGAAGCATCTTGTAAATCCATGGAGATAAAAACATCTCCCTCAGACAGCGGAGCCGATGCTCCGTAAACATATAACCCGGGAGAAAAAATAATATTAAAGAAAAAGAATATGGAAACTAATAATCGAGAAATACTTTTCATGGTTCCTCCTTTATATTTTAGCTTTATGCTGCAGACCCGTTAGAGCCGGAGAAGACAATTTATATTCCATATTGGAAAAAATAACGGTTACACCTTCTTTACTTATTTCCGCAACTTTTACTTCTCCTATCATATCCCCTGTTTTTACCACTTTGTTATTTATAATAGCTTGAGGGAAAGCTCCTCCCCAAAGCAGTCCTTGCACTTTCATCTCAGGCAATGGCCTGGTTTCTTTTGGGATTTCTTTCTGCATATTCTTCTTGACGCCCCCTTCGCTTTCTTTTGTTACCAAAGGCTTAAAAGGATCTCTTAACCCTTGGCTAGAATATACTATTGTCGGACGAACAATCTCTTCATTCTTATTGCTATTTTCAGGAATCGAACCTTTCTTGACCGCTTCATCCGCTTCAAGCGTTTTTGGCGGAACAAAATCAAATTTCGACTCGGCGAATGATTCCGAAGAAAAAACGCCCGTCAAAAATACGCCCAGCCCGAAAACCAACTTAAGGCTGCCCCGAAACAAAATCCGAACCCTGCCGGTGAAAACTCGGCTCTTAAACAGCGAACTAATCATTACAATAAAGGCCTTTTGCATTTTTGTTATTTGACTTTCGCGGTAATCGAGCTCATCCGCAAGTTAACGGTCAATTTACTGGTATCCTGGACATCCTTCCTGTTTATATCCATGCCATCAATCATGTAAAAACTGCGGGAAGTTTCCAGCGCATTAATGAATTTAGCCAAATCGTCGTAATTCGAGGCGTTAACGCTAACGCTAAAACTATTCTTAAGATAATCGCCCCTTATTTCTCCCTGCAAAGGCTTGACAGACAAAACTTCCACCTTTGAAATTTTGGCGATACCAACAATGTCATTCATAACCGCGCCCGCTTCCTTGCCGGGAAACAATTTCTTATAAGCAGTTATCTTTTTCTCCATCCCGCCTATTTTTTCCAACTCAAGGTTTTTCTTTTCCTCTTCGCCTATCTTGGTTTTTAGAGTTGTTCCGGCAACAAGATTAGCATTGTAAATATTATGAGCTATGATCAAGGCCGCGATGATTATAGCTATGTTTACAATCAAATTCTTATACCTGTCAACCTGCTCTATTTTAATCATCTCACTTTGCCTCTTTATTAGCTTTGCAAGATATCAAGAATGTAGTGACCATTGCCCGGTCAAACTGGGTATGATCGATAAAAACTATATTTATATCTTTGAAATATTTGGCGAACTCCCGACTTTCTTTTAAACCGTTATAAAAATCATTTACCGCTTGATATTCGTCATTGCTGTCGCCCAAATAACTCATACCCTCCAACACCAGTTCAACCAATTTATCTTTTTTTTCCATGGCAAATTTCGTAAGCCATATTCCTTTGGGGATTATCCGGGGAATAACCCCTAGGACTTCCGTGACATATAACTGTTTCCTGACAAGGTAATCAAAACTATCCAATGTTTCCTTATGCTTCAGGACAATGCCGGTAAGTTCTTCATAATTTGATTCGGGATTAACCCTGGCAACAGCCACTCTTTTGCCAATTACAGAGTTTAAGGCCTGATTTAACGAATGAGACCGAAAGATTCCATAGGAAAAAGCTCCAAGGCAAATTAAAACAGCAACGGTAATCACGCGAAAATCAAATCTGACATCCTTAATCAAAGACACCAAATCCAGGCTGGCATCGGTTTTTAACCTAGCATCCTTCTTCCAACTTTCAATCAAATTAAGCCGTATTTTTGTAGGAAGAGCCCTGGAGATTGCTGCGCCGTAGCTCTTGACAAAACCGGAAGAAAATACCATAGGTTTGCTGAGTATTTTGGAAATATCGATAAACTTACCGGATAAACCCAGATCATTTATAAAAGCTTCCAGGTCTTTCCACCAGTCAAAACCGGAAATCACGAACATATTTTTCAAAGGCTTGGCAGGAAATTTAGAGTGGTAATAATCCAAAGATACCCGCACTTCCGCTTTAAGCTTATCTAATGATAACGGCGCGGAAACAGTGGAAAAATCCAAATCATTCGGGACAACGCTGGACAAGTTTATGTCGCGGCTAAACAACGGAAAACCGTTGTCTAAAACGGTAAAGTTAATTTCGTTCTGGGCATTGGAATCAAAACAGAGTATTCCTGTTATTCCGCCATCCTTGACTCCGGACAGTCTCAATATCCTTGAAATGCTGAATCCGGAATACTCAATCGAACTTACTTTTATATGCAACTGGTTAAGAATAGAGAAGTATTTATCGTAAGCATCTTTTTTGATACCGATAAACAAAACTGTATTTATACGGCTCAGTTTATCCAGTTCGACCTGATAACTCGAAATAAGCTCCTCTACCTTAAAAGGTATGTATTTTTTGGCTTCGAAGATTATAGCGCTCTGTAATTCTTTTTTAGGCAGAACCGGAATCTCGAAAGTCCTGATAATCAAATCTCTGCCCGAAAGACAAAGGCAAGCCTCCTTAGCTTCAATTCTATGCCTCCTGAAGGCGTCATTAAAGGAAGCGACTAGCTTAATTTCGGTAGGTATCTTTTCTTCCAACTCATTGCCGGCTACTCCCAAAAGGGGAATCTGCAGGTTATTCAACAGCTTCTTCCCTTTGACTTCAGCAACATCAATTAAATCGGAACCGAAATATATACCTAACTCACTCATTGATCTGCTCCCGCTTTAGACACGCCCGGCTGCTTCCCGTTGGCCGGAGACATAGATTGACGCTTGCTGCTTTGAAGCCAGCTATCTACATCCTTGCGGTCAAATCTCCAGACTCCTCCTACTTTAATACCGGAAATCTTTCTCTGGCTCAACCAATTATAGATGGTCTGCTTCTTTAACTTCAAGTAATCCGCCAACTCATCGATATCTATAAGTCTATTCATTTTTATTCCTTATTCTATAATAACCAATAAGGAACTTAATTAAAACATAAGATGCTTATATTGTCAAGTGTTTTTTTTCTTATACTTACTTATACTTACCGCTAGTAATAAAGAAGAGGAGACGAGCCACTTTCTCGTCCCCTCTTCTTTATTACTTATTTTATTATAGACTTACCGGAATTTACTCATTAAAGCAGGAACTTTACGGAGTATAAGTGTAATCAACCTTTATCTTGAGCTGAGTTACCTTACCGCTTAAGCTGGAACTATCAGGAGCATTATTCAGGGGAAAAATAGTAACTTGGACTTTATATGGGATGTCCACATCATCACTTATAGGAAAATCGTTATTTACGCTATCTATACAACCTTTATTCTGAAAACAGGCGTATTTATTGTTAGCCGCATCAATAGTCCAAGTTCCTTTTCTTAGCATATCCTGGGCATAATTCATTATGCCCTTAGCCGCATAATAAGCCCTGATTCTGCTTGTGTTATGGTGGCTCAATCTATACTGATTGGTTATTATACCCAAGATAACACCTGCTAAAACAGCCACCACCAAAATAGTTGCCAAAACGATAAGCAATACTACGCCTTTGCGAGTATCTTTAGAATCAGGCATCTTTTCTTAAAGATATCCTATAATCGCTACCGGCTTGCTGCAGAAGCACATGACCCTCTCTGGCAAGCCAACCAAGGCTCATAAGGACATTGTCCCGGTTCTTATCTATACCCTTAACCAATTCAGTCAAGGTAACTTCGTGGCGCTGATCCAAAAAATGCCATATATCTCCGGCAACTATACCGATTTCTGTAATCATTTTCCCCTCCAGAAATTCATTTTATAATAACTGTAGTCCCTGTCAACTATTATTTACCTATCTATTCTTTGTCCCGCCTCACAACACACAACCAGTTCGCGCAACTAAAATATAATGTACCTATGGAAAATTACAGAATTACTTATCCAGCGCCTTAAGCTGATTAATCCGTTCTTCGGCGTATTTGGATTCAGGCAAATCCATATTAGATATTCTTGCGTAAGCCTTTATGGCTTCCTGATAATTACCTCTGTCTTCATAAGCTCTACCCAATCTGAAAAGAGCCGTAATAGTAACCCTATCGCTTGCATTCGACAACTTAGTTACCTCTACATACTCTTTCATGGCATCATCAAAATTACCTCTGGCTTCTTCAATCTCGGCTATCTTAAGGTGCAACCCCGGCTGGTCTTTGGAGAGCGCTCCATTCAGGCTGTTGTGGTAACAATCCAAAGCGTTACTATAATCTCCGGTTTTAAAAAACAGCTCTGCCAAAGCAACGGATGCTTTTGACTTGATATCCGCTTTATTAGAACTAACGGCTTTTCTAAAACAATCCAGCGCTTCTTTATTTTTTGCCCCATCTATATAAGCAAGACCTAAAGCGTAATAGGCATCTGGCAATAAGCCGCTTTTGGGAAAATCCTGTATAAGAGAAAGAAAATAGCGGGCTGCCAAATCAAATTCTTTATGCTGGTAATAGTAAATCCCTAACCACCATATGATATCGGGAGTAAAGCTGGAATCGGGGTATTTTGAACGCAGGGCTTTGAACTTCGCCAGCGCTTCTTCATTCTTACCCATTTGATACAAGGAATCCGCCTGCCCATATTCGGCTTTCTGAATCAACTCAATATCACCCGCTCCCAATCTGGAAACTTCTTTGAATGCCTGAGCAGCCGAAACATAATCTCTCAAATTATAGAAGCTGTTCCCTAAGAGATACAGAGCTTTAGGCCTTATTTCGCTACCGCTAAAATCATCCCGAAACCTTTTAAGAGCAATCTTGACCGAATTATAATCCTGCTTACTGAAATAAGCCAAACCGAGCGTATAAACAGCATCATCAAGAAAATTGGAAGAAGGGAATTCTTTTTCCAGCGTCTTGAGGCTTGAAATCGCCTCTTCAATCTTGGCGTCTTTCAAATAAACCGAACCTAGCTGGCATAAAACATAATCGCTGCAGGAAGAATCCGGATATCTCTCCAAGAAAAGATTATATGTTTCTTGCGCCTTCCCATAGTTTCCTTCCTCCTGATACGCATCTCCTATCTGGCAAAGGGCGTTAATTTTAAACGCATCATCGCAACCCGAATCAACAACCTTCCTGAATTCTTCCACGGCTTCCATAGCTTTGCCTTCATTCAACAATGATTTACCCAAGCTATAATATAATTTATCCACAACCTGTCCTATGCTCTTATCTTTCGGGTTGATTCTAGCCAAAGCCTGGCGATAGGATTTTGAAGCCTCGGAATAATCCGCTAAACTGTACGCAGCATCAGCTTTGCCCATCAGCCCCTGGAGGATAATCAAAGGGTCTCCTGCCAAACCCAACAATTCTTCATATGATCTCTTGGCCTGATTTATACGATTGGTTTCCATCAATAACATAGCTTTCCCCAACAAAAAGATTTCCCGGTTTCGCCTATCCAGATTCTCCTGTTTTATCCCCGAAAAAATATCTTCGGCATCTCTATACCGTTTTAATTTAAGATACGCCCAACCTAAATCAAGCTTAGCCAAAGCATTTAGTTTATCATCCGGATTACCGGACAAAACCTTGGAATATGCTTCTACCGAACCGATAAAATTCCCCAGATAATAGTTAGCCTCGCCTAAATAAAAATAAAGATAGGACACTTTAAGGGTATCTTTGGAAAACTCTTTGATCGCCAGGTCAATTTTATCGATTAAAGAAGAATACTCCTTCAAGTTATATAGACATTCTATAATTTTAAGCGCGGCATCTTTACTTTGAGGCTCGCTGGGGTATTTCTTGTTCAGGACAGTAAAAAAATGCAACGCTTCCTTAAATCTCTGCTCTTGGAACAAGCACCATCCCAAAGAATAATACGCGATTGGCGCATAAGAAGAAACGGGAAATTCTTTTATAATCTTGTCATAATAAGAAATTGCCTCGGGATAATCGTTTTTCTTAAAATTGACTTCGGCAATCCAGTAATAAAGGCTGTCTTTTACGGATTTGGCTGCGGGGTTCTCCAATAGTTCATTAAATTTGGCCAAGGCAAGGGCTAGTTTATCCTGATGAAAATAGCATTCGCCAATCAACAGATTCACTTCAATTCTCCGGGGAGAATCCGGATAATTCTTTAAAAAGCGCCCTAACAACCCAAGGCTTACTTCATAATAACCATCCTCATAGGCTTTTTGGGCCATAAAAATAGTCTCTTCCTCTTTGGCTGATTCACCAGCGTAAGATAAATGACAAATACCAAAATTCAAAGCACAAAATAATGACAAAGCATAAAACACAAAAGACAAAACTTTAATTTTGATATTTGACATTTGGACTTTGGATTTATTTTGAATTTTGAATTTTGTCATTTGTCATTAAATCTCATTGTTCTTCAAAATATTTTCTAAGATATTTTCCTGTATATGATCTTTGATTCTTAATGAGCTCTTCGGGGCTAGTTGAAGCAATCAGTTCTCCTCCCTTATCCCCGCCTTCCGGGCCCAAATCAATAATAAAATCTGCGCTTTTAACCACTTCTAAATTATGTTCAATGACAATAACGGTATTGCCTTTATCGACCAGCCTCTGCAAAACATCAATCAGTTTGGCTATATCGGCAAAATGCAGGCCTGTAGTCGGCTCATCAAGGATATAGAGAGTATTGCCTGTCGCACGCTTGCTTAATTCACTGGAAAGCTTAATTCTCTGGGCCTCTCCTCCGGAAAGAGTTGTCGCGGATTGGCCCATCTGGATATACCCTAAACCAACATCATATAAATAAGCAAGTGTATTATGTATTTTTGGAATGTTATTGAACACTTCCAGCGCTTCTTCTACGGTCATCTCCAATACATCAGAAATAGATTTACCTTTATACTTTACAGCTAAGGTCGCCTCGTTAAACCTTAAGCCTTTGCATATATCGCATTTGACATACACATCCGGCAAGAAATGCATTTCAATCTTTTTAATTCCATCACCCATACAGGCTTCGCAACGGCCTCCTTTAACATTAAAAGAAAATCTGCCCGGCCTATACCCGCGAACCTTGGCTTCAGGAAGCTGGCTGAAAATATCACGAATACAACCAAAGACTCCGGTGTAAGTAGTCGGATTTGATCGGGGCGTCCTTCCTATCGGAGACTGATCCACAACAATCACCTTATCAATAAACTCTATTCCCGCGATTTTATTGAATAATCCGGGTTTTTCTTTGGACTTGTAAAGTTTCTGCGCCAAAGCCTTAAACAATATATCGCCGATAAGAGTAGACTTGCCTGAACCGGACACTCCGGTAACTCCGATAAAGGTACCCAAAGGAAATTTTACATCAATATTCTTAAGGTTGTGTTCCCGGGCGCCTTTTATCTCCAAGAACTTCTTGTCCTTCCAGCTTCTTCTTATTTTAGGTAAATCTATTTTTAATTCCCTGCGCAAATATTTGGCAGTTAAAGAATGCCCATCTCCCAGAAGTTCTTCTTTTGTGCCGGAAAAAACCACTTCTCCTCCGGCTCTGCCGGCTCCGGGGCCTAAATCTACAATGTAATCCGCATTAAGTATAGTTGATTCGTCATGCTCAACCACAAGTAAAGTATTCCCCAAATCCCTTAATGACTTAAGGGTATCCAACAGTTTATCGTTATCCCGCTGATGCAGGCCGATACTTGGTTCATCTAACACATACAAAACTCCAACTAAGCCTGAACCAACCTGAGTAGCCAGGCGAATTCTCTGCGCTTCTCCTCCGGATAAAGTCGCGCTTTTTCTATCCAGGGTAAGATAATCCAAACCCACATCGATACAAAATTGCAATTTTTGGGTTATTTCTTTCAAAGCCTGATGCGCAATTAGCTTTTCTTTAGGGTTTAGCGCCAAATTACTGAAGAAATTATACGCTTCTTTGATGGACATTTGGGCAACTTCCCAGATATTCTTTTTGTTGATTCTGACTGCCAAACTCTCTTTTTTAAGCCGAGCCCCCTTACACGCAGGACAAGCTGAACTTAACATAAATCTGGATATCTCTTCCTTCAGATAATCGCTATCGGAATCGCGGAAGAGCCTTTCCAGATGCGGAATAACTCCTTCATACGGCTTACTGCCGATAATCTCTTCCGAACCATAAAGAATCGCCCGCTGGTTTTCTTTGGATAATTTATTAAACGGCGTATCCAAATCAAAACGCAATTCTCTAGCTAACTGGCGGATAAGCCAGCGGTAATAGAGAATATAACCTCTTCCGCCTCTTTTCCACGGACTAATAGCCCCTTCATTTATGGACTTACTCCGGTCAGGGATGACCAAATCCGGATCAAACTTAATCTTTGTCCCTAAACCATTGCATTCAAGACAGGCGCCATACGGAGAGTTGAATGAGAAAATGCGCGGCTCAACTTCAGCGTAATTTATTCCGCATTTGGAACAGGCGTATTGTTCGCTAAAAACCATATCCTCTTTAGCGCTTATTATTACAATTCCTTTACCAACCTTCAGCGCTGTTTCAACCGAATCAGTCAGCCGGTTTTTGACGCCTGCCTTAATAGTGAGCCGGTCAACCACAACTTCTATATTATGCGTTTTGTACTTAGCTAACTTTAAATCTGGGGGTAACTCATAAACCTTTCCATCAACGCGCGCCCTTACAAATCCTGATTTTTGGATCCCGCTAAACACATCTTTATACTCGCCCTTTCTCCCCCTAACAAGCGGAGCGAGTATAAGGATATCTGTCTGCGCAGGTAAAGATAGAATTTTTTCAATAATTTCCTGCGAACTTTGCCTTTCTATTGGAGAGCCGCACTGATAACAAAATATCTTTCCAATCCTGGCAAAAAGCAATCTCAAGTAATCGTAAATTTCCGTCTGGGTCGCTACCGTCGAACGGGGGTTACTGCCGGCAGACCTCTGCTCAATGGCTATTGTAGGAGACAAACCGGAGATATACTCTATATCCGGCTTCTGGAGCTGTTCCAAAAACTGACGGGCATAACTGGAAAGGCTTTCAACGAACCTGCGCTGGCCTTCGGCGTAAACAGTATCGAAGGCAAGGCTGGATTTCCCCGAGCCGGATAAACCAGTAACTACTATAAGCTTATTACGGGGCAACTTTAGGCTTATGTTCTTAAGATTGTGCTCTTTGGCTCCGCGAATATCGATAAATTCACTCTGCATTATATTATTACTTAAAAGGAATTAAGTGTTGGGCCCTAAACAGGAAGAAGCTCATCGGGTCATATATACTGCTTTGGACGAATAAATGGTAAAAGTTAAGGCAATCGAAGAAAGCAAGTGTTATTGTCAAAATAAGAACCATACCAGCTGCCGCCCGGCCGAAGAATTTATTGGCAATGATATTTAACATAAGCAGCGAAAATAAACGTAACGGCATGTCCAAAATCATTACGTAGCGCAAATTTTTGGTAAAGAAATCGAACAGGATAAAACTGGACACGAATATAACCGCAAAATAAACGACTAGCTCATTGTTCTCCTTGTTCAGGAAAAAATAAAAAATAAAACCGGTTGCCAAGATGACAACCCAGGGAGAAAGAAGCATATAATCAATTAGATAACGGTACCACGGGCCGGAGCCGAACGAAATCGCGTAAGAATTGGCCTGCGGGGAACTTAAAATTATCCTTACGGTATCGAATACAAAAGGCAGGCATCCTAAAAGCGCATAAACCGAGAGAGCGATAAACGGTGGAAGCAATAATACCGCTAAAAAATATTTTACACTGACTTTATTCTTATAAACAAACCTTTCAATCAATAACAAAATCAGGAATGGAACAGTTAAAAGAATTATAGTCTCTTTAACAAGGATACTAAAAGAATATACGGCAATAAAAATGGTTAATTTTAACCAACCTCGTTTTTTAAGGAAACCCCAGAATAGCCATATCGATAAAGATGAAAACAAGTTTACCGCGCTATCCATCAACGCGCGCCTGCTCATAGCCAGCTGTATCGGAGAAGAAGCCAGAAGTATTACAAAAGGCAAAGCCAGCTTCTCTCCCAAATATTTCCTCGAGAAACAATATGAAGCAAACAGAAAGAACGCGTAGAAGATCAAAGAAAGATAGGCTAAGTTCATAAATGAAGCGCCGGCTACCTTAAACCAAATCGCCGATAAGGTAATGAAACCAACACGCAGTGGATTGGGATAAAGCCAAAACTGCTGGTTTTCAAGGTAATTTTCAAAAAGCGCGCCGAATCCGGACAGGCCTTTTTGAGCTATAAAAGAAGCATACCTAAAATAATAACCTTCGTCCGCGCTTGAGGCAAAACGAATGTTTCTAAGAGTAAAGGAAACCAGCGTAACGGCTACCACGAGCATCAAAAACAGAATCAGCCTATAATTCGATTTTGCGGCCATTGGGATTGAATATTGAAAATTTAACTAAATTTAATCTATCCATAAATAAAGCCAAACTTGTTCCGATTACTCCGAAACCGTAGACTATGCTTCGCCCAAAGGAGATTGAGGAAGAATCGCTGGCATACCGGGAAGGCGCGGTTAACTCGCCTGTTTTATACCCAAAACGGATTATTTGAGCAAGCATTTGATTATCAAAAATAAAATCATCGGAATTCTCCAATAACGGCAGATTAAGCAAGACTTGCCGGGAAAACGCCCTGTAACCCGTATGATACTCGGACAGCTTAGCCCCGGAAACCATGTTTTCGAAAAAAGTGAGAAACCTGTTAGAAATATACTTATAGATAGGCATGCCTCCTTTAAGAGCCATGCCCCCAAGTATTCTTGAACCTAAAACAACATCGAACATTCCTGAAGCCACCAGGCTAGCCATCGCATTTATCAATTTTGGAGGATACTGATAGTCGGGATGAAGCATAATAACTATATCCGCTCCCCTTTTCAGGGCTTCTTCATAACAAGTTTTTTGGTTTGCCCCGTAGCCGCGGTTATTCTCGTGCGCAATAACCTGCACGCCAAGCTTGCGGCAGACCTCCACGGTGTTATCCCGGCTGTGGTCGTCTACGGCTAATATTTCGTCAACCAAACCTCTGGGGATATCCAGATAAGTCCGCTCTATAGTCTGTTCGGCATTATAAGCGGGCATCACTACTATGATTTTCTTGCCTTCCAGCATGGAATTATTATAACATAAATGAAGGACGGTTCCGTTCTTTTTGAGAAAACAGAACCGTCCCCTTGTTTTTCCTTAGATTATTTCTTTTTCTTCTTGCCGCCTCTTTTCATCTTGGCGCAGGAAACATCACCCTGCTTATCCAAGAAATAAAGGTAGCCTTCTTTTCTCTTGATACCGCATTTAGCTACTTTTTTGGGACTGCCTCCTTTTTTAGAGCCTCTAGCCATCTTGGCGCAGGAAACATCACCCTGCTTGTCAATGTAATAGAGGAATCCCTTCTGCCTCTTTACTCCCAACTTCGCTATTTTTTCTGCCATTTTCGTATTCACCCCCTCTCGTTTAAGAATTTTTGAACTATGCGCGTGAACCGCAACTTAAAACTGGTTATTTAGTTTAATGACAAATGACAAAGCACAAAATTCAAAATAAATTTAAATGACAAAATCCAAATGACAAAACCTTGGTTTTGACATTTGTAATTTTGATTTTGAATTTATTTTGTGCTTTGAATTTTTTCATTTGTCATTACACTTTTTACTTTTAACCTTACTTTTTGGCCATCACTCAATACTCTTTTTCAGGTCCCTATTACCACCGGCTCTAAAATATGCTTTAGCATCGCCACCGCGGATAAAACCGCAAGAAAACTGGTCTTAGGATTATCAGGATGCAAGACATTTTCCGTGCGGGTAAAAATATTTGCCGCCGGAGACACTACCCTGACTTCATGCGTATTCCGGCTGACTCCAGGAGAAGCAATTATTTTTACCAGCGTTTTACTTTCCCCTACTCCTGCCAAGCTTAAAACAGCGGCAACGTTTATATTTTGAGGGAAATATTTAACCGCATCCCTGGCCTTACCGGAGAATAACACGGTTTCTTTCTTAATTTTATCCAATTTTATTCCTTTATCCACAATATATTTTACCCCTTTGAAGGAAAGCGGATTTTTAGTGGTAGTAAGAATTACTTTATCAATTCTGCCGGCATGCGCGGCCTTTACCGCATCAATCCCGGAAAGGGCTCCGCTGGGAATATACACCCTTGAATTATTCTTTCCGGCTAAAGCCCTTAGTTGCTTAAGACGCCCCGATACCCCGCCTACGCTCATAATCATAACATCCTTGCCGCTGGACAAAGCCGCTCTGGCAATATTCCAAGAGACATTTGCCGAAGCCGCTTCGATTACCAACTCGGATTCCCGGATAATCCGCCCTAAACTGTCCACTGCCAAACCCGGCTTCCCGGACAATTTTCTGGATAAAATTTCGGCTTTATGCTTATCCAAATCATAAAGACCGCAAAGCTTGGCCTCTTTGGCAAAATCCTTAACGATTGCCTTTGTCAAAGAACTGCCTATC
The DNA here is from genome assembly GCA_002440965.1 of Candidatus Omnitrophica bacterium UBA6233. Lineage (GTDB taxonomy): Bacteria > Omnitrophota > Gorgyraeia > Gygaellales > Profunditerraquicolaceae > UBA6233. The sequence goes on from DJWJ01000038.1 coordinate 42,628, forward strand.
GCTCCACAGCCAACTATGCCGATTATCTTTTTTCTCATTTTCAAACTATTTTCCTATCAATGCCTTTGCCTTGCTTATCGCATTCTTTAAAACCGCATTATCCGGATCTAACAGCAAAGCTCTCTGCCAATAATAAACCGCTGATTTCAAGTCTCCCTGAATCGAGTAAATATTTCCCAGGTTCAACAAAGCTTCTTTTGAATCCGGATCAATCTCTAATGCCTGAAGAAAACATTTTTGGGCAGCGCTAAACAAGTTTTGCGAGACATAAGCAATGCCAAGTTTAACGGAATAATCGCTCCTCGCAGGATTCAAATCTACAGCTTTCGATAAGTAACAACTTGCTTCATTATATTGCTGTTTACCCAAATAATACAATCCTAAATTAGCATAAGTTAAATGTAAACTCTTGTTCAATTTTAAAGCGGCAAGAAAAGCCTGAAACGCCTTTTCACTCTCTCCGCGGCTTCCATAAATTGCGCCCATATTATTCAACGCAATCGGGTCAGCTTTCAACTCATATGAACGGTTGTACATCTCGAGCGCCAAATCCGGGCTGCCTTTTTTATAATAGAAATCTCCCATTCCCCTGGCCTCTGCCGGATCCTGCTCCAATACTTTGGTAAATTCTCTCTGCGCCAGCGAATAGTCTCCCGATTTCATATAAGCATAAGCAAGATTCAACCTTAAATCATTGGCGCGCGGCGAAAAACGTAACGCGTTTTCAAAAAGAACTCGGTTGTTTTTCCAAAATCTGTTGTTATAGATTGACAACGCTATCCAGGAAAAACATATAAACAGGACTATGACAATAAAAACGGCTTTATGCTTATCAAACAACTTAAGCAATAAGTAAGCCACTATAAGAAAGAATCCGGCAGACGGCAAATAGAGCCATAACTCCGACATAAAGGCTCCAGAAGGAGCTTTTATATACATAGCTTTAAAAACAAAGGCCAGCAGGATAAGAAACCAGGCTGTCCCAAACCAAAAAATCTCTTTCTTCTTTATCAGGCTCCAAATAAACAGAAAAGCCAGCGCCAGAACCCCGGATATAACGAAGAAAACCTGCAAACCGGAAAATGAATCCAGAAAAGGCGTCAACCGGCCAACATGGAGATTTATCGGTATAATTAACAGATTTAAATAACGCAATATAATATTGAAAAAATTAAGCAAATTAAGCCCGAAGCCTAAATCAAAACGGCCGTATCTGCTTATATCAAGGGAAGCATTTACTAGAAAAACCCTTACCAATAGGAATACGGATAAAATTAATAAAAACGGCCATATTTTCTTTATATAAACGGATACATTCTTATTATATTTAATTACGCAAAGGATAATCAGCGGAATGAACAAAAAGCCGGCATCTTTACATAAAAGGCTCAAAGCAAAAAATATGAGTGTTAATATATACTGATACCCCTTCCCGAGTTTTATGTATAAAATATAAGAAATCACGCTCAACAGCCCGAAAAACGAAAAAAGCAAATTGTCCCTGCATACAATCCAATCCACACAGGAGGTTTGTATTGGATGAATCGTAAAAAAAATACCGGTCAAAAGAGCCAGCCTGAAACTACCGAAAAGCATATTAACAAGAAAAAACAGCAGGAAAGCGTTACAACAATGCAAAAGAATATTGTCAAAATGATACCCGCGCTGGTTTAATCCCCAAAAACGATACTCCAAGGCATGAGTCAACACCGGAAGAGGACGATAATACCTGGGCGCATCTATGGTATTAGGAAAAATATCGCTTTTAAAAAGACGCGGCCAATATTTGGCGTGTTTAATAAAAACATTCCCCACAATTATATCCTCGTCGTCGTAAACAAACCCGTTTTTAACAGAATTGGAATAAGAACAAAATCCTGTCGCGCAAAATAAAATAAAAACCAGAAAATATACGACAAATGGATTTTTACGCATCGGCCATCCCGTTATCTATCAGCCTTGTTTTACCAATCCATACAGCTAAAATAATAAGGCACCTTCCGGATATCTTCTTAAGCGGCTCCAGGTTTTTAGGATCGACAATTGCGATATAATCTATCCTGGCAGCTTTATCTTTTAAAATAAGCCTGCGCATTCTATCAATAATCACGGATACGTTTACCGCCCCATTCCCGATTAAAAGTTCGGCCAGCTTCAATGATTTATGCAAAACCAGGGCGCTCTTTCTTTCCCGCGATTTTAAATAGACGTTACGCGAACTCAACGCCAGCCCGTCTTCCTGACGGACAATCGGCATAACCTTTATTTTAACCGGAAAATTTAAATCCCCGGCCATCCGCTTGATTATAATTGCCTGCTGGGCATCTTTCTGCCCAAAATAAGCGGTATCAGGACGGATAATATTAAAAAGCTTGGCAACTATTGTAGCAACTCCCCGAAAATGCCCGGGACGGCTTTTTCCGCAAAATACCCCGCTTAAGGTTTTAACATCTATATAGGTAGAAAAACTTTCTCCGAACATATCATTTACCCCGGGAGAAAAAACATAATCAACTCCTGCGCTTTTACAAAGCGATAAATCCGCCTTTAACGGACGGGGATATTTCCTCAGATCCTCTTTTGGGCCAAACTGGGCAGGGTTTACAAAGATGCTGACCACAACCACATCGTTTTCTTCCCGGGCTTTACGAATCAAACTCAAATGCCCCTCGTGCAAAGCTCCCATAGTCGGGACAAAACCGATGGATTTACCTTTTAATTTAAGATTCTTCGAGCATTTCGATAAAATCAACGGGTTTTTAATTATTTTCATATTATTTCCGTTAACGGCTTAACTACAAAATCCCTGGCAAACATTCGTGGATGCGGGACAATGAGATTCTTTTTGCTGATTACTTTATCGCCATAAAGTAAAATATCCAAATCTATCACCCGGGGGCCGTTACGCACGGATTTTACCCGCCCCATTTCTTTTTCGATTATTTTAAGCTTCTTTAGGAGTTTTAAGGGCGAAAGGATGGTGCTGATTTTAAGGCTGGCGTTTAAGAATTTCGGCTGGTTTCGCGGGCCTCCGACGGGATCGGTTTCAACAATAGATGATTGCTTTAAAACTTTTGTATCTTTCAAGAGATTAATCTTTCTTATGGCTTGCCCGATGTTTTTTTTCCTGTTCCCCAAGTTCGAACCTAAACTTAAATAACAAATTACCATAAATTATCTATATTTTTTAACCTATCCAGAGCTTCTCTTATACGGTCCTTATCAACAGTAAGCGCCATACGGATATAACCTTCTCCGTATTTTCCAAAACCGACTCCGGGAGTTACGACAATATTAGCTTTCTCTAAAAGCTCCCCGGAGAACTTTATTGAATCCCTGCCTTGAGGAACTTTTATCCAGACATAAAATGTCGCTTTCGGATTAAGCGCCAACCATCCCAAAGAATTCAAACCCCTTATAAGCACGTCGCGCCTTTCCTGATAAAAAGAACACATGCGCTCGACATGTTCCTGGGGGCCATTGAGAGCCGCGGCACCGGCCAATTGCACAGCCGAAAAAATCCCCGAATCGACATTGGATTTTACTTTGGCCAAAGCCGATATTAATTTTTTATTCCCACAGGCCCAACCCACCCGCCAACCAGTCATGTTATAAGTCTTCGATAAAGAATGAAACTCCACTACCACATCACCGGCTCCTTTAAATTCCAATAAACTCTTGGGCTTATATCCGTCGTAGCATATTTCCGAATAAGCAAGGTCCGAGATAATTATAATTTTGTTTTTATGAGCGAAACCGATCAGCTCTTTATAAAAAGAATCCTGCGCTATAGCGGATGTAGGATTATTAGGGTAATTGACAAAAATTATCTTTGCTTTTTTGCGCGCGGACAAAGGTATTGATTTTAAATCCGGAAGAAAAGCGTTTTTCTCCAGAAGCGGCATGATATAAGGCTTACCGCCGGCCAAGATTGTCCCGCCTTTATAAGGAGGATAACACGGGTCGGGAACCAAAGAATAATCTCCCGGATTTAAAAAAGCCAGCGGAAAATGCGCGATCCCCTCTTTTGAACCAATTAACGGAAGGATTTCGGAATCAGGATCAAGCTTAACTCTGAATTTGCGCTTATACCAACCTTCAATCGCGCGGCGTAAAATCGGCATACCTTGATCCAAGGCGTAACGGTGGTTAGCCGGCTCAAGCGCTGCGCGATGCAACGCTTCGATTATATGCTTAGGAGTAGGCTGATCCGGATCCCCTATCCCAAGATCAATAATATCACGGCCTTGGGCGCGAGCCTTTCTCTTGGCTTTATCAATTTCTAAAAATAAGTACGGAGGCAATTCCTGCAACTTTTTAGATAGCTTAAACATAGATTCCCCTATTATTTAATATCCAATCACCAAATCAGAATGTCGAATGAAATCCCCTGCTTGTCGGCAAACAGGCAATTACTCAATATCCCAATTGTAACTTGGGATTTGATTAATTCATTCGTCATTGGGGCTTGTATATTGATCATTTTAAAACGTCTTGCATAGAATATAACCCCGCGGGCTTGCCAAAAATCCATTTTGCCGCTCTTAACGCGCCCAAAACGAATAAATCCCGCGAATGCGCCTGATGCTTTATCTCGATGCGCTCGGAATTCCCGCAGAATACTATCGTATGGTCTCCGACAATATCGCCGAGACGGATTGCATGAGCCGGGATTTGCCTGCCGGTAGCTTCACTCAAAATTTCCATCATTTTCTTAGCTGTCCCGGAAGGCGCGTCTTTCTTGGTTTTGTGGTGCGCTTCAACTATTTCAATGCTATAATCCGGCCCTAATTTTTTAGCTATCTGCGGCAATATCTCAAATAAAACATTCACTCCGATAGCCATATTCGGGCTAAATACAACCGGAACAACCCGGGATATCTCTTCGATTTTCCTTATTTGAGGATCGCTTAAACCGGTGGTTCCCAAAACAAGGGCCTTTCTATACTTTGCGACATAATCCAAGGTGGCCTCGGCTGCTTCGGGAACAGTAAAATCAACGAATACATCCGTAAGAAAGAGCCCGTCGATGCTTGAGGAAATCTTGAGTTTACCAATATCTTTTCCGATTGCCGGAGTCCCTTTCTTTTCCAAAGCCAAGGTCAATTCAAAATCTTTATCCGAAGAAGCTAACTCGAAAATCCGCCGACCCATTTTCCCGCAAACACCGGCTATGCCTAATTTAATCATCTAACACCTCTCTTATAATGAATGACCCTAGAACTGCTACGTCAACTAAAAAATCAAAAACTTTAATGCCAAATACCAAAGCGCAAAATTCAAAATAAATCTAAATGACAAATATTAAATAACAAAACATTAGTTTCGGTATTTGGTATTTGAGCTTTGGATTTTGTCATTTGTCATTAAAGTTTTTACTTTTAACTTTTTACTTTTATAATAACCCATAATCTCTTAGCGCTTTTCTTAATTTTTCCAGATTTTCAGGCAACATTTCGCACATCGGCAGCCTTAAATCCGGTTCACACATCCCTAATAACCCCAGCGCTGTCTTTACCGGGATAGGATTAGTTTCAATGAATAAAGCTTTGACTAACGGCAATAATTTATAATGCAGCTCCCTGGAGCGCCCGATATCGCCTTTTTCAAAAGCGCCGACTAAATCTGCGACATCCCGGGGGACGATATTGGCAGCTACAGAAATTATCCCTGTCCCGCCAATACTTAAAACCGGAAGAGTCAAACTGTCATCCCCGGAAATTAATTCGAAATTATCCGGACAAAGCGCTTTTATGCGCGACATCTGATCCAGGTTTCCCGACGCCTCTTTCACCGCAATAATATTTTTGCAATCATTAGCCAACTTTGCCATTGTTTCCGGCTCAATATTTACTCCGGTCCGTCCGGCAATATTATAAAGCACAATCGGTATCTTCACCGATTGGGCGACAGCCTTAAAATGCTCATACAGCCCTCTTTGCGTCGGACGGTTATAATACGGGGATATCTGCAGAGACGCATTCACACCCGCCTTTACTGCCTGCTTAGTCAAAGCTATTGCCTCTTCGGTCGAATTTGACCCGGTCCCTGCAATTACCGGAACCCTCCCCGCTACTTGCCCGATAGTTACTTCAATTACTCTTTCGTGTTCTTCAAAAGACAAGGTAGCGGATTCTCCGGTCGAACCGCAAGGAACAATCCCGCTAGATCCATTTTTAATCTGAAATTCAATTAACTCCCCAAGCTTCTTTTCGTCAATCCTTCCATTTCTAAAGGGCGTAACAACAGCTACAATAGAGCCTCTAAACATAATATTCCCCCTTATAAACTATTTCCGCTTTGCCTTCCAGCCAAACATTGCTAAAATTATTTACCTTTTTATCAAAATAAATCCTGAGCATTTCACCGCTTTGCGTGCGGACGTTTATTCTACGGTGAGTCAGGTCGCCAGTAAGCAGGCCGAAGACCAAAGCCGAAGCGACGCTTCCTGTTCCACAAGCCAGGGTCTCGCCCTCTACCCCTCTTTCATAGGTCCTTACATTTATTGAATCATTTCCTGCTGCTTCCACAAAATCGACATTTACCCCTTTTGGCGAAAATTCCTTATGATAACGAATTTGACTTCCAACAGTTGCCACATCAATCTTATCCAAACCTTCCACGAATATTACCGCGTGCGGAACTCCGGTATTGATAAAATTAATTTCTAGCCGGCAACCATTTATCAATACAGGAATGCCTAATTTTAAACCGCAAGGAGAAGTAAGTTTTATCCTAACGTTTTCTTTTTTCACCAAGGAATCGAGGATTCCGGCTTTGGTCTCTATTTTTGGCTTTTGGCTTTTGGCTTTTGGCTTTTGGCTTGATAAATATAAGGCGGCGCAGCGAGCGCCATTTCCGCACATTTCGGCTTCCGAGCCATCAGCGTTAAAAATACGCATTTTTATATCGGCTTTCTTCGACTTCTCCAAAACAAGCAGGCCGTCTGCGCCTACGCCGTATTTCCGGTTACAAATCTTCTCGGCCAAATCACTGAAATTTTTGACTTCTGACTTCTGACTTCTGACTTCAGTAACAACGAAATCATTACCCGTTGCCACCATTTTGGTAAATTTTATCTTCTTCATCTTATTGTCCAATTTTACGAGGAATCAATTCGTTATGTACCAAATCCCCGTAAGACTCTCTTTTACGGATTACAAACACCTTATCTCTATTTACCATTACCTCCTGCGGCCTGCGCCGGGAATTATAATTACTTGCCATACTGAAACCATACGCCCCCGCTCCCATCACCGCCAAACAATCCCCTTCTTCGACTAAAGGCAAAACCCTGTCTTTAGCGAAGAAATCTCCTGATTCGCAGATTGGCCCAACCACATCCGCCTTTTCCGCTTCACCTTCCTGACCACCGCCTTTTATGATGGGGAGCACCTGGTGATACGCCTCATACAACGCCGGCCTAATCAAATCATTCATACCCCCATCTACTATAATGAATTTCTTTTTCGGCGTATTTTTTACGTAAAGAACCTTGGTTACTAAAATTCCGGCATTGCCTACGATAAACCTACCCGGTTCCATAATTATTTTAAGCCCGGATTTCTTTAGCAAAGGTAAAATCCTGGCAGCAAATTTATCCGCTGTCTGGGGCGTTTCTCTATCGTAAACAATCCCCAATCCTCCGCCGATATTCAGATATTTTAAAACTATTCCCTCGCGCCTAAGGCCCCGGATGAATCCAATTATCTTTGTTATGGCTGCTACAAAAGGCTCGCCCGTAGTAATCTGCGAGCCAATATGGATATGAAGCCCGGAAATCTCTACATGCGAAAAACCCCTTGTCAATAAAATAATCCGCCTGGCGTTTTCAAAATCTATCCCGAATTTATTGGTAAGCTTGCCGGTCGTAATATATTTATGGGTTTTGGGCTCGACATCCGGGTTTATCCGCAAAGCTACTTTTACCCGCTTTTTCAGGCGCCTTGCGATATGCTGGATATTCTTCAACTCCGGAAAAGACTCAACATTAAAGAACAGAATTCCCGATTTTATCGCCTCTTCAATTTCGTAAGCGGTTTTACCTACTGAAGCATAAACTATCCTTTCCGCAGGACAACCCGCTTTCTTAGCCCGGAAAAGCTCTCCTCCGGAGACTATATCAAGGCCGGAGCCTTTATCAACCAATGCTTTTAAGATTGCCAGATTGGAATTGGCTTTTACCGAATAGCAAATAAGCGGCTTAATGGATTTAAAAGCATCCCTTAGCTTCATAAAATGGCCAATTAAAGTATTATAGCTATAGATATAAAGCGGGGTTCCAAATCTTTTAGCCAAATCAGCTACCTTTATTTTTTCGCAGTAAAGCCGGTTGCGGATATATTTAAATTCATGCATTTATTCTCTTTCTCCTTTTCGTTACTTTAATTCCTTTTGCCACTTATTAAGCTGTCTGGCTACCAGCTTAGGACTGGTTCCGCCAGAAGATGACTTTAGGTTAACCGAAGCAAGGGCGTTTAAAATTTTCCTAACATCTTTACCGAGTTTTCCGGAATATTTCTTTAATTCGAGTTCGGTTAAACCGGATATTTCCTTTCCCTTGTCTAAACAGTCCCTAATCATCCTTCCGACAATATCATGGGCCTCTCTGTAAGAAACACCTTTCTTTATCAGATATTCGACAATATCGACCGAAAATAAAGCTTCGTCGGATAACCGGCTGTTTACAGCCTCTTTCTTAATTACGATATTTCCAAACAAAGCGACAAAAATCTCTAAAATTCCCTTAACCGTATCTACCGCGTCAAAAAGCGGCGGCTTATCCAATTGCAGATCCCGGTTATATGAATAAGGCAGCCCTTTCATCAAAGTTAACACGTTTAAAAGATCACCCTGAATTTTACCGACTGAACCCCGAATCAATTCCAATATATCAGGATTCTTTTTATGCGGCATAATACTGGAACCGGTGCAAAAAGAAAAATCAATATCGATGAAGTTAAATTCCTTTGTCGACCATAAAATAAAATCCTCGGCCATCCTTGAAAGATGCACTGAAAGAATCGACAAACTGGCTAGAACCTCGATAATAAAATCCCGGTCACTGACCGAATCAATGCTATTCGCGGTTATATTTCTAAAACCTAACTCCTTAGCTACATAATTCCTGTCAATAGGAAGACCGGTTCCGGAAAACGCGCAACTACCTAAAGGCATAGAATCAAGCCGCATTCTGGCATCGCTTAGCCTTTCCTTATCTCTCTCTAGAGCCTCGATATAAGCCAAGAGATGATGCGCCAGCAATACACACTGCGCTACTTGTAAATGAGTATAGCCGGGGATGATCGCTTTAGAATTCTTTTTAGCCAGTTCAAGAATCGCCTTTTGCAACTGCGCGATCAACTCATTCAGATTATCTATTTCATCCTTAACATACATTTTCATATCCAAAGCTACCTGATCGTTTCTGGATCGGGCAGTGTGCAGCTTGGAGCCGGCATTGCCTATCTTATTAGAAAGCGCTTCCTGGATATTGGAATGGATGTCTTCGGCGCCCGCGTCAAACTTAAATTCAGAATTCTTTAACTCCTGCAAAATAGAATTCAAGCCCTTGACAATCGCAGCGCTATCGAGCTTAGGAATTATTCCCTGCTTCCCCAACATTTTAGCATGGGCTATGCTTCCCAATACATCATACTTGGCTAATCTTTTATCAAAAGATATGCTAGAAGTAAATTTATCCGTGAGCGAGTTAGTCTTCTTACTGAACCTGGTTCCCCATAACTTTTTCGCCATTTTTTCTCCTGTTCTCCCTGCTTACTACATACTAACTGCTATCTACTCCCTATTATCTCTTATATGGCATTCCCCTGAAATAAACCAGTCCCTGGCGTTTTGGTTTATTTCACCCAGAGCTCTGCGAAGGGAAACTACCTTTTATAGGGCATAGCCCACAGTTTTATAAATCCTTCGGCCAGCTTCTGGTCAAATTTATCCTCTTTGCCATAGGTGCTAAGTTCTTTCTTATAAAGCGAATTCTTGGATTTTCTGCCCACGGCTACACAATTACCTTTGAATAACTTCAGCCTAACCGAACCGGTGACATTCTTCTGCGTGGATTTTACAAAACTGTCCAGCGCTTCTTTCAAAGGAGAAAACCAAAGGCCATTATAGACTAATTCCGAATATTTAAGCGATATAATATCTTTAAAATGCGCCAATTCCCTATCCAATACAAGCGCCTCTAATTCTTTATGCGCTATATGCAAGATTGTCGCTGCCGGCGCTTCATAAATCTCCCTGGATTTTATCCCGACTAACCTATTCTCAATCATATCTGACCGGCCTACGCCATGTAACCCGCCTATTTCATTTAAATTATTAATCAGAGTCTTCAATTTACAGGTTTTCCCGTCAACTTTCTTCGGGACGCCTTTTTCAAAATAAATCTCAATATATTTAGGATAACTTACTTGAGCAGTCGGGCTTTTGGTAATCATATAGGCGTCTTCCGGAGGCTCCTGAGCCAAATCCTCCAAAACGCCGGCTTCGATACTAATTCCCCAAATATTCCTGTCAATACTATACGGTCTTTTCTTGGTTACATCTATAGGAATATTGCGCATTTTCGCATATTCTATCTCTTCTTCCCTCGACTTGAATTCCCAAATTCTAACCGGAGCAAGAACTTCTAATCCGGAATCAAGAATGCCTGCGGCAACTTCAATCCTTACCTGATCATTGCCTTTACCGGTGCAGCCATGGGCCACGGCATCAGCCTTTTCTTTATGGGCTATTCTAACAAGATATTTAGCAATCAAAGGCCTGCCCAAAGCGGTCGCCAATAAATATTTCCCTTCGTAAACGGCATTTGCCTGCAAACTCGGCAGAACAAACTCTTCCACGAATTCATCCTGCAGGTCTTTGATATAAACCTTGCTTGCTCCGGCAGCTAAAGCCCTGGCTTCTATGGCACCCAGATCTTCCCCTTGGCCTAAACCTTGGCCTAAATCCGCCATAAAACAGATAACCTCATAACCCTTATCTTTTAACCACCTGACTATACAAGATGTATCCAGTCCACCCGAATACGCCAACACTACTTTTTTCATTTAATTATCTCCCCAATAATTTTATTAAAACCGCTTTCTGCACATGCATCCTGTTTTCGGCTTCATCAAATACAACCGAATTTCTACTCTCGATTACTTCATCGGTTATCTCCTGGCCCCTATGCGCGGGAAGACAGTGCATAATCAAAACACCTCTCTTGGCTAATTTTATCAAATTCATATTTACCTGAAAATCTTCGAATACCTCTATTCTTTTCTTGGCTTCATCTTCCTGCCCCATACTTGTCCAGACATCGGTATAAATCACATCCGCATTCTTAACCGCGCTAAATGGGTCATTAAACACGTTAATCGCGGCTCTCATTGTCTCTGCAACGGCCCTTGAATCTCTTAGAACCGAGGCATCCGGTTCATAACCTTTCGGGCTACCCACATTCATATTCACGCCTAATTTTGCGCAAACGAAAAGCAGAGAATTACAAACATTATTGCCATCTCCCACATAGGCCAAAGTAATACCTTTGAGGAATTTTAATTTTTCCTTTACCGTGTATAAATCAGCCAACGCCTGACACGGATGCGAAAAGTCCGTGAGGCCGTTAATTACCGGTATAGCGGCAAATTTGGCCAACTCTTCGCAATTCTTATGCTCAAATGTCCTTAAAACTATTCCGTCGACAAACCTAGAGAGAGTTCTGGCAACATCCGCGATAGATTCCCTAACCCCCAGGCTTATCTCACCCGGAGATAGATACAAAGAGCTACCTCCCAATTGAAACATCCCCACCTCAAAAGACACCCTAGTCCTGTTCGAAGGCTTTTGAAAAACAAGCGCGAGGGTTTTACCGGCTAAAGCCTTATTAAACTTAGCTTTATTTTTCTTTAGTTTATCGGTAAGGCTGAATAATTCTTCGATTTCTTTAGTCGTCAAATCTTTTATGGTAAGCAGGTCTTTATTCATGACAATTCCCAATCTCCAAGTCCCAATGACGAATGAATTTCCAAATCCCAACTTCCAATTGAGGCATTGAGTAATTGGGATTTCATTCGACATTGAATCATTGGATATTGACTCCCTTTAAGACTTCATTCAATATAGCTATCGCCTTATCTACTTCTTTTTTCGAAACATTCAACGCCGGCATAAGCCTCAAAACCTTTGTGTGCGTGCAATTAATCAAAAGCCCTCTCTCGATGCATTTTTCAACAATGGCCTTGCCCTCAATATTCAATTCTACGCCAACCATTAAACCCAACCCTCTCACTTCTTTTATCACAGAATATTTTCCTTTTAGACCATTCAACTTCGCAACTAAATATTCTCCCATCAAGTTAGCATTTTTAAGCATTCCTTCTTCTTGTATAGCCTTAAAGACAGCCAGGGCTGCACGGGCTATAACCGGCCCTCCGCCAAAAGTCGAAGCGTGCATTCCCGGACCCAAAGTATCGGCAATCTCTTTCTTAACCACCATTGCGCCGATAGGCAAACCTCCTCCTAAGGCCTTGGCTAAAGTCATTATATCCGGGGTTACACCGTAATGCTGATAAGCGAATAACTTTCCGGTCCGGCCAATTCCGGTTTGGACTTCATCTACAATAAGCAATAACTTCTTTTCGTCGCATAATTTCTTAAGCGCCAAAACAAAATCTTTACTGGCGACATTTACTCCGCCTTCCCCCTGCACAAGCTCAAGCATTATGGCAACTGTTTTATCATTGACGGCATTTTCGACCGCGGCAATATCGTTAAACTTAACGGCCTTAAAACCTTCCGGTATGGGGCTAAAACCCTCCTGATATTTTTTTTGCCCGGTTGCAGCAAGTGCCGCTAATGTCCTTCCGTGAAATGAATTTTCAAAAGTTATGATTTCGTATCTGCCTTGCCCGATGGTTCGACTAAGCTCACCATCGGCGCTGATTTTAGTCGAAGCGCCGAATTTTCTAGCCAGCTTAAACGCCCCCTCATTGGCCTCTGCCCCGGAATTACAAAAGAACACCTTGGCAGGATACGACCAATAAACTATCTCCTTGGCTAACTTTGCCTGCGGAATATGATAATAGTTATTCGGAACAAAAATAAGCTTGGAGACCTGATCCCGCACCGCCTGCATTACCTTGGGATGGCAATGGCCAAGGCTACCTACACCCCAGCCCGGAAAGAAATCCAAATATACCTTATTATGGATATCCCAAAGTTTAGAGCCCTTTCCCTTAACGAACACCAGAGGAACTTTAGTGTAAGTAGGCATTATGTAATCTTTGTAGGCTTGAAAAATATCTTCTAGCTTCATTTTATTTTGGCTAAATTAAGGTAAATATAGGTTAAAACAAAACTGTTAATGTCAAAGGTCAAAGCCCAAAACTCAAAATAAGCACAAATTACAAATACCCAATATCAAAACCTTGGTTTTGATATTTAACATTTGGATTTTGAATTTATTTTGGGCTTTGAATTTTGTCATTTGTCATTATTAAATTATCTTTCATCGAACAATCTCAGTCCCAATTCCCTTATCCGTAAATATTTCGAGCAGCAGCCCATGCGGGATACGCGCATCAATTATATGTGTCTTTTTAACGCCTTTTTCCAAAGCATCGATACAAGCCTGGACTTTAGGAATCATGCCCTGCTGGATAACTTTCTCTTCAATCAACCCTTTAGCTTCTTGGGTAGTCAAGGTTGAGATAAACGAATGCGGATCGTCAGGGTTACGCAAAATTCCCTTGACGTTAGTCAACAAAACAAACTTTTCGGCTCCCAGAGAACCGGCGGCGCTGGCAGCTGCTTCATCGGCGTTGACATTATAAGTTTTTTTATCTTTGGAGCTGCCCATGGGAAGAATGACCGCGATCCTGTCTTTTTTTAATTCTTCCAGGATAATTTCAGAGTTAACCCCGGTAATGTCTCCGACTAACCCCAAATCTACCTTTGCTTTTTTCTTTTCGGCTTGGATAAGCTGGCCGGCTTTTCCGTTTAGCCCCACGGCCTTTGCACCCAGCTCCGAGATTTCCTTAATGATAATATCATTTAAAGCCTGCAGTTCCTCTTCTACTACAGCCAAGGTTTCTTCATCAGTTACCCTCATCCCGTCCACAAATTCGGTCTTTTTACCGGAATGCCGCATCCGGTCGCTTATATTCGGGCCGCCCCCATGGACCAATACGGGTTTTAAGCCCATAAAATTCAGGAAAACAATATCCTCTAAAACTCCTTTACGGATCTTCTCTTCCCCTAAAATGCTTCCTCCGTATTTTATGACGATTACTTTCTTGTGGAATTTCTTTATATACGGCAGGGCTTCAATTAATACATCCGCCTTTCTGATTGCTTCATCCATCTTTGTCCTCGCTTAATTATATTCCGCGTTAATTTTAATATATTCGGGCGTAAGGTCCGAAGTATAAACTGTAGCGCTTGCTTTACCCTGATTCAACGCAACTTCAACATCTATGTCCTTCTTCTTTAGAGAACTGACTTTGACTTTCAAATCTTCTTCCTTAACCTTTATTCCGCCAGATCCTGCGGCGGCAGCGATCCTGCCGAAATTGGGATTCTGGCCGTAGACAGCTGTTTTAAAAAGACTGGAGTTGGCTATATTCAATGCCACTGTTTTAGCTTCTGCGTAATTTCTGGCGGAAGCGACTTTTATCTTGATAAATTTGCTTGCGCCTTCTGCGTCTTTAACGATCATTTTGGCTAATTCCAGACAAACAATAGTTAAGCCCTGGATAAATAAATCCAGATTTTTGCCCTTGCTTATCAAAGCGCTCTTGCTAGCTCCGTTTGCCAAAAGCATAACCGAATCATTCGTGCTCATACAACCATCAACGGTTATACAGTTAAAAGAATCTTTTACCGCCGCTTTCAACGCCTGATTAAGCGCTTGCCTTGATACGTTGGCATCCGTAAAAATAAAACTTAAAAGTGTTGCCATATTCGGCGCGATCATTCCGGCGCCCTTAGCCACCCCGCATATGATTATGGATTTTGAGTCTATATTTAACCTAACTGAAACTTCTTTAACAAAAGTATCAGTAGTCAGAATCGCCTTTTCAGCTTCATGGGCGCCCCCAGAGGACAATTTTTTAACTAACTCGGGAATACCGGATTTAATCTTATCAATTTGCAGCCTCTTGCCGATTATCCCGGTTGAAGCAACCAAAATATTCTCTTTCCTTAACCCAAGCGCCACGGCTAAAGCTTGCGAAGTTTCTCGCGCGTCTTTTAACCCTTGCTTGGCGGTAAAACAATTCGCGTTTGCGCTATTGGCGATAATCGCCTGAAAAGAATCGCTAATCCTCAAATAATCTTTACTTAAAACAACCGGCGCAGCCAGTATGCTATTAGTTGTAAATACGCAAGCGGCTTTCGCGGGGATTTCAGAGAAAAATAAAGCTAAGTCGGGTTTACCGGATTTCTTGATCCCGCAAGATATCCCGCTTGCCTTAAAACCCAGAGGTAGAATCGCTTTTTTAAGTATCTTCATTTTAATACCAAAGGTCAAAGCTCAAAATTCAAAATAAATCTAAATGACAAATACCCAATGACAAAACCTTGGTTTTGGATTTTGACATTTGAGTTTATAATAACCCCATTGTCTCCGGGAATCCATACATTATATTCATATTCTGCACTGCCTGGCCAGAAGCCCCTTTTATCAGATTATCGATAGCACAAATTATAATCACGCTGTCAGGATTATTCATTATTCCAATGTCACAAAAATTAGTGCCCACCGCATCTTTTAATCCCGGGAATTCCCCTTGCGCTTTTATCCTTACGAAAGGTTCGTTTTTATAAAATTTCTTATATAAATCAACCGGTTTTTGAATTTTGAATTTTGAATTTTGAATTTTCTGCACATATATCGTCTCTAATATTCCTGCTCTTACCGGTAATAGATGCGGCACAAAAATTACATTAATCTTTTTACCCGCCAGCTTCGATAGCGCCTGATTGATTTCCGGGGTATGCTGGTGCACTCCAACCTTATAGGCCTTGAAATCCTCTTTGTCTCGCGAAGAAAAGAATTCTTCGGTTTTCTTTCTCCCGGCACCGCTTACGCCTGATTTGGCATCAATAATTATCGAGTTAAAATCCACCGGCCCCAAAGCCACCAGCGGGGCTAACGCCAGTATTGCTGCCGTCGGATAACATCCCGGATTAGCGACAATCTTCGCTTTTTTTATTTCGGCCCTGCATAATTCAGGGAGTCCGTAAACGGAAGCTTTTAAATTCGGTTTATCTTTATGCTTATATTGATAAAATTCTTCATAGACCTTAGAATCCTTGAGCCTATAATCGGCGCTCAGGTCAATTACCCTTTTACCCGCCTTAATCAATTGCGGGACCAAGTCCATCGAAGAAGTGTGCGGCAAAGCCAGAAATACAGCATCGCATTTATCGACGATGTTCTTTATATCCGCTTTCGAACAAACTAATTCGAGTTTGCCGGAAAACTTGGGGAATATCTTAGAAATCGGCTTACCGAAAGCGCTGCCTGAAAAAAGCCCGGAAATTTTAACTTGCGGGTGATTAAGCAGGAGCCGAATCAATTCTTCTCCTGTATACCCAGTCACCCCCACGATTCCGACATTTATCATCCCTAATCTCCTATAAATATATTTTTAATCTTAGAATAAAATCCCGTCGTAGTCAAGCCTTTTCTCGTCGGGAACTGGGAATGATACCATAGATCCTTACCCCCTCCCCTGTGAGGGAAAATTAACCAAGCTTCTCTGTATAA
>DJWJ01000019.1 GCA_002440965.1 Candidatus Omnitrophica bacterium UBA6233
ATGTAGATAGTTAGAGATTAGATTAGACATATAGAGAGCCTCCTTTGTGATGGTAGTGAGCTGAATACAAAGATAAAATAACACGGGGACAAACCTGTGTCAAGAAAATAGTTTCACCTTGTGCTCCGGAGGACAATCAGGCTGCTCAGCTTTAACATAAAGATAACCAAACAGGTATCAAAAAAACCCAATAACGGCAAAAAAACTATCCCGGTCAAAATCCCGGATAACCAGCCGCCAATAAGGTCGCTGGCATAAAGCGCGCCGGAAACACTTCCCAACCCAGCTTCATCTTTCAAGCATAATTTTCCGGCCAAAGGGAATTCCAAACCCATAAGCAAACCCAAAATAAACAATAAACCGTAAAAGACCGGCACCGGGCACCCGGAAAAAATATTAAAACTTGAAATAGCAAATCCCAAAATCAACGAAAATGCGGCCAGCAAAACTTCAAGAATAATCAACGCGGATTTATTATTCTTAATTTTATCCATACCGCGAACCAAAAGAAAGCTTCCGGCGGCAATTCCAGCCATAAATACCGCGGTCAATATGCTTATCTTTTGGTAAAGATACCCGTAAAAAACCTGATAGGCAAAGATTAGAAGCAAATTGGCCGACATTCCCAAAAATCCCGTAGTAAAAATAGCATAGACAACCGGAACCCCGAGCTTACCAATCCGCCGGGAAATAAAAAATATAACTGCGGCCATAAGCAATACCGTGATAAAGATAAATTTAAGATTCAAATAATTAAAATAAGCAAATACCTGGTTAAATTGCGGAGAAAATTTTTTATTGCTTATTTCTAAGGTCGTGTAAACCGCAACCGGCCGCAAATCCAAATTAATATCCTTTGTGCCGCTGCTCATCCGGATATTAAACCAATCCAGCAATTTATCGCTTAACCGATAGTCAAGATAATCCGGGATAAGCAAACCAACAGGTATGTTCCCTTCTGCTATACGCTTGGAGACCAAGCTAGAGTTAACAGCCATAATTGAGCCGGCTCCGGAAGCCATAAATATATTGTAATCCCCGGGAACTACCCGCACATATTTATAGACGCTTCTTAAACTATTCAATATACAACTGTTCAAGTCTTTTGTTTCCTGGCTCAAATAGGTTGATGAACCGTCCACCCATAAAGCAATCAAACCCCCGGGATTTAACCTTGACTTGGCCAACGCGAAGAAATCCTTCGTGAAAAACCGGTTACAGGATAAATCTGACTGATTGGACAAACCAATCAAAATCACATCATACAAGCTATCGTTTTCCCTGAGAAATATCCTGGGATCGGTATTTTTAACGCTTACCCTCTTATCTTCCAGCTCTTCCTCGCTCAATGCTGAAGGATGTTTCCTAAGCATCTCTATAATCAATGGGTCAATTTCAACATAATCAATCCTCTTTACGGGATACTTCAAAACCTCTTTTACTATTCCGCCGATTCCGCCGCCTGCCACCAAGACTTTCTGCGCAGCGCCATGGAACAATAAAGGCAGGTTCCCGAAATCTTCCACAAATTGTTTATCCGGAAAAGGAGTGGTAATTAAAGGAACGCCGTTATAAAAAAACGTGCTCTGCTCAAGCTTTTTAATCACCGTAATATTGGCATAATTGGAATTACGGTAATCTACAACCTGTTGTCCGGAGAATTGTTTTTGAATAGAAGTTTTCTGGAGGTAATTCGCCAAAGGCGCAAAAAATATGACAAATATGAATACCAAAATACCCAAAGAAAGATATTTGGCTTTTTTAAAGGGAGTCAAAATGATGCAAAATCCGAGGTTTAAAAACGAAATGATTAAGCCGATTTGAAAGGAATTCAAAAACGGAATCAATAAATAAGCCAGGACTAGCCCGCCAATAATTGTCCCGATAATCTCCCAGCTATAAACATTGCCCAGCGAACGGCTATCATCGGCCCTTGCCAAAGCATAAACCTTGCATCCGCAGCTAAAAAGCGCTCCGTGCAGAAATGCTGCCGGAAGAATTATGACAAATGAAGAAATAAATATCGCGGATAAAGATACTGCCTCCATAAAAGGTATCCCGGCAGCTTCTTTAAAAATACGCGAAAAATAGATGCAAAAAGGCAGGACCAGGGCAAATAAGATATTTAGAGCGATAAATACGTTTAATTTATTTTTTGCCCTGTCTATGAATCTACCAATAAGAAAAACTCCCCCGGCCTCTAAAATCACCCAATTGGCTAAAATAATTCCCACGGTCAATTCATTACCGTAGAAATTAACCAAAAGCTCGCGGAGGATCACAATCTGGGCCGCGATACCGCTTAAACCGATAATGAAAATAGCGATTAGAATTGCCATAAAAAATAAAGGGGACGATTCTATTTTTCTCAAGTTAAGTGTAAGAAAATAGAACCGTCCCCTTTTTATTATTTATCTTATAAACCTTTTTTGACGATATACTCGCACAGATCAACTACTCTGTTCGAATAGCCCCATTCATTGTCATACCAGGAAAGCACTTTGACAAAATCATCCTGTAAAACTTTGGTGCTTAAAGAATCGACAATGGAACTTAAGGCGCAATGATTGAAATCAACTGAAACTACAGGGTCATCCGTTATTCCAAGAACGCCCTTCATCCTGCCTTCAGCCGCTTCTTTCATCGCCGCATTAATCTCCTCGGCTTTTACTTTCTTGCCTAAAAGGCAAGTTAGGTCTACAACCGAAACATTCGGAACAGGAACGCGCATCGAGAAACCATCGAGCTTGCCTTTTAATTCCGGAATAACCAAAGACAAAGCTTTGGCGGCGCCAGTCGAAGTCGGAATCATCGATAAGGCGGCGGCGCGGGCGCGGCGCGGGTCGGAATGCGCCATATCCTGCACTCTCTGGTCATTAGTATAAG
Source organism: Candidatus Omnitrophica bacterium UBA6233 (assembly GCA_002440965.1). GTDB lineage: Bacteria > Omnitrophota > Gorgyraeia > Gygaellales > Profunditerraquicolaceae > UBA6233. Next base: position 2,887 of record DJWJ01000019.1, read on the forward strand.
CGTGAATCGTAGTCATAAGCCCTTTGGTAATTCCCCACTTATCGTTCAATACCTTGGCTATCGGAGCAAGGCAATTAGTAGTGCAGGAAGCGTTGGACAAGACATTATGGTTCTTTGGGTCATACTTATCTTCATTGACTCCCATAACAATAGTGATATCCTCGCCTTCAGCCGGGGCGGAAATTATAACCTTCTTAGCTCCACCCTTGGTGATATGATTTTCAGCGCCCTTAACCTCTTTGCCTTTTTTATTTACACCGTCTTTCTTGATGGTAAATAAACCCGTGGATTCGATTACGATATCGACTCCTAAATCCTTCCAAGGCAATTCCGAAGGGTCTCTTTTGCTTAAAACCCTGACCTGCTGACCGTCGACTAAAATGACATCGCTGCCTTCGGTTTTTACCTCGCCGCAAAACCTTCCGTGCACCGAATCATATTTTAATAATAAAGCGTTTGATTTAGCGTCAGTCAAATCATTTACAGCCACTAATTCAAGATCCCTGGATTTCCTATCAAGGATTGCCCGGGCAACAAGACGCCCTATCCTCCCAAAACCATTGATACCAACTTTTACCGCCATTGCATTTTCCTCCTTTTGATTAATAAGTTTTAGATCTATTCTTTAATTTCTTTTAGATACTTTGCGGCTATTTCCGGAGAAGTGGGGTCGATATAAAAACCCGTGCCCCATTCAAAACCGGCTACTTGCGTAAGTTTAGGCATAAATTCGATATGCCAATGGTAATATTCCACCTCGCCATCGCTGTTAATCGGCGCGGAATGAACGATATAATTATAAGAAAGGTTCGCGAATACTTTCTTAATCTTGCCTATTGTCTCCTTAAGAATAACCGCCAGATCCGCTATCTCTTCTGCGGTCATAAAACAAAAAGCGCCGTTATGTTTCTTGGGCATTATCCAAATTTCAAAGGGAAACCGGGAAACAAAAGGACAAAAAGATATGAAATACTTATTCTCCAAAATTATCCTGTTCTTTTCCTGTTCTTCTTGCCTGATAATATCGCAAAATATACAGCGCTCGCGGTAATCATAATAGCTTTTAGCCCCATGAATCTCTTCCAGGGCATTCTTAGGAACCATAGGAAGGGCTATAATCTGTGTATGCGGATGCTCTAGCGACGCTCCGGCGGCAGAGCCGAAATTCCGGAAAAACATAAGATATTTAAAACGCTTGTCTTTCGCCAAATCTATCGCCCTTCGGCAACACATCTTCAAATAATTCTCGACTTCACGAGGCAATAAATCGCAGATATCCTTGGCATGATAAGGCGTTTCAATCAATACTTCATGAGCTCCAATCCCGCTAGACATATCATACATCCCCACAGGCCTTCTATTTAATTCGCCTTCGACTTGGAGAGCGGGAAATTTATTGGAAACTACGCGCACCTGCCAACCCGGAGTATTAGGGGCGGTCTCCGGCTCGCGAATCGAATCAATTTCCGGAGGAGTCATCGCTTCACTGCCATAACAAAAAGGGCACGTTCCCCCTTTTGGAATATATTGCTCGTATTTAAAATCCTTGGGGGCGCATGAATGCTCCTTATCGACAATTACCCATCTGCCCACTATAGGATCTCTGCGTAATTCAGCCATCTTAAATCTCGACTCCTCTTAAAAAAGCGGCGGCATTCTCCGGCGGCAGGGGGCAAATATAAAAACCCGTGCCCCATTCAAAACCGGCTACGCGCGTAAGCCGCGGCATAATTTCAATATGCCAATGATAGTCCTGATCAACTGTTTTCCAATAACCTGCCTTTTGCCGGCGAAAGGGAGCAGTATGGATAACATAATTATACGGCGGATCATTTAACCCTTTTTTAAGCTTGGAAAGGACTATTTTCATTACTTTACTCAAATACCTAAGAGATTCGGGATCCTGAAAAGTAAAATCAGCGCAGTGCTTCTTGGGCAATATCCATACCTCGAAAGGAAAACGCGCCGCAAACGGAGCAATTGCGATAAAACCATCCAAATCAAGCACAATCCGGTCTTTTTGCTCTATCTCCTGCCTTATCAAATCGCAAAAAATGCACCTTTCGTGATAATTAAAATATTCTTTGGCGCCGGACAATTCCTCCTTTACTCTTTTAGGATTTACCGGGGTCGCTATCAACTGGCTGCGCGAATGCTTAAGAGACCCGCCGCCAGCGCCCTCGCCATAATTCTTAAAAATCAAGACATATTTAAAACGTTTATCTTTCTCTAAATCGATAAGCCGGTCAGAATAACATTTTAAGACCCTAGCTATCTGCTCTTCGCCCAGATCGCTCATATTGGCTATATGCTGGTCGGTCTCAATGATAATTTCGTGAGCGCCTACCCCATTCATCAAGTCATAAAGGCCATCGCCTCTGCGGTCAAGCTCGCCTTCAATTCTCAAAAATGGGGAAATGCTCGGAACAACCCTTAATTCCCATCCGGGAGTATTCTTTTGAGTATTAGGTTTTCTTACGGCATAGATTTCCGGAGGAGTCTGGGATTCTGAACCGGAGCAAAAAGGACAAGAGCCTTCTTTCGCAGAAACTTCATCCTGCTTTCCACTGAATTGGTCCGGGCGCCTGGCCCTTTCGGTGGCAATAATTACCCATCGGCCTATAATCGGATCTTTTCTTAATTCTGGCATAGTGTATTATTTTAGCAGAAGATAATAAAAGTGCAACTATTTTTTGAATTCTGCCGCTCTTTTAAGAAGTTACCGGCATCTGGATAAGGTATAAAAATAGACAAAAAAAGCCGGTATGATAAAAACCGCCAAGCCGCCAAAAAAACGCAGCCGCGCATAATTCCAATATTCTCCTACCGGAACAAGGCGGTCATTGCCTTTCCAGGCATTCCACTTAAAAGGAAAATTAAACAAGACAAAAATCAACAAAATAGCGCAGATAAGCGTAAAATAAATATTCCAAAAATACGCAAAACCAGGCTCAACCGGACTAAAGATCGTGCTCATTTTGATTGCTTCCCTGGGAATAAAAAGATCAGGATTAAGGCTTCCCAATATTCCCTTATTGAATAACTGTTGATCTACATTCATCCGGAAAAAACTGGAATTGTAACCTATAAACGCAAACATCATTACAAATTCCAAGAACAGGAAACACTTGATCTTTTTATTCATAAATAAATTAATCGTCAGGAATGGCGTCAATATGACCAGCCACTGCGGATGCCAGAGAATCAATATAAACAGGGCGCATAAAACCGCAAGGCAAATATAACATGAAACCTGATAAAAATCTTCTTTGTTTTCCGGAACATCAAGATAATAGCATATCCCGCAAATTACAAACCAGACAAATGGAAATAAGTAGATACCCACTGCCGGAAATACCCCTAAATAAGCCTGAAACAGACGAGGCGCGGCTCCCGCAAACCCAACCACTTTTGAAACAAAATCCAAAGAATTACCGTAAAACAAAGCCTCGGCCCCCACAGGAACCAAAGCCAGAAACAGATATATAAACAACCTAAGCGGCCTTTTTTCCACAAGCAGCAGCAAAGGAACAAAAATGAATAAAGGAAAATATTTAAAAGTGAACGCGAAGCTAAAAAACAATACAAAGAGACCGATCCTTTTTTGAAGGAAATAATAAAACCCGATAAGGGTGAAGAAAACCGTAAAGATATCGATCTGGCCGAATATGAACTGCCCGAAAAAAAGAACAGGCGATGACAGCCATAATATTGTCATCAACTTTGAATTTTCTCCGCTTAATCCTATAACTCTCCCAATCTTATACATCCACAGGCTTGAAGCGGCCAAAAATAGCGTGGGCAAAAGCTTATACCAGAATATCAAATAGCCGGCGTCCGCAGCGGAAGTATTGGCTATCCCCAGCAACCTCAACGGCAGATTCCAAATAGCGAATAGGATATACGACGACGGCAGATAGTTATTCACAAAACCCTTGCTATTGGCTCCGTAAAAATCTTTTATGTGGCCGCTAAGATACATAAACGAACTTCCCGCCGGAGAGAGTATATCCGTGTGATTAAATACAAAATAACAAAAAATCAGAGTAAAAAAATAAAAAAAGATATCCCAACGACTTGGCTGATTTCGCCCCATAATATCCCCTTTTAATTATTTTAACCGAATCTTTCACCTGGCCGGACTTTGTGCCCGGCAGTGAAATCCAACGCCGGCATCCGCCGGCGGCCTTCAGGTTGCAAATCTTTTATCACCAGGTAACCGTCACCTGCCTTAACTGCCAACCCTTCTTTAGTTACATTCAAAATTTCTCCGGGCCGAGCACCTGACAATCCCACAGGAACAGAACCGATCTCCAGCTTATAAATCTTCAATAACTTATCTTTATACCGAGTAAAAGCGGCCGGCCAAGGCAGGCATCCCCTTACCTTGTTATAAATTTTATACGCCGGCAGGCTCCAATCAATATAACCATCTTCCTTCCTCAGTTTAGGCGCCATTACCGCCTGCTTTTCATCCTGAAGGATTAACTTGAAAGTCTTATTTTCAATCTCGCCAAGGGCATCCAGCAATAATTCCGCTCCAAGCTTGCGTAATCTATCTTCCAAAATTACCGAATCGTCGCCTTGCGAAACAGGTATTTTCTCCTGCATCAATATAGGCCCGGCATCCATCTTCCGGGTTACCTGAATTATGGTTATTCCAGTGGACTTCTCGCCGTTGATAACCGCCCAATTTATGGGCGCGGCCCCTCTATACCTGGGCAAAAGGGAGGCATGAATATTTATTGGGAATATTTTCGCCAGATCCAGGGCTTCCTGCGAAAGAATCTGGCCGTAAGCGACGATGACAAAAATATCCGCGGATAAACCCTTCAAATATTTTATCGAGCCGCCAGAATTTACATTCTCCGGCTGAAAAACTTTTAAACCCGCCTTATCTGCCAAAGCTTTAACGTCAGTCTGGCCTAAATGCAGATGCCGGCCTTTCTTTTTGTCGGGCTGGGTCACAACAGCACAAATCTCATAGGGGCTCTTTATCAAAACCTCTAGCGAAGGAACAGCGAAATGCGCGCTACCAAAAAAGACTATTTTCATATTAAATATCCCGGTCCCAAAACCCAATGACGAATGAAGCCCCAATTACCCAATCCCCAATTGAATATTATAGCGGATCCACGTCCACGGTCACTATTATACCTGAATGCCGGAAATCTTTTAAATTATTTCTTAGAAAGGCGCAGGCCGCAAGAACTTTGCCCGAACGCAACAATACTTGCCAATAATAGTTACCCCGCAGTTTAGGAGGATTATACGGATTAACCGAAACAATTTCAACACTCTTGTCCCGGTCAGCTTCTTTAAGTTTGTTAAATAACAAAGTAGCTGCATCTTTAACCTTCTCTTCGGACTTACCGCGTAACTTTACAATAATCATATGCTTATACGGAGGAAAATCCAACTGCCTTCTTTGCTTCAATTCTTCTTCGTAAAATAAATTAATATCTTTTTTTAGCAGCGCCTGAAAACAATGGTGCGCAGGCGAAGCTGTCTGAATAAAGAATTTTTTCCCGGTAAGCCTCATTAGCCCGGACAACAGGCCAAAAACCTTTTCCGTAGCCCGGAAATCAACCCGGTTCAAAGCGTTATCTATTCCCAAAACTCCGATAAGGTCAAAATCCAGCCTCACCTGTTTAATAACAGCGCTGGTAGCTATGAATATATCCGCATTTTCCAAACTTGTATTTGCATCATCGATTATCTTAAGGCGCGCCTGCGGAAATATCCTGGCAAGCTCACTCTCTATCTTTTCCGTCCCGCTCCCTGAAAACTTGATATATCCGGAATTGCATTCCGGGCAGATTTTTGGGGCCTCGATTTTATAATTGCAATAATGGCAGCTGAGTAAATCGCCTTTAAAATGATACACCAAATTTATGTTGCAGCGAGGGCACTTAAGTATCTTACCGCAAGTCTGACAGGCGCAGGATGTGGCAAAACCCTTGCGATTAAGAAATAACAGCGTTTTCCCTTTATTATTCAGAACAGTATAAACAGCCTCTTCTAATAATCTGGACAAAACCGCTTTTTTATTCCTATCCTGAAAAGGCAGGCGGCGGGTATCGATAATTTTTATTTCGGGAAAATCTTTTCTTCGAGGGAGAACGATATAGCCGGATTTATTTTTCGCGCATAAATAAAAGCTTTCCAGGGAAGGCGAACCGCTTCCTAAAATAATACTGGCCTGACTTAATTTAGCCCGCAATAAAGCGACCTTGCGCGCGTGGTAATGGGGAACCTGATCCTGTTTATACACAAAATCATCTTCTTCGTCGATAATCACTAAACCCAAATCATCCACCGGAGCAAAAACCGCTGAGCGAGTGCCAAGAACAAGCTTTGCCCCGGATGAACTTAGCTTTAACCACTCTTTAAGCTCTTTGGGTTGCTTACGGAATAAAACTTGCGCCTCAACTCCCAAACGCTCCCTAAGGATACCCGCCGCCTTGCTTACTTCCAAGATATCAGGCAATAAAACTATTACTGATAGTTTTTTTTCTAAAGCCCCTTTAATCCTGGCGGCATAAATATCCCAACGCGCCTCTCCATCCAAATCATGAATTAAAAAAAGGGACGGTTCTATCTTTCCGGCAGCAGACTCATAAAAAATAGAAGCGCCCCCTTCTTTATCTGCTATTTTCCCTCTTCTTAAATCCTCAGGGATTGCCGTTTCAATCGCCTCTCCCCAAGAACAATAGTAATACTCGGCAATCTCCCGGGTAAGATTCAGCATATTCCTGGACAATATGGGAAAACTGTCGATTAACTCCAAAACTGGTTTTAAATTCTTTACTTCGCTTTTTTTAGATAAATCCACGACGTAGCCGGTTACACGCCTTGGCCCAAAACTTACCCAAACCCTTTTGCCAACCGCAATTTTGGAAACCAGGCTATCCGGAACAATATAATCGAATGGCCCGCTAACCGGCAGGCCAACCGCGACTTTAGCGTATAACATCGGAAATTTCCTTACAGCTGAACGGCCTCTTAATCTGCCGCATTGCGTTTCTGACTCTTTCAAGTTTATCAGGATGGGCTTTAAAATCCAAAACTATATCTTTAATTTCATAAACGTTTTGGGGAGCTAAACCAATGCCGTCCTGGGCCAAAGCTTCCACATTACCCTCTTCCTGGCCCGGTATTACCGAAATAAATACCGGAGCCAATTCCATATTGAGTATCTCGGCTATGGTAGAACCCCCGGGCTTAGTCAGGATAATATCGGAAACCGCCATCAATTCCTCGGCGTTATTCACGAATCCGAAAACTTTTGTATTCGGCAGATTTATTTTCTTCATTCTCGCAAAAAGTTTTTTGTTCGCCGCGCAAACGACCAAAACCTGGGAATCCCGATGTATCAACCTGCTAATCTTTTCAAGCGGGCCGGTGCCAAAAGAACCGGTCATAAGCAAAACCGTAAATTTATCCGCCGATATTCCGATTTTAGCTGCCAGGCCCGCGCGATCGAATTGTTTTAAAAACTTGATATCCGACGGTAATCCGCACACCTTTACCTTTTCATCCGGCACGCCTTCTTTAAGAAGCTTGTTTTTAGTAAAATCCGAAGCCACTATATATAAATCCGTGCCCTCCTGAATCCAAAAAGGATGCACGCCAAAATCAGTAATTATAGTCATAACAAAAGATTTTATTTTACCTTTACCTTTTAGATAAACCGCTATTTCCGAAGGCAGAAAATGCGTAGAGATAATGTAATCGGGGTTTTTACGGATTAAAAACGCGCTAAATTGACGGGTATTGACTTGATCGATTAAAAGCGCAATCATCCGGGTCAAAGGCCGGAACAAGCTGAATTCAGTCAACCAGAACGAAAAATGCCAGAGTGAAACCGCATACCTTACAAGAAATGTGTAACCTTTGGTATAGTCGAACCTGAACAAAGCATTTGTTTTATCCAATATATCGACTATTTCAATCTCGAGCTCCGGACGGTTCTCTTTAAGATAATTGTACACCGCTTCAGCAACCCTGCGGTGGCCTGCGCCGGCAGACGCGTAAGTAATTAGTATTTTCATCTTTAGTTAGGGACGGTTCTCAAACCAAGGCAAAACTGTCCCTACCTGGGGACACTTTTAGATTGAGTTGAGAACCGTCCCTGATTTAGCATAAGGAAGTTAGCCGCGCTTTTGAGGTTTTTAAAGATAAAATCCGGCTGAACTTCCCAATTTTTTTGATTCGCAAGTTTTTCTTTTCCCGAAAGGACAAGAATGGATTTACAGCCAGCGCGATTTGCGGTAATTACATCACGAATAGTATCGCCTATAAAAAATGAACGTGTAATATCGAACTTAAATTCCTTTGCCGCATTCTTTAACAACCCGGGCTTTGGCTTGCGGCAGGAACACCCGGCGTCTTTACGATGAATGCAATAATAAACTTTATCTATTTTACCGCCGGCTTCTTCTACTTCCAGAAGCATCTTGCGGGTAATAGCTTCAAGGGTGCGTTTGGCATATATGCCTCTTCCAACACCAGCCTGATTAGAAGCAATAAAGATTTTGAATCCGTTCTTGCTTAATTTGGCAATTGCAGATTTTGCGCCTGGCAAAAAACTAAACTTCTTAACCGAAGTAACGTATAACTTATCCCCCGGATACCTGTTAATTACTCCGTCTCTATCCAAAAACACTACTTTTTCCATACTCTTGCGCGTCATTGCAAAACTTTCTCGGACAGCGTGGCAAGCTTACCTCGGACAGCGTGGCAAGCTTATTTTTTGCATTTCCTTAAATTTAAGATAACTCAATATCTGATACAAAGAATCGAAATAAGCAATCACAAATCCATACATTCCATCTTTATACGCCTTCTTGCGCAGGTATCTTCTAAAGAACCTATCCACTGCGCGCCAGGCAGCCCAGATCAAAGTCATTTTTCTGCCGGTATTTATCCATTTCTTTGCCTCTAAAGTCGATTGCCGGTTGATGCTATTCAGGAAATGTTCTAAATCCGGATAACCCTTATGGACAATGTCGTTTTTTAAATGCCCGCATTTTCCGTCAATGATTGCCCGCGGATGGACTTCCGCTTCTTCATATTTGAATTTATCCTTTCTGAAAAGCCTTACCTTTGAAGCCGGATACCAACCTCCGTACTTCACCCAATATTTCCCGATAAAATTACGCAGAGGAATATCGTAAGCGACAAACTCGTCGAACTTAATCGCTTCCTCAATCTCATTTTTTAATTCCGGAGCCACTTTTTCATCGGCATCCAGGCTCAATACCCACAAGTTAGACGCCTGAGCATAGGCCCAATTCCTATGCTTACCTTCTATATCCATCTTACGGTGAAAGATCTTATTGGTGTAAATTTTGACGATCTCGATGGTTTTATCCGTACTCTCATCGTCAACTACAATAATTTCATTCGCCCATTTTACCGACTCAAGGCATTCGGCAATACAAGATTCCTCATTCTTTGTTATAATAACAACGGATAGATTAGCCATTAACATACTCCTTTACAGATTGAATGATATAATCTTGCTCTTCCCGGGATAACTCCGGATAAATCGGTAAAGTCAAAATCTGGCGCGCCGCAATTTCGGCTTCCGGTAAATCGCCTTTTTTATATCCTAAATACTTAAAACACTCCTGTAAATGCAGCGGGATTGGATAAAAAACCCGCGAATCAATTCCTTTCTGGCGCAAATATTCCAGTAAACCCTTGCTTTGTCCTTGGACCCGCAAAACATATTGGTGGTAAATATGAGTCGTAAAATCCGCGACAAACGGAACCTTGATAGGTAAACTAGCCAGGTTCCGGTTATAAAATTCAGCGATTTCCATTCTCTTGTTATTCCAGCCAGCAAGGTATTTTAGCTTAACGCCTAAAACCGCAGCCTGAAGCGAATCCAGGCGGTTATTCCGGCCTAAAATCAAATGGATGTAGTTATTTCTATTTCCCTGATTACGCAAAATCTTTATTTTTTCAGCTAAACTTTTATTATTGGTAAGGATCGCTCCGGCATCCCCAAAGGCCCCTAAATTCTTACCGGGATAAAAACTAACCGCTCCGCAATCCCCCAAGGTTCCGGACTTCTTACCTTTATATTCGGCCCCGAAACTTTGCGCCGCATCCTCCACAACTTTTAGTCCGTATTTACGCGCTAATTTCAAAATTCCGGACATATTCGCGCATTGGCCATAAAGATGCACCGGGATAACCGCTTTAATCTTAACCTTGCTTTTTCTCGCCAGAATCTTTCTAACGCTTTCGACCGAAATATTATAGGTATCTTTATCAATATCGGCAAAAACCGGAACCGCGCCGATAGCCGCCGCAGCTCCTGCCGTAGCGTAATAAGTAAATGCGGGGCAAATCACTCCCTCGCCGCTCTTAATACCCAAAGCCAGCAAAGCAAGGCTCAAGGCATCTGTTCCGTTGGATACCCCAATAGCGTATTTTACATTGCAATATTGCGCAACATGCCTTTCAAACCGCTCCACGCGTTCTCCAAGAATAAAACCGGCATGGTCAATCACCTCTTTAATCGCCGCATCCAATTCTCCCCTGATAGGAGCTATTTGCTTCTTTAAATCCAAGGCTGGTATTTTCATTGTTCCTCTTTCGTCAATGACGGAACACTACCGCAATAATCCCATTGCCGCCTCAAACACCGCGTCAACAGTTACCTGTTTTAAACACTCCTTATCCTTGCCGCAAACCGGAAGCTTGAAATCCCTGTAACACGGCCGGCATTCCACATCCCATTTTAATACCGGATGGTTCTTCTTATCGGGATACGGACCGTAAACCAACTCACTGACCGGGCCGAAAACCGAAACAGTTTTTACACCCAAAGCGCAAGCCATATGCATCGGGCCGCCATCATTGGATATTAAAAGATTAAGATTCCTGATTACTGCCGGAAGTATTTCTAACTTAACCTTACCGGTTAAATCTACCGGCTTATGGGCCATAGCATTAATAATTACTTCGGAAATTGGCTGCTCGGTTTCATCGCCTAAAACTATTATTTTTGCCTTAAATTCAGCAGCGAGCCTATCCGCCACCTGCGCAAACTTCAATGCCGGCCAGTGCTTATAAACGGCATCCTTTCCCCAACTTCCTCCTGCTCCGGCGGCAATTCCTATTACCAAATCTCCTTTTTCAATCCCCCTGGCCGCAAGCATATTTTGCGCCTTTGACTCGGCTTGGGCAGAAACCATCAGCTCCAAAGGCCTGTTTTTTGCTTCGAGCTGCAAAAAACGCAGCAAATCCAGATAGTATTCGACTACGTGTTTACCGCTATAAGAAACTAAATCTATTTTGTCCGTAAGGAATCCACCCCTATTTTTATAATTAAACCCTACGCGCTTACGGATACCTATAATTTTCGCAAATAAACTATAGCGATAGTCCAAGGAAAAGTCAAAGCAAATATTAAAGTTACATTTTTTAATCTCCCGCCCGAGTTTTAAGGCCTCTTTCAGCCCGGCAAAAAATGACTCTTGATATATCTTCTTGAGGTCGCCGCGGTTTAAACCGAAAAGCCGGTTGATTTTAAGGCTTGCTTCCAGTAATGGCCGCACTCTTCTATTGCACCAATACCCAATAAAACAATCCGGGTATTTTTCTCTCAGAGCACTTATTAACGGAGTGGTAAATAAAACATCCCCGATGCCAAAAGGATTAATAATCAATATCCTTTTATTTCCGCTACCTGTTGAAATCATCTTCGAATCTTTCTATATCGTCTTCACCAAGATAACTGCCGGTTTGAACTTCTACAATCTTTAAAGGCTCAGCCGAGGTATTCTGAAGCCGGTGCTTAGTCCTCTTAGGAATGTAAATACTCTCATTGCTACGCACAATTTTAGTTTTATTCCCGGCAGTAACTTTAGCCACGCCGGAAACAACCACCCAATGCTCAGCGCGTTTTTCATGGCGCTGCAAACTCAAACGCTTTCGCGGAAATATTTCAATAAGTTTAATCTTAAAACCCGGGCTATCCCTTAAAACAGTAAAAGTCCCCCACGGCCTTTTTTCAGTAAAATGGACTAAACGTTCCTTACGGTTGGTTGACTTTAAGATATCAACCACTTTCTTAACATCCTGGGTTTTTCCCCGGTCGCAAATCAAAAGCGCATCAGGTGTATCGGCGATAATCAGGTCTCTTACTCCGATTGCCGAAATGAGCCTATCAGCCTTACTAAAAATAGCTACTCCGCGGTTATCCAGATTACAGGTATCTGCCTGCGATATGTTCCCCGAATCATCCTTTGGGCTAACCTCAGCCAAAGCATCCCAGCTGCCTAGGTCTGTCCAGAAGAAATCAGCCGGGATTAGCGCGATTTTCCTGGAATACTCCATTATCCCGTAATCAACTGAAATTGGCTTAATCTCCGGCCATACCTTCTTAATATCTTTAACTGACCTGATAAAATTTAACTGCCTGGATAATTCCGGCAGATATTTACGCATCTCTTCCAGGAATACGCTCGCCTTCCAGATAAACATCCCGCTATTCCAGTAAAAACGCTTGTCTTTAAAATACTTTTTAGCGTTGCTTAAGGAAGGTTTCTCAAGAAAATCCTCAACCTTATAAGTCGATAGTCGATAGTCGATAGTCGATAGTCGTTCGGCAACCCTAATATAGCCATACGCTGTTGAAGGATTGCTTGGTTTTATTCCTATTGTAACCAGGAAATTATCTTTAGCGCAAGCAATTGCTTTTTTGATAGCCTTCTTAAAATTAGAAATATTCTTAATGTAATGATCCGCCGGTAAAACCACCAAAACAGCTTTCTTATCAAACCGCGAGATTAATTCCGCGCAAAGCCCGATAGCCGGCGCGGTATTTTTACCAAGCGGCTCCAAAATTATATTCTTATCCGGAATGCCGAATTTAGCGACCTGCGCCTTAACCTCATAAAAATAAATATTATTCGTAATGATAAAGGTATTCTTCGGGCTAACGACGCCTTTTAAACGCTGGATAGCCGACTCTAACAGGCTCGCCTCTCCGATTAAACGCATAAATTGCTTTGGCTCAAGTTCACGTGAAAACGGCCAAAACCTGCTCCCTACTCCGCCAGCCAAGATTACGGCATAGACCATCAAATATTACCCTCCAGAATATCTACTAAAACGATTTCATCCATCTCCTTTAGAACGCTTAGTATGCTTCTTTTTAATTTAGGAGTGAACACGCAGGAAAAGAAAAATTTTATTTTTTCCATCTCACCTTTATCAAGCAAGGCGTTTAAAATTCGGATTGCAGCATCTTAATCCTTAATACGCTTATCTTCGCTCTTTCTTTCTTTCTTTCTTTTGACACAATTAGTTTATGTAAAGCGAAAACTGCCGGATGGGGCAGATTAATTCTTAAACTGCCAATTTTAACATTAATAAGCTTACTTGTAAGCAAGTTAAGATATCTAAGCCTCTGGGCGTTAACACCAAGTTCGGGTAATTTAAACGGCTGGTCTAAACCTGCTCCTTTTTCCGAAACTAAAAATTCCAAAACAAGATCAGGATGCTCTAATTTTATATATCCTTGCGGCCCCTTAAAACCAAGGATAAAACCAAGATCTTTCAATAAATCTTCCAAATCAACCTTGGCTTTTATACCTAATGGCAATGGAACAAGCAAATCAACATCTCTAGTTGTTATAGAGGTGACATACTTTGACCCGGAGAAATATTCCTTATAGAAGGGAATGCACCAGCTTCCAACAAGAACCAGATTTTTTAACGCCCCCACTTTATCTAATCTGCTTAAAACCTCAATGCACAAATCATACTGACTGTTTTCCACGCAAAGAACTCCTCAAAAACTTGATTTGTTTTCGTAATTTGGATAAATATCCCCTGTATTTAGTTCTATAAAATTTCACATCTTTATAGCGTTTAATTTCAACAGGAGACAACTTTCCTTTATAGCGAAATTTAACTTTCCCATTCTCTCTTGAAATAACATAAAAATATTCATGCCCCTTGACCTTTTTCTTTATTAGGCTGCCTTTTGGCAGCTTAGCTAACTCCCTTAAATAATCTTTTTCCATTTGAAGGGAATTATTTAACTCTTCTCTTAACACATTCTTGATCGTACCCATCGCCTTAGCCTCCTGATATGAATATCAAGAGTATTTTATAATATTCAGCCTTAAAATACAACAAAAAAGTTACCATACAAAAATCAAAACTACATACTTTGTATGGTAACTTTAAGTGTGCCCAAATCCACTCTCCTAATGTCCCTAACTAGAATTCTTATACAAATACAAATAATTAACAAATACGTTAACTATCTGCACTTAGCCCATATCAAATCTATCGAATTAATTTCTTATTAATTATCTCAATTATTTCTTCTGTGGCTATATCTTCCAATCTACTCTTCTCAATCACCATATGCCCCTTACCCCATGGCCCCCAGCGGCGGGCGGTTTTACCCGCTAAATCATTCCTAAAAAGCGCTAACACAGGCGTCCCTACTGCCGCGGCCAGATGCATCGGCCCGCTGTCGCAAGAGATAAGCAGCTTGCTTTGCCTTAGAATCTGCGCTAATTCAACCAAAGAAGTCTTGTTAACCAAATTAATCACATTCTTTCCTAAATTGTCAAACTCTTTTCTGTCGTCCTTTTCCCTTCCCACAACTATCAATTTAGCGCCAAAATCTTGCGCTAATCGCCTTATTAACTCCTGAAACTTCTCAACCGGCCACTGCTTCAGGCTATCGCTAGTAAAAGGATGAATAGCAATTGCTCCGGAATACTCAGGTTTATTATGCTGTGGCAGCCTGCCTAAGCGAATCGCTTTATCGACAGTCCTTGCGTCAATCAAACCAACCAAGTCCAGATTACACTCCACCTCATGCTTAAGGCCTAAATTTTTATTATCTTGCATTTTATGGGTCAATAAAATGCCCCATTTCTTGTTATAACCAACACGTTTGGGGATACCTGCCCAAAAACAAGCCCAGTGAGCTTCTTTCGCAGGATTCAAAACAACGCAAAGATCGAATTTCTGTTTCCTTAAGTTCTTTTTGAAATCATCATCCCAAATCGCTACTTTATCAGCGCATTCAATACACTCGGCTAATTCTTTGTTCGCAAAGCTAACTGCTAAAGTAAGCTGTGAACCGGGAAATGACTCTTTTAGCGCCCGGAAAGCCGGAATATTAAGCAAGAATTCCCCAAACCTGTCATTACGTATAACCAAGATATTTTT
The DNA here is from genome assembly GCA_002440965.1 of Candidatus Omnitrophica bacterium UBA6233. GTDB lineage: Bacteria > Omnitrophota > Gorgyraeia > Gygaellales > Profunditerraquicolaceae > UBA6233. The sequence continues at coordinate 18,106 of DJWJ01000019.1, forward strand.
AATCATTTATCTCTTCAGAAAACACTTCTTTCTGAAACAAATAAGCTGTCAAAAAAATAAAAATGCCTGCGAAATGAATCATAAACCTGGTTAACTCCTTTTCGACATGAAAACAGAGGTCGGAGGAAGTCGTAAGGAATAGCGCGCACGAATAAAAAAGCAATGCGAGAAAAACAAAAGAAACCGCATATTTTAAAATTCCATCCGAAAACATCTTCCTCTTCCATATAAATACTGAGATAACTATAATCCAAAGGATGTTCCATTTTTTAGGATTAAATACTTCTCTCTGTAATTCAAATAATAAAATCGGAGAATCTCTTAGGTTTTTCAGAAATTTGCCTGCTGTCAGCACCTTAAGATTAATATCGGAGTTTATCAGTCCCTTATGACACTTAAAAACCAGCCACGGAGAAACAATCAATAAAATAATCAAACAAGCCAAAATCGCCTGCCGCAACAGTATATATCTTTCCTTAGAGCAGGCTATCTTAGCGGCTAGGATTATAAAAAAAACTGCTAGAAATACAAGGGCCTCGTTTTTTATCCATACCGATACTCCGAACAATAAAGCCGAATTGACCAGAAACGCGCTTTTCTTATCCCGTAAGTAGAGAATAAAATAGATAAAGGCGCTGGTTATGCACGCCCCTAATACCAAATCCGCATAAACAATAGCAGCATACCTTGTCAGTTGAGGTATTGTCCCAAGGAAAAATACGGCGATAAGCGAATATTTCCGGCTAAAGAATTTAGTTAGCAGCGCGTAGAACAAACCGAGAAACATTATATAGACAACCGGCATAATTTTTGTAATTAAAACGTCGTTAAATCCGATAAAACGGTAGATCCAGGTCATATAAAATGGCAATAACAAAGGGTAGTCAAGATGCCAAACACTATATTCGCTCAAATTGAAGAAATTACCCGGGATTCCTTCATTAAGGTAGAAAATTTTGGCTTTAAGCGAAAAATTTGCCACCGAGTCAAAAGCTTGCACGGGCATAGGAAGAATATGGAGAATAATCCAAAAGACTTGGATAAATAATCCCAAGATAACCAACCTTTCAATCCAATCAAGAGGCTTGCCATCTATACTTGTCACGATTTCTTTAGCGGATTTTAAGTATAGGTAAATAAAAAGGCCTAAACCCATAGAAACTACTATTGCGATAAACTGAGCGTTGCTTCTTACGGATACAAGATAAAAAATAAACTGGAGGTAACTTATAACGCCCAAGCCGACAAAGAAAGAGAAGGTTATAAACTCTATCCGTGAGTAGCGATATTTAAAAAGCAAACCGAGCAATAAAACCAAATCCATACCCAATATTTCAATAGAAGCCAAGCCCAAACAAAAAATCATCCTTGCGATCCCTTCTTTTTAAAAATAACTTCCGCATCATTTACCTTTTTTAACACGCCATAGCCGCCTGGAACAACTTCATTAGACTTATAAAGCAAAACGAATTCCGGATCAAACGGATCCATTATTGCCGGCCAAAGCATATATCTTGCCCGGACCATATCAAGTCCTTCTATCCCTACGAATTTATAAGTCTTTCCAGCAGGGATTTGCTCTTTACAATAATCAACGAAGTCATGCAAATCTTGACCCATTATGAAACGTTTTCTCTCCGCGTCATTATGGGTATAGAGAAACTTGAGCTGGATGTATTCCCCTCTCTTATTCTGCTTGATTAAAAAAACAACCCAGAGTATCAGCCATAGAAAAACAACTAATAAATATATATTTTTTTTAACCAGGAGGTTTTTAAATTTCATTAATTTAATCCTGCTTATTCTTAATACCCATTAAACTTATCAAAAAGGAGGAAAATACCACTTGTATCCCGATAAGAATAATCGTAAAGGCGAATAATTCCTTGCGTCCTTGCTCCAGCGGCCCCAGAAAAAACCAAGCCTTAACAATAGAAAACACTATCAAGATCCCTAAAATAATTAACAAGCTTCCAAGCAATATTCCCTTCTCCAAGTTAAAAGTTTTATAGAATTTCAAAAAGAAACTGTTTTTTGTCAAGAATCCTTCGGTTAGAGCGTAGGTTTTAGCAAAAAATCCCAAGCTTATAAGCTGAAATCCGAATAAAACAGACATACTAAAAAATATCATTGAGTGAAACTCGAATTTATGGTTAAACAATATAAAAGGCCCATTCAAAGATAAACACATCCCCGCAAATCCTGTCAAAAACACCAATCCGCCGGGAATAAAAAATAGATAATTAGGGCAATACATTAGCATAAACCTCAAGCTTCTCCAGCCATCCCTAAATGTCCTAAGCTTTGATTCTCCTTTTCTTAAATATAAATCAACGGGAACTTCCATTCTTTTCAGATTCAATCCCGATGCTTTTATAATAAGCTCTAAAGCATATTCCATACCGCAACTTATCGGCCTTATCTTTTCATAAGCTTCTTTTGTAAATGCTTTCATACCGCAATACACGTCGGAAAAACCGGATTTAAAAAATATATTCAGAATGAAAGAAAGCATAGGGTTTCCAAAATATCTATGTAAAAATGGCATAGCCCCATTATGTATTTTTCCCTTTGTCCGGCTCCCATTTATAAACTCATATCCTTGCCTTAAAGGTTTAACAAATTTCATAATATCCAAAAAATCATAGGTATCATCGGAATCCCCTATGATAATGTACTTACCCTTTGCCACAGAAATACCTAATTGATAGGCGCAGCCATACCCTTTCATCTTTTGCACAACCACATAGGCCCCTTCTTTTTTGGCTATCTCTACCGATTTATCTGTTGAGCCATTATCTGAAACAATAACCTCGCCTTTTATCCCGCTTTCCCGGATAGCCCTAAATGCCTTTTCAACACAAACACCTATGGTTTTCTCTTCATTCAGGCATGGCATAACAATAGAAATCTCGATAGGACTAGAATTATAATCTTTAACTGTTTGCATAGAATCCTCCGCGCTTTAAAGCCAAAGACAGCCCCACCAGATACCAAAACATTACTGCCACACGGGAATAATAAAGGCTGGACTCTGTAAGGCCGTTAACCAAAAATGCGATAAAACAAGCTATCAAAGATATAGAAATGATTTTCAGGTAATCATCCTTAGAACTCCTGTAGTATCTTATGAGCTCTCTAAAAAGCAGCCATAAAAACCATACAAAAATACCCAAACCAGCCAACCCCATCTCCCCTGCCATTTGAAAATAATTGCTCTGCGCGTAAGCAGTATCCTGAGTATGCGCGTATTTTTCCGCTTCGGCGGTCTTATATTTAGCATAATTTTTCGCGTAAGTATTCACTCCCACTCCGATAACAGGATGATGGCTGACCATATTTGCGGCGTTCATATACATACTGAGCCTGTCCTCATTAAAAAGAAAAACTAAAGGATTATAATTCGAGTTAGCCGCCCAACTTTTGATATTTTTCGGCATAACAACCGGATAAATCAGGAAAATTGCCGCGAGAATAGTTATCAGAATTTTATGCCTGCGGACAATAGCTAAAAATAACACGCTAAAAAATAAACCTAAACCTGAACCGCGGGAAAGCGTAATATAAATACCCGCTGCCGCCAGCAAAGAAACTATACCCCAAGATACCCTTTCTCTTCCTTTATAATAATAAAGAAAAAGGCCGATTGCGATAGGCGCCAACAACCCAAGATAGATACCCATTACGTTGGGATTTGGAAAAGGCCCGGTGGGACGGACCAGATTAATCAGGCACGATTGGATTGCCTCTCCTCTGACAAAATCCCATCCAAGCCTAAGCTGCCAAAGACCGTCAACACTGACTAAAATAATCCCCGCCACAATCCCTAGAACTATTCTCTTAATATGTTCTACTCCGCGGATCTCTTCGGCGCAAATTAGAAAGATTAATCCGCTTTTCAATAATTTGATTATACCCTGAAAACTGGTTGAATAACTGACAGAATTCCTGAATGAAATAAACGCGATTACCAAAAATAACAAGAAGGGTAAAAGCAAAACATTATCCGTAAATATACGCTCCCGCTTAATAATCTTTTTGGCAAAAAAAGCGAACGCCAGAAACCCCAGGAAGGTATTGGATAAACCGATAGAAATAGCCACTGAAAACGGTATTATTACAATCGACCAATAACTAATGAATTCGAAAATGCTGACCATAAAAACTCCTCCCAAATTAATTTTTCGTTAAGCGCAGCCTAACAAGACACCACAATGCCCCTACTCCGTCTTTCCAGCCGATTTTCTTGCCTTCATTATAAGAACGGCCTTTGTAAGATATAGGAATTTCGACTATCTTATAACCTTTCTTAAGTATTTTCGCCGTGATCTCCGGCTCTATCTCAAACCTTTTCGCCTGAAGATTCAATTCTTTCGCCAAATCCAGCCTTATGAGCTTATAACAGGTCTCCATATCCGTCAGGGACGCTCCAAAGAGAATATTCGTGAAAGAAGTAAGGAAACTGTTAACCAAATAATGCCAAAAAGAAGTAACCTTCCAACTCTGCTTAAAACGCGAACCATAGACTACCGGCAGGTTATTTTTCACGGCGCAATCAACCAATTTAACGCAGTCTTGCGGGTCATATTCCAAATCCGCGTCCTGCACAATCACGTATTCTCCCGAAGCCTGCGAAAGCCCGGTTACAACCGCAGCGCCCTTACCCCTATTAGTGCTATGATGAATGACTTTAAGGTTCGGATATTGCAGGCCTCTCAAAATACTGCCGGAACCATCCGTTGAGCTATCATCAACCACAATGATTTCCTTATCGATACTTACCGAATTAATCTTATCGATAACCTGGCTTATAGTCGCCTCTTCATTGTAAACCGGAACGATCACAGAAAGCTTAGGCATTTTTATTCTCCATTTACAAGGGTATAATCATAACGCATAGATTGAGCATCCCAGGTAATACTTAAATCGAGCGGCAACGGTTTTGCTCCATTTTTACAAACATAATCCCCAGCTAGAATAAACCTAATCGCATTTTCATCAAATTTTCCTTCCTTGGGAAGATTCAGGCGCAGATCCGGGCAAAACTCTCCTCTTTCCGATAGCAATTTTATTTTGTCACCTAAATCACTGAGCATTTTATAGCTCGGGCCGTAGGCAACCGGATGGCCACCAGCCTTATCCAGAAAATGCAAAATTGCCGCTAGAAGAAAAACTGTGGCCAGAAGAGAAACAACCAAGGCCGCCCTAACTGCTTTGTATTTCCAAAGCCTAAAGGCGCAAAAGGCGGTTATTACGGCATAGGCGGGAAAAAGCACAATCAAATAATGCAGAGGCGTACGCACCTGAAAAACAAGATAACCCAAAGTAACGACACTTACCAGAAATCCGGAAACCTGAAAAGGCAGAGGATAAGCTGAATTATTTTTATCGAAAATAAGTTTTCCTCGCGTTAGGAATTTAATGTAAAAGATAAACCCGCCAGTAAACAACGCCGGAATCACAAAAGTAAGCGGATATAAAATCAATCCGGCAATACCCGAAGAATGCCACAGGACATGGAGAAAATCGCGCTTAAAATACGACCGGAAAAAATCCAGGGAAGACATCCAGATATGCGAACGAAAAATATTCCAGGGAATATCTTTGCCTTTACCGGCATAAGCAAAAACAGCTCCTTTCTCTCCTTCAGCGAAAATATGATAGAGGTAAGGAAGGAATACCACGAAAAGCAAACCCAGGATTAAAAGAATATGGGCTTTTTTAATTTTCTGCCGGTATTTGAATCCGACTAGCAAAAGCGCCAGGAAAAGGAAAAACCCCGACATATGTATCTGAGCTGAGATCGCGGCCAGCAAATTTAAAATAACAAAATATACCGGCTTCTCTTCTTGAATAAACTTACAAAAAATTATATTAAAGAAAATTAAAACTGCCGGCAAACTGCACTGGGCCCAAATATTAGTAGAATAGATAGTAAACGCAGGAGAAAAAGCCAAAAGAACAGCTGACAAAAGCGCATAAGTAAGCGGCATAAACGCGCAAAAGTACCCGATTGCCACCAGCAAAACCACCAAATTCAAAACAGTAAAAAATGCGGTAAGAAAATAGAGGTTGTTTGTAAAACAAGTCAACACTCCCATTAAGTAAATAAAAAACGGCGGGTTATCGAAACCTACCCCAGAATTCATTCCGTGAGTAACCAGAAAACGCAACTGCCGGGCCTGATCACCCAAGAATATAGCGGCAAGCTGGTCATTTTTGAACTCAAAGAAAGATAAATGATAAAAACGCAATATTGCCGCTGCGGCAAAAATTACGGCTAAATAAATAATTATAAAAACTAAATTTTTCTTCATCAGGCTTTCTTGCAAACAAATATAAATTCCCTGGCTAGGTTAACCGGACAAACGCACTTAATCAGAGAACGTTTAAAGAATTTCCCTATCGATTTAAGTTTAAAAGTCCCTTCCTGGAACAACTCCGGCCAAAGGTTAGAACCGTAAACCCGCTCGGCCAGGAGGCCATTAGCTCCTAATAAGCTAACCCACTCTTTCCGGGTGGCTGTCTTTTCCAGAATCTGAAAATCATCCACCGGTTTATTTCCTTCTCTTCTAATATGCAGAAAGAAATCCAAGCTAAAAGAATTAGGCAGAATAATGCAAAATTTAGCATTTTCTTTAGCAACTCTGACTATCTCCCTTATCCCTAAACCCGGATCCAGATAATGCTCAAGACTACCTAAACAAGTTACATAGTCAAATTGCTTATCCTTAAACGGTATCTTTTGCCCATCAGCTGTCATTAATCGAGCTTGCGGACAATTTTTTCTAGCTACAGAAATTGCGACATCCGAAATATCCAGGCCAAATTCTTCAATTTGCTTACTCCGTTTCAAAACTTCCCGCAAGAATATTCCTTCTCCGCAGGAGACGTCCAATATTTTCGCGCCAGATTTAGGATTAAGTAAACGCGCCAGCCATCTGTAGTAGGCAGAATTAGTCCTAATCCCAGGACCGGAATAAATCCGATTATAGTCTGAAATAATCTCTTTGCTGCTTAATTGATTTTCATTCATTGGATTAGCACCTTATATATGCGCGCCAAGGAATTAACATACACCAACTGAAAATCCTGCGGGCGCGCCAGCGCCCATTCGTCTTCAATCGGAAATTTAGCAGGATCCTCCGATTCCCTATTCTCAGGAAATGGAAGAGCAATAAATAGATATCCAATTCGCTCTTTTTTTAAGTTAGTTCTCCAAGTTGCAAAGTCTTTCACCTTGCGGCATAAACCATCCGGATTATCATAAAGAGAGGTTTCCCTGGTATTCACCGAAACATATTTAACGTCATTTTTAAGCTTAGATCCGAATAAAGGATAAAATTCCTGCCTGCCAGTATAAGTAACCCGGCTGCCGCTGCCAGTAACTTCATTAAGCTTCTGCCAAGCTCTGGCTATATCCAATTGCCAAGCCTCTTTCTTGCTAAAAGTAGAAGGATACCGGCTAAATTCATCCTTATCATATCTGCCATTGAGATAAACTAATCCTAACGCTATAAATACCAATCCCGCAAAAACAGCCTTGCTAAACCCCTGGCTTTTATAAAACGCGGCCAGCTGTTTCCTATAAACAAACAAAGCTATAAATAACGCCAAAGAAAGTAATATGGAAAAAACCAATTCGTAGCGGTGGGCCAATTCAAAGGCCGAAAGTAAAACTGATATAAACGCGACAACGCCAAAATATTTTTCTCCTTTAGGTAACCGGGTTATAAAAATAACCGAACACACTAGCCCTACGCTAACAAAGGGAAAAATATAGCGAGTCACATAAGCATTCACCAATACTACATACAAGGCAAACATTATCAAAGGAGTAATAGAAATAAGCAGATATTCCGCAAAATTCCGCTCTCTCTTCTTAAAAAATGTAAGCATAAACATTGGCAACAAAATACCCGGCAAGATTATGAGTATAAACTGTATCCCCAAACCTTCAGCAAAAATAATTTTCCATAGATCCAATCTATTTCCTGCGTAATATAGTTTATTACATACAACCGTATCTATTAAACCTTTAAATATAGTTTTTCCGAACAGGGTTACCTGATTAGGGAATAAAGGGTTACCGGTAAGAATAAAGTTTTTAATAAACATATACCCGCCAAATAAAACTACCGTCACGGCAATAGATAATAATAAAATTAGGAGCTTCTTTAACCCGGGCTTTTGCGCCTTAATTGCCGTAAATAAACCATAGAAAATCAACGGAAATAAACCCGCTAACCAGACAATATTCAAAATCTTCGTTCCCACGAATATCCCTACTGTAATCCCAAATAAAAACGCATTCTTGATACTAAGCTTATCTTTAAGTATTAAGAAAGTAAAAATCACTAAGAGTAGTAAAACCGAGCAGATTACGTCTATCTGAGAGCCAGACTTAAGCTGCTTAAAAATATTAGGTATAAGCACCCAGAGAAAACCGCTTAATAAAGCAAACTTCTTGTTAACTGAATATTTTCTCAGAATCGTATAGATAGCTATTATCCCGATAATATAAAACGGAGCTTCTCCTAAATCAGCCAAAAAAGCGTTCCTTAAAGGCAACATTAGCCAAACAAAGAATAATTCAGCGTTAATCGGGAAATAAGAGATACCGCTTGTTTCCAAACGAGGATATATCGGATTGAATACCCCGCTAAAGACTACAAAAGGGTTATCCAGATTTCCGTTTCTTATCCAAACTGCCGGGAAAGAAAGGTGATACTGCAGGCTATCCGGACACCATGGCGGGTTGACTAAATTGATGAATGATTTTGCCAAGAAAAAGGCAACAAAAACCGCAAAAGCAAACAGGATTAAATTGCTTTTGATAAAAGGCTCGATATCGGGTTTGGCAGGAAATAAAACAGGCTTCTTACGGTAAACTAAGATTGTTACCGCAAGAAGCAGCATATTCGCCAAGAAAACATTCGGAAAATAAAACAGGCCCAGGCTGCCTAAAATCAGTTCCGTTAGAACTATCTGGGCAAAGAATAATATAAAAACCGTAAGCGCGCAATCACACAATCCTTTAACCCCAAAAAAATTCTTGGCAAGAATTACGGAGTTTAAAATTACCGCTAAATTAATTAAAATCAACATTAACATTTATTCACCTTACCAAAAAACTTCACCCTCAAAATAGCCAAAATCGCAGGAATAATATCGAACATTCTGATGGTTTTACCCTCTTTATGCGTACGGGGCTTATAGCTTATCGGAACCTCTCCGATTTTATAATCCCTTTTACAAAGCATACTAACCAATTCAAACGCGAGAGCCTGTCCATTAGACTGACAATCTATTTTCTTTAAAACCTCCGTTTTAATTAAATTAGTCCCTATAATATCTGTAAAATTCTTCCGGTATAACAAATTTATCATAGAAGTCGCTATAATCGTGCCCAGCCAAAAAGGCCTTTCTCTAATCAATGCCCGGATAGAAACCCCCTTTCTATCCGCTAAACGCGAACCAAAAACAACATCCAAACCTTCATTCTCTATTTTTTCCATCATTTTCAGGACATCTTCCATCTTGTATTCCAAATCCGCTCCAGGCCCATAAACATAATCACCTTGCGCCAGGCACATTCCTTCCCAACCAGAATATCCGGCGCCCATATTCTTAGAATGGAGAATTATTTTAAGCTCCTTATCGCCTTTTAAACTCTCCAATATTTCTTTTGTGCCATCAGTCGAGCAATTATCTATAACGATAATCTCTTTATCAATCTTTAAAGCCTTAGCTTCTTCTATAGCTTTTAAAATCGTTGGTTTTTCATTAAAACAACTTATAACAATTGTTAGTCTCATATTGCCTTTCTGAAGAAATTATGTAAAACCATCTCCACATAAGATAACATTGACTTGGTGAGGCCCGGATAAACTCCGAGCCAAAAAAGATTGTTCATCACCAAATCAGTATTTTTTAAATTCCCCGCCACCCTATACTTTATATTCTTATAAGCTGGCTGCTTAAGCAAGTTCCCTCCGAATAACATCCGCGTAGCTATTTTTTTATTCTCTAAATAACTGACAATATCCGTTCGATTAAATGGAGCTGTATCTCTTACTAAAACCGGAAAACCGAACCAGCTCGGATCAGAATGTTCTTCTGCCTGCGGCAATATAAAATAATCGCCGTATTTTTCAAAAACTTTATAAAGGAATCTAAAATTATTTTTCCTCGCTTCGATAAACCGGGGCAATTTTTCTAACTGCGCGCACCCGATAGCCGCTTGCATATCGGTAACCCTTAAATTATATCCTATATGCGAATACACATATTTATGGTCATAACCATATGGCAAATCACCAAATTTCTGAGAGAATCTCTTTCCGCAAGCGTTATCGCGCCCGGTTTCACAATGACAATCCCGTCCCCAATCACGAAAAGACATAACGATTTTCTTAAGAAGCGGATTCTCCGTTAAAACCGCTCCTCCCTCTCCCATAGTCATATGATGACTCGGGAAAAAACTACAAGTAGAGATATCGCCGAATGTTCCGGCATATTTTCCTCTATATCTAGACCCGAGGCTATCGCAATTGTCCTCGATCCACCACAATTTATGCTTTTTAACTATTTTTTTAACCTTGTCTATGTTTATCGGATTACCCAGGGTATGCGCGGTAAAAATTGCTTTCGTCTTTCTAGTAATAGCTTTTTCTATTTTTTCTGCCTGAATATTATAAGTCCCTGACTCCACATCGATAAATACCGGAACAAGATTGTTCTGGATTACCGGGTTAAGCGTAGTCGGAAAACCGCAGGCAGTAGTAATCACCTCGTCTCCCGGCCTTAAGCGCCTTTCTTTTAATAATGGCGAGGTTAACGCGCTTAAAGCCAAAAGGTTTGCCGAAGAGCCGGAGTTTACCAGCAGACAATACTTTATACCCAGGAAATCCGCCAGCCTGGATTCAAATTCTTTAGCGTATCTTCCGGCGGTAATCCAGAAATCCAAAGAAGCATCCACGAGATTAACCATCTCGCTTGCGTCAAAAACCCTTCCCGCGTAATTAATATAGCTTGCTGAAGGAACGAAGCTCCTTATAAATGATTGCTTATGGTATTTTCTAACCTTGGCAAAAATCTCTTTTCTCAATCTCTTCTCTCTATCCATATTATTGATAAATACTTATTATTTCATTCTTTAATTTAAGCACCCGCCTGATCTGCCGGATTATCTCCTCCTGATAACCGTATGTTGATACCAATATAGGCAAACTTTCACCGCGTATTTCTGCCGGCGGTTTTATACTTATACCGCGCAGCTTCTTTCCGGCGTACCTCAGGTTTGAATCGACGAAAAATGATATTTTTGATAAGTCAAGGGCTGAACCAATCAATCTCTGGGTATGAGTGCCTGCGCCCCAAACAATAATTTTATTCCTGCCGGACAGTTTACTATGAATGGCTCTTCTAACCTTTAGATCAAGTTTTGAACAGCCGGCAATATAGCTTTTTATCTTTCTTGCGCTGATATTATCCTTAACGGTTTTCATATCGCTCTTGCCTGTTTTTTTCAAAAGGACAAAAAGCACAGGATCAATGTTCTTTCTCGCCTTATTTTCATTCCTCTTTACCGCTGCTATCGAAAATGAGAATCTCGAAGCCAAATTCCCGATTGAATACCTGGAAAAATAATTGATATGTTCGATACTAAACTGCTGGAATGGCGGGTATATGTATTTGTCAAACCGCTCTGTATCAGGCACCTCTAAAAATACTAATCCGTTTTCATCTAATAAACTATGTATTTTTCGCATCGGCGCCTTGAGATCTACCAAATGCTCAAACACAGAGGATAAAATCACTAACCCGAATTTTTCCTTGCCCTTATAGCTTGTTATGTTGTTAGAGGTAACATTAATATCGTATATCTTTTTAGCCGCTTTTGCGCATGAAGGCGACGGATCAATACCCTCTAAATCGCGATACCCGCGTGTTTTAAGCACCGATAGCAGGGCGCCTGTCGAACAACCGATATCCAATATTTTTGCGCATGGATGCTTTATATGAGGAATCAAAAAATTCACTATTTTCCTAAAATGGGCCATGTTCCCGGCTGGCACAGCGCCAGAATTATTATTGAATTCATATTTAGACATCCGCGCATAGTAATTATCGAATTCCGCCTGCGGAGGGATATTGTCAGCGTAAATGAAACCGCATTTTTTGCATACGGCGACATTATATTTTTCCATCAGCGAGATTTCATTATTACGGAAATTCTGCACATAAAGCTGCCTTTTTTGAGCACAGCCGCAAACCGGACAATCTCTGGACACCTCTAATTGCCCTCCTGTATAAATATATTTTCTTTAAATTCTTTTCTATCCAGAAAAGGGGACATATCCTCAAGCCGGCTTGAAACTATCTTGCCGTTATCCAGCTTACTGGAGGAAAGCCGGGGAGCGAATTTATAATTCGTTTCAAGCATAACTTCGCACAAAATCGCGCCTTCCGAATTTATTATCTTAAGGATCTTTTCAGGCATGCCCTTATGGGTTGTAATTTTTGCGGCCTTGATCCCAAAAGCGCCGGCCACTTTCACAAAAGAAGGGAAACTGACCCCTGATTTTTTATCGCATCCCACATACGGCGGGCCAAAAAAATTCTCCTGCGTCTGCCTTATCGAACTGTATCCGCCATTATTCAACACGAATATCTTAATCGGCAGTTTATTATATTTTATGGTCTGTAATTCCTGTATATTCATCTGGATACTGCCATCTCCGGCTATGCAGATTATATCCCTATTCCCATTGCCTATGCATGCCCCTATGGAAGCCGGCAAATCATACCCCATTGCAGCACAACCTGAGTTCCATATTACCCGCTGTTTGTCTTTAACTATACCTGCCTGGAATAGAACTACGGATGGAGTCGCGTTTGCGGTAACAATCGTCTCTCCGGGCCTGGCTAATTCGGTAAGAACCCGCATAAAATAATAAGGATTGACCGAAGCAGACCTGCTGTATTCCGGAAGCACTACCGGATACTTATCCCTCCTCTTGCTGCACCACAACAACCAATCCTTGCAGTCAAAGCCGGAAATTTTATATTGCAAAAATTTGCTTAAGAAAAGCCCGGCATCGCAGTTAATGGCAATATCCGGTTTAATTGTCGGTTTTTTTAGCTCTGCCGAATCTATATCCACAACAACTTTCTTTGCAGCATGCGCGAACGACTGCCAATTATAGCTAACCTGCCTTATATTATTCCTTGTCCCCAGGCATAAAACGAGGTCGGAATTCTGCAAAGCGAAATTTCCCGCACGGCTGCCTAATGTTCCTATCCTGCCGATAAAATACGGATTATCGGAAGGCACTAAATCAAAACCGTTAAAAGTAGATAAAACGGGAACCTTTAATTTGCGGATTAGAGCCAGTAAAAATTCCTTCGCCCCTGCTATCCGTATTCCATTACCGGCAACTATGACCGGCCTTTTTGATTTCTCAAGCAATTCGAGAAAATGCCGTATTTTACCGTCAATATTATCTGGTTCCCGCCTGAGGATAATACCGGATCCGATTAGATTATTTTCTTCTATAACTGCTCCCTGAATATCCAAGGGAATATCCAACCACACCGGCCCCGGCCTTCCGGTAGCCGCTAGGTTAATTGCCTTATCCAATAATTTCCTTATATCTTCGGCTTTCCTGACCGTAGCGGCGAATTTTGTCAATGGCCTGACAACACTTACTATATCCACTTCCTGGTCGCCTAACTGTCTTAATCTAATATTTGGACAGGAAGCAATCGTGGTTTCGGATTTTACCTGTCCGGATATATATAACACCGGAACTGAATCCGTCCATTGCCCCATAACGCCGGTTAACGTATTCAATCCCCCCGGGCCCGTAGTTACATTGACAACGGCGAGTTTGCCGCTTACCCTGGCATAGCCTTCCGCGGCTATAGCGCAAGCCTGCTCATGATGCATAAAAATACACTTGAGAAGTTTATTCTTCCCGAATGAATTATTTAAATGCATTGCGCCGCCGCCGGTAACCATAAAAACGCGCCTAACTCCGTATTTCGTCAGGTACCTGGCGATATAATCGGAAACCTTGATTTTCATTCTTCCTGCTATAATCCTCGGCTGTATATTGTATTCTTCAAACCTTCATTGTTGGCATAGGGGCTGTCGATCATATCAATCTTTATCGGTTCATCCTTCTTGCAGGGCTTTAACAAAACTTCTCCGCTCATCAATTCCCTGCAGGAAATCTGGCCTTTTTGCAAAGGTATAGCCAGATACACATCCTGCTCCATATCTTCATGATGGAAAATATGCCCCTTTGGTAAATCCCTTTTTGCATAGACTCCCCTGACAAGAGCGTCAAGATATGTAATTTCTTTCTCGGAAGGGAACCTTTTTGAAGCTCCGGAGGCGCCGCACATCTCTTTCGCTTTTTTAAAAGCCTTAAACCAGGCATCTATCTGATGAGGAAGAGAACAATAGGCAGAAACGGGGTGTTTACCGTCTTCTATATCTATGTGCCTTTCAAAAGTCCTTGCCCCTTTTGCGTAAGCTATCATTATGGAAGAAGACCAATCATGGTATTCATGGGTAGATAATCCGATGGTATGGTTAGGATACCTATTTTTCAAGAAATCTATCTGATTTAGCTCCAGCTCGTGGTCTTCGGAAGGATATAACGCAACACAGTGATTTAAAGCAAGCGGGATATTCCTGTTTTCAAAAAAAACAACCAGATCATCAAGGTCCTTAAGAGACGAACCCCCGGTAGAAACAATAACCGGTTTCTTGGTCCGGGCAATCCTCTCTATCAATACCCAATCATTTAAATCGGAACTGGCAATTTTCAATATTTGAATCCCTATTTCCTCACAAAAACCTACAGAATGCTCGTCAAACGGCGTTGCCGAGGAGATCGCCCCTCCTTTTCTAATAGCATCCACCATAACCGTAAAATCCTCCGGAACCAACCGGGTATCTAGCGTTTTTTTAATATACCGCAGGTCTGCCCTATCGCGAAAATCCTTATGTATAAAATTGCTTACGTCCCTTATCTGAAGCTTGATGGAAGCTCTTACATTGTTAAACCTGATTATCCTGGAGAATTCACTTATAATCCTCAAGCCTCTTTCCAGATTGCCGTAATGGTTATTGGCTAATTCTAAAACAAACAAATCTTCAAATATATCCTTATTCATAACAATACTACCTCCTCTTAAGATAGATTACTTGTCGGACAACAATGATTCTCTATTAATTGCCGCTTTGTTTTCCGAATACCACGAATAAAGTCCGCCTATCGATTTCTCCATCGGGCTGAAATTGAAATCAAGTATCTGGCTGCGGAGCCTTGCATTATCCCCGCTATACTCATAGCACATTCCTTCCTTAGCAACTTTAATCGGAAGCTTTTTGCCGGATATTTCGATTACTTTTTCGGCTAACTTATATAATTCCACCGAGGCATCCGGCGTAATATTATAGCAGTTATACTTTGCCTCATTCTCTATGAAATGCGGAATAATCCTCACAAAATCCTCGATGTAAACATAATCGAATTTTCTATTCTGTTTTGCGGTAATCGGCAGATCGAAAATGGCCTTGCAAATTGCGTTAGAGATGAACCTTATGGCATAATCTTCATATTTACCGAAAATACCGAAAATACGCAGTTCTACGATATTTTCGAGCTTCTCTATCTGTTTAGCTATAATATACTTGGAAAATCCATGCTCATCCTCGGGGACATACGTATCAAAAAAATCTTCGCTTACCTTTACCAACGGCTTGGACACATCGTATACCGCACCCGAACTTAAAAATACCATCTTGCCGAAATACCCTCTATTCCGGATTATGTTAAAGAACATACGTAAATTATTATAAAGCTGCCTGGACGGATCCTTGGCATTACGGTTCCCGGGGCGCACGGCGCTGTGGATTATCACATCCGGCTTATGAACCTGAAGATAACTTCTTACCGCATTTCCATCCAAAAGCTCCAGTTCTTTATGCCCTGGGGCAAATAATTCATACTTTTGCTTCAGGTATTCTGCCAGATTCCTGCCGATAAAGCCGCTGCCGCCGGTGAGAAATATTTTCATAATTTATAAATCAGGCCGTCCCTGGCGGCTATGGTGTTCTTAAAAATCTTCCGGGCGGATTCTTTAGCTAATCTTATATCGCTTTCTTTCAAATAATCGCCGGCATCGAAATGCACCAAAACCAATTTTTTTACTTTCGCGGCCCTAGCCGCCCTAGCCGCCTGTTCAGGATTTAAATGCGGCCACCCCCTATCGATAACTCCAGGAAGCAAGGATGACTCTGCTATTAATAAATCTGCGTTTTTTGCCAAGGCCAGCATTCCTTTACATTCTCCGGTATCGGTGCAAAAAACCAATGTTTTACCGCCGGCGGATAAACGGTATCCGTAACAAACAGTCGTATGCAAAAGTTTTTCATATTCGATATCAAAAGGGAACTTCAGGCCGCGGCTGATATCTTTAACCAGGATTTTTGACTTAAGCTTACGGATAGGTTTAGAATACGGAGTATTAATGACAAGATTAAACATTTTCCGCGTTCCCTTTGGCCCAAAAACTTTGATGCCCTGCGGAAAAACGAATTTATTCAAAGCGTGCAACCCGATAATATGGTCCAAATGAAAATGGCTCAAAAAAAGATAAACGGGACGCTTGTCTTTTATGTAATGGTCAATCTTGGAAAAACCCGTCCCGGCGTCAAAAATAACATACTCCCTGCCGGTATCCACCAAGACGCAAAGGGTGTTACCGAGCCGGCCGTCATACCAACCCATAGTCCCCAAGAATATAACCCGCATAAAATTAGACAGGATTAATCAAAATTAATCCGTTCCCTCTCGATAACTAAAGGCCTTTTCCTGACTTGAGTATAAATTGCCCCGATATATTCCCCCAATACCCCGATAAAAACCAGCTGGACGGAGAAGAAGAAAAACACACCGACAACCAGAGGGGCGACTCCTAACTGGAAATTATTCCAGAAAATTAATTTATATATTAAATATATCACCCCGATTATAAAGAATATGAAGGAAAATATCATCCCGAAAAAAATCGCCATCCTCAAAGGCACCTTGGAATTATTCACGATGCCTAACATCGCCATATCAAACAAGGTATAGAAATTATTTTTAGTAATTCCCGCGGCCCTATTTGGCTGGACATACTCTACAAGCGCAACATCGGAACTTATCTCAAGTATTAATCCCCTCAAGTATGGATACGGATCCTTGATGCCCCTTAAAGCTTCGACAACCTTCTTGTCAAAAAGGCCAAACCCGGAATAATTCTCTATCTGTTTCTCTTCTGAAAGGGAATTTAATAACTTATAGAACAGCTTCCTTACGGTAAACATAAGAGAATTTTCCTTGCTCCCGGTTTTTACCCCCACAACAACTTCATGGCCGGCTTCCCACTGCCTTATGAAATCGTTTATCAATCCCGGAGGATCTTGCAAGTCGGAAGCGATATTGATAACCGCGTCTCCTTTGGCTTGCAATAAACCGTAATAAGGCGAACGGATATGGCCAAAATTCCGGGCGTTCACAATTATTTTTAAATTTTTGTCCTTAGCGGCAATACTTTTAAGAATCTCAACGGTTTTATCCGTCGAGGCATTATCGATAAAGATATGTTCGTAAGTGTAGCCGCCCAAGGCGCCGAAGATTTCTTTTACCTGCCGGTATAGCTCATAAACATTCTCTTCTTCGTTATAGCAGCCGGTTACGACGCTTATTTTCTTCATCTTAATAAAAGGGGACGGTTCTATTTTTCTTAAATACCTAAACCGGAAAAATAGAACCGTCCCCTTTAGCTCCCCTTTTAACCCTATAGCTTTCTATTGTTTGGATTAAACCCGCTAAAACAGAGAACTTAGGCTTCCAACCGAGTTTAGCCCTGGCTTTGCGGGAAGACAAATACTGATGTTTTATTTCATACTTCGCCTGATTCAATATTTTATAATCAACTGGTTTGCCAACGGATTTAGCAATCATTTTAACCAGTTCGATGACCGTAAGCGGATTTTCACAGCTAAAATTAAAAGCTTCACCGGCAAGGTTAAGCTTCCGCATTTTTTCCGCTAAAAGGATATAGCCGTTCACTATGTCCTCCACGAACACATAATCGCGGGTAAACAGACCGTCGCTGCGGATTAAAAGTTTTTTTCCGGCAAGCGCGCATTTAACCGCATCAGGAACAAGACGGCTGGAATTAAAATCTCCGGGGCCGTAGATGTTACCGCAACGAGTAACACATACAGGCAGGCCATAGGTATGGGCGTAGGTATTGGCGATTAAATCCGCGCAGCTTTTGGAAACATCATACGGATGGCTGCCTTGTAACGGAGCCTTTTCCGTATAGGGAAGTTTTTCATGGATTCCATAGGCCTTATCGCTAGAGGCGAGAATAACTGCTTCGATGTTTTTTGCGTTCCGGCAGGCCTCCAAAACATTCCAGGTTCCCCGGATATTCGCAGAAAAAGCTGACAAGGGGCGGTTATGGCATTTCCCTACAATGGCCTCTGCCGCTAAATGGAATACCAGATTAATCTTATTTTCCCTTATTATTTTTTCTAACAGTTTATAGTTCGCCACGCTGCCTTTAACAACGGATATCCTCTTATAGTCATCCGGAGCAAGAAGCGTGGCTTTTCTTTCAGTCTTAATATCTAATCCGATTATCCTGGCTCCGGAAGGAATCAACGCCCTGGTAAGATTAGAACCCAAGAACCCTTCAAATCCGGTAATCAGCACATTTTTTCCCGCCCAAAATTTCTTATTCATTGACCTATCTTAATCCTTCCATTTTTTCCAGGGAGCCTTGCCGCTATCCCAAAGCGCTTCCAACTCGCACCTATCCCGTAACGTATCCATACATTTCCAAAAACCATTGTGTTTAAACCCAACCAACTGATTATCCAAGGCCATACTTTTTAGAGAATCGAATTCCCATATAGAGCGGTCTCCGCTGATATAGTCGAAAACTTCCGGCTCAAGCACAAAGAATCCGCCGTTAATCCACGAGCCATCCCCTTTTGGTTTTTCGAGGAAAGAATTGACTGTTCCCGAATCTTTCATTCTTAGGGCGCCAAACCTGCCGGCAAGCTGAACCGCGGTAACTGTCGCGCTTTTACCGGAACGCTTATGAAATTTAAGCAGCTGCCGGATATCCACGTCGCTAACTCCATCGCCATAAGTCATCATAAATGTTTTATTGCCTACGTATTTCTGAACGCGCTTCAGGCGGCCGCCGGTCATTGTGTCAAGGCCGGTATCGACAAGAGTAATCTTCCACGGTTCGGAAGACGTCGCGCGGACTTCCACAGCGTTTTTCTTCAAATCAATGGTAATATCGCTCATATGCATAAAATAATGGGAGAAATACTCCTTGATTATGTAGCCCTTATAGCCTAAACAGATAATAAAATCGTTGAATCCGAAATGAGAATACAGCTTCATAATATGCCAGATGATAGGCTTGCCGCCGATTTCGACCATCGGCTTGGGAATATTGGTCGTCTCTTCGCTGATTCTCGTTCCTCTGCCGCCAGCTAATATGACTACTTTCATACGCTCTCCTTTATGGCTTAAAAACCGGTTCTTGCTCAAGCTTAGAGCTTAAGGCAACCGTCAAGCCTAATACCGTCCAAAAAAGAAAACTTAACTGAAAAGAATACAGGTGAACCTCAAAAAAACTATGGACTAAAAACCCCAATAACCCCGCAGTCAGGCCCAATAAAGCAAAACTACCCAGAGATCCGGGCGCGCTTAAACTTATCCTGATACTCCTGTAGAAAATATAGCCCATAAACAGAAGAAAACACAATAAGGAAAAAACTCCCGATTCCGCCCAAATTTGAAGGAAACAATTATGCGCGTAAAAAATACCCGGGCTATTGGTATAGGAAGCGCAATAATCCATAAAAGTGCCGATACCCTTACCCAAAAAAGGGTGCTCCCTAATCATCCGGCCGGCGCCGCGGAAAAGAGTGAACCTGTAACTATCCCGCCTGTTCTGGAAGAAAAATAAAAGCAATCCCAATAACGGCACAAAAAAAAGATAGCAAACCAAAAACAGGGGCCAAAATACTTTTTTTAGCCGGAGACGGTTAGTGACTAAAACTATAAGAATTAAACCGGAAACAACGCCTAACCACCCGCCCCGGGAAAGAGCCCAAAGAGAAGACAGGATAAGCATAATGGTAATCAGAAAAAGGCACAATCTTACAGCCGCTTTTTTCCATTTCCACAGGCTAAGGCTCAAGGCAAGGGGAATAACGCAGGTCAAATAAGCTGCCAAGGCATTTGGATTTTTAAAAGGGCCTATGCTGGGCAACGAATGGCCCCATGAACCCCTTCCTCTTAAGAATTCAAACCCAAAAAACTTTTGCGTAAAAACCGTAAGCCCTACCAGCGCCGCGCTAAACAAGAGGACATAAACCGCCTTAACAATGCGCTTGGTATCCTTAAACGTATCGATAATTGCCCAAAGAAGCAAAGGAAACCTGCCCCATTTCAAGATAAGCACCTTTAAGCTTTTAGCCAATAATGGCCCGCTGTTAAACAGGGACAAACCCATAAAGACAAAAAATAACAGCAGGAATAAAAACAAAACTTTATTGGCCTTGATACTGGAAAAATCGGGGAATAAAATTTTTTTAAGCAAAAAGAAGGCAAGGACAAAACCGGCAAAAGAACCGATCATCGCTATAGAGATGGGGATAAAGAATATCAACCCGTAAACAGAATATTCCACCGCCGCGTCCAAAAATCTTAATATTTTTAATTTCATAGAGGTATTATTTCGCGCAATTTCTTAACCGTTGCCGCCCCGTCCATTACGCCTGCCGTTCTTTCCAGCTCCTTGATTTTGCGCCTTAAGACGCGCGGGTCAAAAGAATCCGACTGGGCAATATAAATCTTATCCGCCTTGGTAGCTTTGTCTTTTTCGCTATTTAACAAGGTCTCCTCAAAAAGCTTTTCTCCCGGGCGCAAGCCGATAAACTTTATCTTTATGTCTTCTTCGGGCTTTAAGCCATAAAGAGCAATCAACTCTTTGGCTAAATCCAATATCTTAATCTGCTCGCCCATATCCAAAATAAATATTTCTCCCGCTTTAGCCATAGCTCCGGCCTGCAAAACAAGCTGGCTGGCTTCATTAATGCTCATAAAATACCTTTTGACTTCGGGATGAGTCAGGGTTACCGGGCCGCCTTCTTCGATTTGTTTCTTGAATAACGGAACAACGCTTCCGTCAGAACCCAAAACATTCCCAAACCTAACCGCCATAAATTTAGTTTTGCTCATCCTAGCCTTAGACTGCAAAACCATCTCCGCTACCCTTTTAGTAATACCCATAACACTCTTGGGGTTTACCGCCTTATCCGTAGAAATAAAGATAAACCTTTCCACTTTGTAATGATCCGAGGCATAAATAAGGTTCCGGCTTCCGATAATATTATTTTTTACCGCTGCCGCGGGATTCTCCTCCATAAGAGGAACATGCTTATGGGCTGCCGCGTGGAATACAACTTGCGGCTTGTAAAGCGAAAACACCTTCTTTAACAAACCAATGTCTCTGATATCCCCAATGATGGTCTTAAACTTAATCTTCGGGTATTTTGTCAGAAATTCAATACCCAAATAATAGACATTGTTCTCATTGTGGTCGAATAACAAGATTTCCCTAGGGCTAAAATTCATTATCTGCCTGCAAAGAGACGAACCGATTGAGCCGCCAGCGCCGGTAACTAAAACCACTTTATCAAATAAATAATCCTTAATCTCTTTTTCATCGATATTTACCGTTTCTCTGCCCAAAAGGTCTTCCGGTTTAATATCCCGGGGCTTAACTTCCAAATCGCCATTAAGTATCTTTTGCAAACCCGGGACTATCCGGATTTTCACAGAAGGTATCTGGCAACGCGAAATGATATTCCTGATTACTTCGCCTTTGGCAGAAGGAATGGCTATGATGATTTCGTCAATTCCGTATTTTTCGACAATCGAAGCGATATCGTTACAGGCTCCCAAAATACCCACGCCTTGAATACGCAAATTCTTTTTGTTCCTATCATCGTCAATAAAACCGATAATCTCCATATTTGTGTTGGGATTAATCCTGGCCTCTCTTAACACCATTACACCGGCTTCTCCCGCCCCGATAATGATAGCCCTCTTCCGTTTGCTTTCCAGAACAGGACGGAACTTTTCCCGGAATAACCGCGTAACGAAACGGATCCCGGCGACAAAACAAAAACTTATGACACCATCCAAGATAAAGACCGAGCGCGGGAAACCATTAAAATAAGGGATGAAAACAACCACGGCGGTAAAACAGAATATGGCTAGAATATGCGCTTTGATTATTCTCCAGATATCATCTATACTGGCGTATCTCCATAAACCGGAATAAAGGCCAAAATACCCGAAAATAATCATTTTGATAGCGGCAAAAACCGGGAGGGTTTTGATAATTACCTGCCAAGAGCTGTTGTCAATTTTAAAATCCAACCGCAGGTAAAAAGCGAGGATATAGGCGCAAATCACCAAGGCCAAATGAATGGTTATGATAATCAGGCGCCGGGATTTAAAGATTAATTCCTTTAGGTTCATAACCAGATATTATATATCAAAATACAGCTTTAGCAATTAGTTATGCGATTTTTTTACATTGTCATTATGGTTGGCACAGGGCCAATTAGGTTATAATGAGCTTAAAAAACAAAGTGGATTTATATGTCAAGGCTATTTAAGAAATGCAATGACCGCGATATTTTTTAAGTACAATAGCACCAAACATCTCGGACTAGGCTCTTTTATAATGGCTTCTATATAAGGCAATTTAGGCGATAATTTTTAAAGTATAGTCGCAATAAATTGGCATTATATAGGAATTGAGGCTTTTGCAGAAACAGATAAAGCACGCGTCTACCGTAAAAGAGATAATATGCGGTATGTTGTTAGGAAATTTTGCTGTAGTTAATTCAGGGGGGTTTTTATCTTTAGCGTTTTCTCAATATCTTTTAAAAGAAGATACAGGTGGAATTGGTCAATTGGTGAGCGCTCAAAACCAAAATGCTCATAAAAAGATCTGGCTGGTTCATCTTTGGCATGCACTACAATAGCTCTTCCACCGATGCTATCGGCTGCATAGGTAACCCGCAGCAAAGCCTCTCGCAACAAAGCCTTTCCTATGCCGACGCCTTGTTCGGTTTTATCAACAGCAAGCCGCGCGAGAATGATAACTGGAATAGGGTAATCAGCCAGCCCTTTTCCTACGCGTAGAGGGGCCTCCTGCTTGCCTACAGAACCAATGGTTAGCGTATAATATCCTACGACTTTATTATTTCTGATTGTTACGTATGTTTTTGAGGAACCATTTTGGTTATTAATAATTGCGTATTTTTTAAGATACGAATTGAGGGCTTCGTTACGGCAGTCAAATTCACTAATGGAATGTGATCTTTGGAGTAAAGTGGGAGTGCTTAAAGAAAGCTTCCTACTCATTAAAAATATCCGGCCCCTTAAAGAGGTTTTTTAGCTTTGGAATTTCGCGAGCCGGACTATCCAATGCCTCGCAGAAAGCCTTCCACTGTGGTTCAGGCAGTTGGAAATTGTTCCTATCAGCCATTAATTCTTCCGCTTCTTTCATTGCGCTTTCAAGAATAAATGCAGATAGCTTTTTTTGGCGTAGCGAAGCCACATACATAAGGAATCTTTTTTTCCTGCTGTCGATACGGAAGTCAATCCGTGTATTTTTCTGTATTGTTGCCATATTTCTTACCTCCTTTACCCAATAAAAATATAACATATTGTACACACATTGTCAACACAAAGTTTTTACATTGCGATTTTTTTAATGCCGGACGCCTTCTTTGCGGATAACTTTTATTGCGGTCAAGAAAAGAATACGGAGATCGAAGGCAAAGGAGAGATGATTTAGATAATATTCATCGAAGGAAACCTTTACGGGAATCGGCAGGTCATCCCTGCCGTTGACCTGGGCCCAACCGGTGATACCGGGAGTAAGCTTATAGACCCCATTATCCGTCCTTAAGGCGACAAGGTCATCCTGATTAAACAAAGCCGGGCGCGGCCCGACAAAACTCATATCTCCCTTTAAAATATTGAACAACTGCGGAAGTTCATCGAGGCTGGATTTACGCAAAAACCCGGAGCCGGGAATCAAATACTTTTCAGGATTTTCCATCAAATGCGTGGCTACCTGGGGCGTATTTAATTTCATTGTCCTGAACTTAGCCATTTTAAAAATGGTATTGTTTGCGCCAACGCGATCCGTCCAAAAAATAGCCGGCCCCTTAGACATTAGCTTAATGAATAAGGCGATAACTAACATCGGAACGCTCAATAGAATTATTAATGCTAAAGCCAAGATTAAATCAAAAATTCGTTTCATCATATCACTAATACATTCCAAGATATTAGCTACGCTGTCTATCTTACTTTAATTCTTTTAGTTTGCCCTAAGAAATTGTCTCTTGAAACAATAGGCCTTCTTATCCTTTTTTCCAACTGTTTTCTGGCATTACCGGCGATATCTCCTCCTGCTTTGGCATCGGATTTAAGCTTCGGCACGCCTTGCGAATCTTCAACGCGATGGATTTCGGTAGTTGATCTTTCTCCAAGCATTGTAAAAATAAGCTCAAAATCGTCCATATGGTCGCGTAGATTTTCACGTTTTAACCGTTTTATCTTTTTATACTGGCTAGGCGTAATTCCAAAAGTGGCTTTAGAGATTTCTGCCGTTAAAATTTCATAATCCTTTTGTTCTTGCGCCCCGCGTTTCTGCCATTCATCCGTAAGTTCTTCCCGAATGGCAATGCCCCGTATCCGTTTTTCAATCCAGCTATCGGGATATCCTTTGAGCTTATAGAGCATCCTTGTTCGCTTGGTTGCCAATTCCGGGTCTTCTATCTCTTTAATACGTTCATAACCAACTTTAGCCAACCACCGCTTAAATGGCTCGGCTTTAGGAGATGGAATTGACTGAACAATACGAAAAATGCCTTCGGTATTGGCGCAATTCAGCTTTTGAGGCCCTCCTGCCGTCTTAATCAAAAGGGGGGTGGCAAATTGCCCCCACCCTTTGGACAACTCCGGATCCCTTCTACGCATATCCTTTATGTACCCATCAGGCTGCACCGAATCCGTAAGTACCGCCACTACATCATTAATCACAAACCACCATTCATTATTATGAATGGTTTTACGCACCTTTTGCCCCTTAAATACTGCTATTTTTGTTTCCATATCGCCCTTCTCCTTTCTCGCGTTATTATTATTTACCCTCTACTATAATTGACGCAAGAAAAGGCCAAATCTAACATTTATTTCTCAATACTAAACCCCTTTAACCATCCCCTGATCCCATCCTTGCAGGGTGAAGGGCGGGGGGAGCAGCCAAACAGCTTACCTTATAATATCTTTCCCGACCATAGTTGCTGCAAAAAAATCTCCCATGGTGATATTTCTATTTTACCGTGCAGCCTTTTCTCCTTTTCATTACAGACTACTATGCTTTTTTTTGGAGAACACGATTGGATAAAAGCCTCTAGCCCATTCATATCTTTTCCGTCAATCCGAGCAGATCCTTTTACCTCTATAGCAACCTCCCCCTGGCCCAGGACAAAATCAACCTCAAGCCCCGACTTGGTCCTCCAGAAATTTATCGCAAAGTCCTTACCCGCGTAAGATCTATAAGCAATCATCTCCATAAGCAAGAAATGTTCGAACGCCTTACCAAATTCCGCTCCTTTTTGTTCGGCTAAATGCCTCTTTGTCAGGTAACCGGCGACACCAACATCAAACATATAATATTTCGAGGCTTTTGTTATAACCTGCCGGGATTGCCTTTTCTTAAAAGGCTCTACCCTTACAGCCAACAGCGTATCTATAAGTATCTGGTAATACTCTTTGACCGTCTTGGAATCGACACCGCATTCGCGGGCAATATTACAATAATTCGTTATCTCGCCATGCGAGTAGCCGAAAGCGTCAAAAAATCTTGAAAACGCGGGAATATTACGTGTCAGGCCTTCAGCAAAAACCTCTTCACGTAAATAATCCTGCACATAAGCCTCTAAAGATTTTTTACAATCTATGCCGCTTTGCAAATAATGAAACGGAATCAGGCCATGATTTAAAGCGCGCAACAAATCAAATTTTGTAATCTCCCGGCTGACAAGCGGAAAAAGCTCATAACGCCATGCCCTGCCTCCCAGCAGATTCGCGTGGCCTTTTTTTAATTTTCTTGCGCTTGAACCGCAAAGCACAAAACTCAAACCCTTATTTTCTATCAACCAGTGCACTTCGTCGAGCACTTGCGGAACTTTTTGCACTTCATCGAGTATTACCGGTTCTTTAAGCACAACCTCGTCTTTTGCGAGTAACTGTTCGCGCAAAAGCGAGGGATTTTTTGATATTTCAAAAAATAAATCCGTTTTTAGAAAATCATACACCACGCTATTGGGAAATCTTTCTTTCAGATATGTGGATTTGCCTGTCTTTCTGGCTCCCCATAAAAACGCGGATTGGCGATGCGGAAGCCGCATAACCAGTTTTCTTGGGATATTTTTCATTTGTATCATCCTCCGGATTAGTATTACTAATTAGGAGTATATACCATTTTAGTTAGAGCGTCAAGGCTTTTCCCCCATCTTGCAGAGTCAAGGGCGGGGTAAGAGCCTTTCTTTAACCTTACCTATTGAGGAGTCCGGCAAGAAATAGCGGCCGCTTTATACCAACCATATTATAGCCATCAGCAAAGATAATTTTTGTTTTGATACCCATACCCTTGAACTGGCTTCTCCCCTTGCCCTTACCGCCAACTTCAAAGACGATATCTTGCGAATCACGAATAAGATAATCCGGCGTTTTTGCCCCGCGCATAGACTTAAGATAAAAAACTTCTTTGCCTAAGGCCCTAAACGCTTCCACAAAAAAATCCTCCCGCAAGCCACCGATAGCCTCATCAAACGGTTTATACAAAAGACGATACGGCAAAGCCATGACAACCTTAGGCTCCTTCATCACATTGCTCCCCATTGGGAAAATCCGATGCAAAACAAAAGCCCGTTCCAAAAGCGTAATATACTGTTCAGCTTTATACTTGGTAATATGAACATTCTGTGACACCGAGGAATAGTTGATTCCGTCAACCCCTGAGCGCCCAATAAAACGGACAAGCTGTTCTATCTTTTCCAGCTCACCGGTCAGGAGCCTGGCGATATGAGGGATATCTTTACGAATAATCGTTTTGAGGATGTTTTCTAAAAGCGCCAGGGGCTGCGGTTCCCGCAAAGCGAATGGCATAAGGCCACCCTGGATATACGATAAAAAATGTTCTCCCGCCCTAAAAACATCCGCGGGGATCTTTCCCTCAACAATATTCTGGATGGTTAAGACGGTAAACTCCTGCCCATATTTGAATTTCGCGTACTCCCGCAACGAAAAAGGATAAAGGGTTTTGAGCAGGACACGCCGCGATAAATCGTAACCCGATTCATACATCCCTAATGCCGTAGAACTGGTGAAGATCACCCTGATGTCAAAAACATCGTAGAGTTTCTTGAGGTCGGCTTCAAAACGGGGATAAACATGCACTTCATCCAACAAAAACAACCTTATCCGCATCGTTTCATGCAAAGCCTTAACGAGATCAAAAAGATCACCCTCCATAGCATCCAGGGATACATAAAAAGACCCTTCATTTGCCAGGGCCAGTTGTTTAAGCATGATCGTCTTGCCTGCTCCGCGCGGCCCAACGATTCCAATAAAATGAGCTCCGGCATCCCGAGTAATGTCGTCATAAAGCTCACGCTTTTTATCGTATTTCTGTCCATCTTTCTTGGCCAGACGGTCAAATTCAAGCAATTGATTGATATTCATCTTATCTTTCTATTTTACTGTTACAAGTATATCACAAATATACATTCTGTCAAATTGTTTTATGGAATGCTTATCATTACAGATAATTCCTATCGCTAATGCAGCTAATTTTTATTTTACGCTTTCATGCCCCCTAGCCATCTCCCTAATCCCCTCTTGCAGGATGAAGGGCGGGGGACAGCCAAGAAAACGCTATCTGTTATTCCGCTAATTCTTTTTCTTTTAATATTTTGTAATTTGTTTTAAAGTAGGTATTGAATATTACCCGGAAACTATTGTAGGGAGATATCGCAGGCCAGACAACTTCGCAACTTTTACCCGGCAGGTAATAAGCATTAAGGATGGATAATTTGGTGTTTTCGCTATATTTACCACGCCTATATCCATGGTCGCCTTGAAGAACAATAATCGGTTTTTTTACAGATTTAAGAAGAATCTCGTCAATAACTTCTAATATCAGCTTATTAGTTCCTAACACCTGTTCTATATAAGCGGAACTATCCATCATCCCCTTTCGTTTCCACAAAGGTATAACATTGGCATCCCGGTCAAAAATCAATGGTTCATGAGGAGTATACTGCCTAATTTATGTTTCTATATACCGAGGCTCGAGAGGCAATCAAAGTAACAAAAACTTTATTCTTCTCTTTGTCAATCCCGTAAATCGCGCGGTAATCACCTACCCGGTATCTATAACGCCTCTTCTCACCCTTTAGCACCTTTATATTCGGGCCCCAGAAAGGATTACTTTCAAGCTCCTCAAAACACTTATTTAACCTTTTTGCCAGCTCTTCCGGGCAAGACTTATAGGACTTAAGCGCAGCCGGCATCAAAAGGACTTCAAAATTACCCACGCTTTACTTTTCTCCATCTGGTGCCTTTGCCTTTCAGGTATTGTCTTTCGCCCTCGGCAACAATCTTTTGCTCTGCCGAAGTAAGAGAGCCCTCTATCTGCTCAACAATCAATTCCCGGACAAATGAGGACATTGACATATACCTCTTTTTGCAGATCTTAACTGTTTCGTTATAAAGCGAGGATGGCATTCTTATCAAAAGCTCTTTATTCATAGTTACAGACATTTTTATCACCTCCGAAGAAAGTATATCATAGTGATATACTTTTGTCAAGCGGCATCCGTTACCCTCTCCATAGTCCGTATACAAGGTGCCCAACGGCCAGACGAAGAGCCCAAGCTGCGCGGCAATCCGTTAGCTTTTAATGGTTCCTCTAATCCCCTCTTCCAGCGTAAACGGCGGCTTCCAGCCAAGCAAATTCCTGATTTTTTTGCTATCAACGACAGAATTCCTGTCCCACGAGAATCCACATGTTATGATGTACCTCTCTCCTAATGCTACTCATGACTCACCCGCTGCTGGAGCAAACTCTTTGCCGCACTAATGACAGAACTAACCTCTATAGCCATCATGCAAAGGCTTACGAACTCATTTCCGAGTGGCGACAAATAAGGACAATCAGGTACTATTGCTCTTTCAATATCTATACAAGGGCTACAAGATGCTCCTTTATAGAGTACGACCGCACTCTTGGAAAACGGCCGATACCGATTGGGAGAGTTTGGGCCAAAAAGCCCAATTACCCCTGCCCCTTGGGCGGCTGCCAAATGCATTGGCCCTGTATCATTGGCCACCACTAGCTTAACAACCGAAAACAATGAAATTAGCTGCCTGATATTTGTCTTCCCCGCTAGGTTGTTTACTTTTAACCGATATCTTGGCTCGACACTATTGACCAGATCATCGCAAAGTTTAACTTCGGCCTTACTTCCAGTTATACTAACGTTTAGCCCTTGCTCATCAATAATCCACTTAGCCAATTTAGCAAAGCAACTGACAGGCCATCTTCGGCCCAACCCGGTGTTACCCGACCCAGGATGCAAAACTACCTGAACATTTAACGACCTTGCCCATTCAACATTTTCAGCATCACATGGCAATGATACTAATCCATCTAGATCCTGCTCTATTCCACAAGGTTTAAGCAATTGAACGAAATTAAGTGCCGCATGTATGGAAGAATTGAATAAAACTGAAGTTGTTGAACCTATATGTTTACACTGTCGGTCTGAATGAAACGCGACGCGATGGGGCGCATTTGTCGCTCGCGCGCATAATGCTGAAATCCTGGCAAACTGTTCAAAATCAACACACATTTCATAGCGAGACCTCCACAGCATCGCAACTAGAGAGCAAAAACGCCAGATTTCACTTTCTTTAAAAAGAATTACATTATCAACCCACGAAGCAGAAGCTGCGATTTCATATCCTTCCCCCGTTGTAAGAAAATCAATCTGATAGTCTGGGAATTTTTCCTTGAACAACTTAACTCCCGACATGATTAGGACAACATCACCCATACCATACAATTTAATAAACAAAACCCTTCGGCTGTGGATCTTTCGTGGTGGCATAAACCGCAGGACGCTGCATATCAGAAAAAGCAACGGCACTCCCACCCAGTAATCCAGTAACTTACGTAATTTCATTTGATTGCGACATTAAGTATCTTACTAAAAGCATTTTTAATTAAAGCCTTGCCCACCCGTTCTTCTCAATTTTCTGAGTGTCCAGTAAAATAGTTCGTTTCAAGCGAAGCATATTTAGACCACTCTAAAAATTCAGTTTTATATTCGTTAACTTTTCGAATACAATAAAATGATGCGACAGACATGGTTGGAAATAGTTTTGACAACAATCTTGAAATTATTTTAGGGAATGGATAAAATTGTGCGCCATAAAAATGCTCTAATTTACAGAAACCCACTCCTATATTTCTATAAAATAGGACAACGTCTCTTTTAGAAAATACACGGACATGTGCTGACATTAGTTGATTGCACGTTGGATGATACCCTAGCATCATAAGAATACGGTTATGTAAGGACAAAATATTAGGAACACCCATAAAAAAAATCCCGTTTTTTTTCAAACACCTAAACACCTCATGGTTTATCCAGAATATTTCTTTTGTATGTTCCAAGAATTGATTAGATATTATAAAATCAACAGATTCATCTTCAAATGGTAATTTATCATTTTCAATATTTATTACAATCGGTTTGATACCAAGTGATCTCAATTTATCCGCATTCCATGAACCAAAATCTACTCCGTAAAGTTCAGCGCCGGGGTAATATTGTTTTACAATAGACAAATCGTATCCGAGACCACATCCAATATCTATGACCTTCCCCAGCTTAGAAACGTTAATCTTCTTAACAATGTTTTCAAGAATGTGTCTACCACTTGTCTCTGTATGGTCCACGACTTTTAATCTACTTGTAGAACCTGGGATAACATTTTTAAAGAACATATTTCTTTATCTCCTTAATGTTTATTGATATCATTCTCGTATCGCCTTTAAATAGATATCTTCGATTTGTGTTGTTGTTACCTTATTACAAAAAAGAGATTTAATTCTATCGGATGCCGCAATCCCCATTTCTTTTCGAAGATTCTCATCAAAAAGAACCTTTATTGCACGAGACAAAGCTTGAATATCTCCCAATGGGACCAATATTCCCGTTTTGTTTTCTACAATCATCTCCGGAATTCCTCCGACCTTTGTGGCAATTACTGGAATCTGCATTGCTCCAGCTTCGAGCACTACCCGTGACGACGCCTCCGTGTGCGATGGTGCAACTAGGATATCCATACATTTCATAACGGCAGGAACGCTCTTCACAAAACCCGTAAAAATAACTTCGCTGGCAATTCCTAACTCAAAAGCCAAATCCTTTAGAGAATTAAGCTCCGGACCGTCACCTACAACCAAACAGCAGAAGACAGATACACCTTCCTGCTTCAGTATGGCTAGCGCTTCAAATAACTCCCGATGCCCCTTCAGCTGAATTAACCGTCCGACGATACCAATAACTAACACGCCATCCTTAATTCCAAATTCTTCACAAAGGCCAGAATCAGGCATGCTACAATTATAATAGCCTAAATCGATCCCAGTATAAACGGTAATAACCTTCTCATTATTCTTACCAGATTTCCGAAAAAAAGACGCAGCCTTATCCGAAACGGGAAGAACATAATCCATAGTATTAAGAATTATTGTTCGCAGAATTCTGCTCGTCGTATTTACCTCAAAATCGTCCATTATCTGGCAAACAGCGGGCCTACGCGTTATTTTTGCGGCAATTCCTCCAACAATTCTCATAATGTTGTCACCTGGATGTAACAAATCAATCTGATTAATATTTATATATCGAATTAGTCTTTTCAAGAGCACAACAACATGCCAACAATAATAAACCAAATGGTATGGATCATATTTGACAGAATTACGTCCCAGTGAAGCAATTTTTTTAGGAAAAGAGATGACTTCAACGTGAACGCCACACGCTCGTGCTTCAGACGTAAAAGCATTCTCTTGAGTGCTCACAATAAACGGAGTAAAAAGATCTTTGTCCAAACCTTTAATCAATGACAGGGTATTAACCTGACCCCCTCCGAGCGGCTTTACCCCGTGCTCCAAGAACAGTATGTTGTATTTACGTCTTACGGCTCTTTTATCCATCTACTCTCCAGTGATCCAATTTTACCAGTCTACTGCAAGTAACGATTTATATGCGGAACGTGAAAGTGAAGGTCCTTTAAATAATAAAAGATAAAGAAAAAAGGAATAAAATCAAATCGATTAAAAAAAATAAACAAATCACTCGAGGCCCGCAGAATTAGAGCCAACAATAAAAAGAAAAAGACTTTATTTGTCCTATAAAACTTAAAAAGGGCAAAAATAATTAGTATCAGAGTCATTAATCCCATAAAGCCAGTTTGTAAATGAAGATTAATAAACGAATTATGATAATTATATTCGTTAATTTCCCCTTCAGGCCATAGGTCTTTAACTACATTAACACCGAATATAACCCGTGATGTATCTAAATTATTAAAATAGTTGGTCCACATAGCCCAACGCACAGGATCCTTCTTCACTTCCTCTCCCACTATAAAACTATCCCTCGCATTCCTAAAAAAAGAATAATCCATAGCAAACTTAGACCAAGCAAAATATGCAATAAACAAACAAATAATTGCATAATAAATAAATTTTAGTTTAGCTCGAAAACTGATGAATAAAAGCCCAAGAAAAAGCACAAGACTTGAAACGATCCCGGAACGACCGATCCCCCAGATTGAAATAACCAAAGTAAGAAATGCCGGCTTCAAATCAATCTTTTTCTTCTCCATACTCAATATAATATATAAGGAGACACAAGCGACCAATATCACCATCGAGATACCGTTACGGCTGCAATATTTCAAAGCGGCGTATCCTGGAACTCCAGTAAACATTAACATCAGAAAATAGCTCGCGAGGCCATAAAACACAATATATCCACCCCAATTATAGACATACCTCCTAACCAGAATCAGGGCAGCTCCGAAACTAGATGTGATAAAAACGTAAGGTTGAAATGATCTCCAGCCTGTTCGCCCTACAAAAAGCGATGAAACCAAAAAAGATATAACAAGAAACCCTACAAATATATATATCGAAACATACTCTCTGCGAATCCTGGTGCTTAAAAGTATGATAGCGAGCATACCAAGCAACATGTTTACTTTAATTAATACATCAATGTTCCAAATAAAGGAGATTAATGATAAAGCGAGGCATAAAGAATAAAGAATAGTGAAAAATAATTTTTTTACTTTATAACTTTCTGGCAAAATAGAGTTTGAGAGCTCTGCACAACTCTGTTGATTATAATTTTTAATGTTCATGTATTCATCTAAGATCGTTGAGCAACCAGCGTCCAATGCCAACAGAATTTGCGTAATAAAGGGACTCGTGACAGAAAATCATCAAATGCAACAAGCGCCCGCTGCAGAGTAATCGGAAGGTCAATCATCCGTTCTGCCGGACGCTTTGAATTTATATATAGTACGACATAATGAACAAAACCGCCGAGATACCAGATGCGCTGTAAACTCACCTTTTTCAGCCCCTCCGCCCTAAGGAAATGCTCAAAATCTGCTTCGGCAAACCCTTTAGTTTCCATATCCCCAATTGAAGTTTCTCCTGGATTAATATTCCGGTTCGGGTGCAGCATTCTGCTAAGAAACCTCATCACTGGCATAACCGTATAATAAGGCCACCGGTTAGGCTCAAAACCAATTACTAGTTGACCACCCGGCTTAAGAGCACGGTTGGCTGCTGCGAAAAAACTTCCAGGAGATGGTAAATGGTGAAGCGCTGCTACAATCAATACTGCATCCAAGCTATTATCCGGACATGGCAATTGCTCGGCATCACAAACAACAAATACTGTGTGAGCGTTCTGTCCATTATCGAATGCACGCCTGCGTGCTCTCTTTACCATACCGACA
Source organism: Candidatus Omnitrophica bacterium UBA6233 (assembly GCA_002440965.1). Taxonomy (GTDB): domain Bacteria; phylum Omnitrophota; class Gorgyraeia; order Gygaellales; family Profunditerraquicolaceae; genus UBA6233. Next base: position 52,416 of record DJWJ01000019.1, read on the forward strand.
GCAACATCACTCTCAATTACTGTAATCCCCATATTTTTTAGCCGGCAAGCTTCTAAACCGCCGCCTCCACCGACCACAAGAACAACAGCCCCCTCTTGATAATTACCGAAACAAACCAAGTAGTCATCATGATAACGAGACACGCGGTATGAGAACCTATGGGCGCGCTCTGCAAAGTAATCTGCATTATTTGAGTGAAATTTAGCTTCAAGAATTTTAAACTCCTCCAATTGCGGAGGCAACAGGATAGGAATGCCATCGTCCACAGGATAGGTCGCTTTGCAAGATAAACATTCCATCTGATTAACGCCGACTCTCTTCAAGCTCCCCTTACATAATGGACATGCCAAAAATGGCATCAGATCATCCGACATAAAAGATCCCCCCTCATTCTAAACTTCAGTGACCAGCCTTTTCCTCGTGATAGCTTGCAATTTTCTTATAGCCCATATAGCCGAAGTTATAATTTGTAAATTAATTAAAGCCATTTTTTTAGTTTTTCGATTCTTTATTAAATAACCTAACCATATAAAAGGACTATATAAAATTCGTAAAGGGAAACATAAGAGAATCATCAGCACATAAGATAAAGCTGCCTGACTGCCTCCACCATACTCTAGAAAATAAAGATAATCCCCTTCACAATATAACTTTGCTGTATCTACTATCCATTTCGGTTCTGCTTTTGAACGACTTATTCCTACAAAATGTACTATTTCAACATCTGCCAAATAATAAATTCTAAATCCAGCCTTCCTTATTCTACAACAATATTCTACATCCTCATAAAACATCGGTAATTTTTCATCTAATCCACCCAGCTTTCTGTAAATAGATCCCGGAAACATCATATAGCCACCGTGAAGCAAATCTACGTCGCAGCTATTATTATGATCCCAATATCCCATTTCTGATGGTTTAAGAAACTTCCATTTCGGAAATATTGTATCAATAAAGAAGATTTGCCAAAACTTGCTCCAAATCGACGGAAACGATCTAGCGCATGAAAATAAAATTTCACCGTTGCCCTTGAGTGTTTTAACGCCAATGCACCCAATAGAATCTTCATTTTTTAAAACATGCAGGGATTGCTGAAGAGCGTTATTCTTGATTAAAGTGTCCGGATTAAGCATCAGAAAATACTTTCCTCGAGCAATAGTGAAAGCCTGATTATTTGCGGCAGGAAAACCGACATTTTTTTTATTTTTAATTAGGATTACCTCTGGAAAACTCGCAGCAATATTTATTACAGAATTATCAGATGAACAATTATCCACAACGATTATTTCATATCTTAATCCATCGGCATTTTCCTTTATAGACATAATACACTTTTGCAAATAACCCCATGAATTCCAATTTACAATAATAATAGATAAATCAATTAGTTCATTATTCGATTTTGAGTAAAATACGCTCATTAAAATTCCTGGCTCCAATACATATTTTTAGATTGCCCTATTTCCTGTCTACAATTTCCAGCGACCGGCCGATAGAAAAGTTTAATTAATTCTGATTCTACCTCTCCACCACTCTAAAAGATCTATCAAAGAATTTTCTATCGTATATTGAGGTATCCAGCCCAAACTGCTTAGTTTTATATTATCTCCAACGAAGTCAGGAACATCAGACGGCCTGAGCTTATTTTTATCTATTTCTAGCAGAATATCTTTCCCAGAAAATGTGATTAGTTTATTCAATATTTCTTGAATTTTAATAGACTTCCCCGTGCATACATTATAGACTTCACCAGCCTTGCCACTATTGATGATTCTCCAATAAGCGCTAACTACATCCCTTATATCTGTAAAATCTCTCTTCGCCTCAAGATTCCCGACTTTTATACACGTTTTCTTACCGGTTTCAACATCAACGATTTGCTTTACAATATCTGAACATACAAAGCCTAAAGGCTGTCTCGGTCCAGTATAATGAAATGTCCTCGTAAAATAAATATTTAATCCAAAGTTTTTAAGATAATAAAATCCAATTTCTTCTTGTACTTTCTTGCTAATTGCATAAGGATTAATAGAATTCAAGGGATAGGTTTCTTTTATGGGCATCTTATCTTCTGGAACTTTTCCATACTCTTCAGCTGATCCCGGAATAAGAATCTTGGCTTGCGGTACAATTTTCCTTATACCCTCCATCAAGTTTGTTGTCCCAATTATATTTGTTTGGAAGGTTGGAATTGGATTATTTAAAGAATCGAAAACTGAAACATATGATGCAAAATGAAAGATGACATCAGGTTGAGTCGTACTTAATGCTCTTTCGATTGAGTAAACATCATTGATATCGCATTCAAAAAGAGTTGCTTCACTAAAATTATCCGTGATGTTTCTGTTTCCCGTAGAATGCCTGAATGTTCCATACAAATTATTATCATCTATATGTTTCAAAAAATGGTACATGGAAGTCCCCGCAAACCCTGTGATACCCAAAACTAGTATTTTCATACAGCCTCCCGCTCTAACGTCTGATTTTCAGGCTAATATATTTTACCATTATTGATGTAACATAACGCTTATAATAATAAGTACTGTTCTCTAAATCTACGAGGTAAATTTCTGCATTGGTATAATAAAAACGAAAAATCGTAAAATACGCATATAATCCGAGATTAAGAAAAACTCCGGGCAATTGCGCTATGAGCCGTGTAAAAAAACGATCTATAGTGGAATCCAACCGTTTCATAAGAAATTCTTTATATTCTCTCAACGTATATGCGCCTCTTGCCCGATAAATCAGCAATGTCTTAAAGCGACGCCAGGGTTCACGCGGACAAACCCGATGCCTGGCAGATTCCGAAAAGTCAGAAAATGACCATATTAAATTTGGCCAAATAAGTAGAGAGACCTCAAAACATTTATTCGTCCACAAAGAATTCCCATATCTAATCGAGATCATCGGATTTGCGAGAACTACAATCTTTCCAGCAATAGGGCTCTGAAAAATAACAGCAACGTGAACAAAGAGAGTCCCAAAATATGTTTTTTTCTCTCTCGCATTCCATAGCGATCGCTTGAATACAATACAACCAATGAACGAAAGATAGCTAGCAACATCAATAAATAACTGCTCTGAATCTTCTCTCTGATATATTCGGTTATCTACAAAATTAAGGTAGCGTTTTTTTAGCACCTTAGAAAGATTGACATTCTTTATTTCAGCATTTACAAGAATCAACTCATAGTTGTGCTGAAACTCATCTAAAACAGCCTTAATCGCACCTGGCTTTAAAATATCATCATCAGAAAACAACCAACAATACTTACCTTCAGCTAATTCAACAGCACGACAGCAATCCTGATCAAACCCTCCCTTAGCAGCAAGGCGAATATAGCGAATAAGCGGAAATTTTTGTTGATAATTCTTTACAATTTCTCCCGTATTGTCAGTTGAGGCTCCATCCACAATAATAATTTCAACTTCATTTGTCGCTTGTGAAACAATACTATCTAATGCTTCCCCAATCAACATTGCACGATTAAATGTGGCGATACAAATTGATAAAACAATATTATTACTCATATTCACTTCCCTGATCCTGCCATCTTTAATGCCAACGCTTCGACGCGGGCAGCAGCCATACCGTCTGCTTGATATGCATAACGCTTTAAAAAATCTTGGCGCGCAGATTCAAGTTTTACCTTTGTATTAGCCTCTGAACCATCCGCAATCATTCTAAATATATTTATGATCTCCTGACATGATTCAGGAATAAGGACTGCGCCAGAATCTTTAAAAATATCGCTGAAAACCCAACCTGGAAAAACAGGACAAATGGTAAGTTTACCAGCGATAAGCGCATCTATGGTCGCTGTGGAACCAAAAGAAATAAAAGCGTCGCAAATCCGGATTAACTCCCTAATGTCTGACTTCTGAGAAACAAAAATAATATTTTTATATTTTTTAGCCAAAGCACGCGTTTGGCGCACATTTTCAACCGGATGAGGTTTAACTACAAGACTTATTCCCGGCGTCTTATCAGCAGCCTGAAATATAGCACACTTCATAGAACGTAAGAATTCCGGATTTGAGTATTTATCATGGGTCTTCAAATGGTAAGTAGAAGCCAACACGACCATCGCGTTTTCTTCCGGTACACGTAACATGGCGCGCTTCGATTTAACCTCTGAATTAGACAGATTAACAAGAAAATCATGACGTGGCGAACCTGTTATAATAATTCTCTCTGAGGAAACTTTCTGTTTCAGCATTGCCTCTTTCGAAACATCCCCCCAGACAGCAACGCGATCTGCAGTAAGAAAACGCCACTCGATCCCTTCATCCCCAGCTAAACCAAACTGGATATCCATACAAGGAATACCCATAAGCCGGCAAAGTAGCGTATAAATTCGCGTCCGAGGATCAGCTGTATCAGAATTAATTACCATTGCAGGACGATGCTTCTCTAAAATATGCCGAGCTACAACAGCATGCGGGATAATAAGAGGCAAATAAACCCGAAAAAACCGATTAAATAAATTTTTAAAATTCCTTACCAGATGACGGTCATTATCAGGCACTGCGTTTAATAATGCATTTGATAATCGTAAATTTATTTCAATTTGGTAAATTGATTTCTGTAGTTTAGAAACCTGCCCCCCTATTTGTTCACCCCAATGCTGCCACAATGTTTGATATCTACAATTTTCAAAGGAAGATAGTTTCTTATCAAAACGATTCTGATCGCCCAATACTACTATGTTACAATCTTTATGCATAACTAATCGGCTAACTACCGGCCGGAGAACATCTCTGTACATCTGATTAGTAAAACCAAGACAAAGAAGAGTTTTCCCGATTGGCCATGATGAACATCCATGCGTATTGTGGCGGTGACGAATTAAATTACGCAAGCCGTGTTTAAATCGAATCAGACCTGGCCTTATTCGCTGCATCATGTCTTTAGATGAAATATCGGATGCTAATACGGTTGGTATATGACTGTGTGCAAATTCAGCAGAGAACACATCCCAGAATTGTATGCCCTCCACAGTAAGTGTTGTCGACAATGTTTTCCCGTTAGAAAGATTAAATTTACCGAACTCTTCAACTAAGGATGCGGAATAATTCAGCGTATCTATAACATTTAACATAGATTTATCTTTAGTCATATATTTAAATCAAGTTGTGCCATATATTCCATATTTACTCCCAAGCTGATAATCACCTAACGCGTGATACCAAAACGTTCCAAACTTGCTCGTGAAAAATCCAGTTTCAATACTCGAGCTACAATGTAAATAAGCGGTAGATAACCAAGCAAATATAGAATGACTTTAGCGCCTGCGATTATTAAAGAATCTGTGAATAAATGGGCGGAAATAAAATAACTTACTGCACTTTCAACTGACCACAGTAATATTAACATATAGATAAACGGCGCCCAAAGTCGGGAAAAAAACCGAATCCAATCCTTATATTGCCTTGTGTAATGGGATAGCGCATACCCAATAACAATACATGAATAAAAAAAATAGGTAAGCAGCGTACCGCCAACTGCTATCCCTTCAATTCCATAACCCATACGTATGAATAGGAAATCCAGAATTATATTAAAGACGAGCGCAATACAGCCGAAAAAGGCGTATTGTTTCAATTTACCGGTAGTCACTAAAAAATAATCAGTCAGACCAAGGATGCCATAAAAGAAAATCCCAACAGCAACAATTCTGGCAGCAACAATGCCAGGAGCATAAGCCGGAAGAAAAGTCTTAACAACAAACGGCAGGACTAGATATAACGGACCTATTAACAATGGTAACAAGAAACTCAAGACCATGGGTGGTATAAAAACATATGACCGTAGCGCCTCAATACTTCTTCCTGTATTTCCAAAGTGATAACTGATCCGAGGATATAATACCTGGCTTGCCATTGACGGTATCAGGGATATTACACTAACTAACAAGAGTGCCAACCCCAAGTATCCTAATTGTGTCTCTCCCAGAAAAGCGATGACCATGAGACGGTCAATAGATGTCAACATTGTTATTATAAAACCGGAAACTAAAATAGGTATGCCCACGCGCATTAATGACCATGCAAAAGACAAGTTGAATTTTGGCACTGGTTGCCAAGGATTACGGTATAAAGCGTACATTACAATTGCTGCCTGCGCCAGAATTGCGGCAATTAACCGTCCTTTTAGCCCACTAAAAATTACAAATAATATTGCTAGTCCTGCGGTAGCTATAGCAAGCAAAACTTGCTGTTGGCTTAATTCCTTGAAGTGATTATGGGAACGCAACAAGATTCGATGATAAGTGTAAATTTGCTGCAGAATCAAAACAACCGCCATAGCCTGCATTCCAAAAGATATTTCAGATGAATGCCCTGGTAAAAAAGAGATTACAAACACAACCATGGATGCAAGAATAGCTCCATAAATTGTAGTATACCTAGCCGCGCCATCAACATCCGCAACTCTTTGAGAATCACCTTGCCCTAAATAAATAGGCAGATCGCGCCCCATCGCAGAAAGTACACCAAATTCCACATAAGCCCCATATGATAAAACTAATAAAACTGCATTCCAAACCCCATAATCATGAGGACCAAGCAAACGGGCGACCCAAAAACCCGAAACCAAACCTATAGCCTGCGACGCAAATGCACTAACACTGTAATAAAATGCATCTTTAATTATATGAAATCGATTATGCAGCTGCCTCATTTATTTTTTTTCGATAAAGCCCTTATCCTATATTCTTCTATCGTTTTCTTTATTCCATCTTCTAATAACATCTTCGGGGCGTAGCCCAAAGCATTAAGTCGTGAAACATCCATACATTTACGCGGCATACCATCAGACTTTGCGGTATCCCAATTTATAAAACCTTTATAGCCTGTTTTTTGAGCAATTAGTTTTACTAAATCCCGAATTGAAATATCAATACCCCAACCAATATTGATAAATGCAGATTCGTTGTAATTATCTATCAGGAAAAGAATGGCTTCGGCGGCGTCATCTACATGCATGAACTCCCGCCTTGCTGAACCCGTCCCCCAGACAGTAACACTATCTATCTCTGAGCCTACAGCATCAACAAATTTCTTAACAAGGGCGGCTAGCACATGTGAGCGCGAAGGATCAAAGCTATCATTAGTCCCATACAAATTGCACGGCATCACGCTGATACCCCCAAACCCATATTGCTTACGGTAATATTCAACCATTTTAAGGCCCGCAATTTTCGCTAAGGCATAACTTTCATTTGTCGGCTCTAATGGTCCAGTGAGTAAATACTCCTCTCTCATAGGTTGAAGGCATTCGCGCGGATAAATACAAGAGCTACCCAGGAAACAAAACTTTTTAACTCCACTCAAAAATGATTGATGTATTACATTATTCTGAATTGCGAGATTATCAAAAAGAAATTCGGCAGGATGCTCAAGGTTAGCCTGAATACCTCCAACGCGGGCAGCAGCAAAGATAACTATTTCCGGCTTCTGCATCGCGAAAAAATTCTTAACAGCGAGAGAATCTCTCAAGTCGAGTTCCCGATGATTACTCAAAACAAGATTTTCAAATCCCTTTTTTTTGAGCAAACGTACTATTGCTGATCCCAACATCCCGCTGTGTCCGGCAACATATATACGATTATTTTTATCCATTTGAATTCATCTATTAATAAACTATCCTTAAAAACATATGCCTAACATGTTATACTTTGCTCCATAATTCCGGAACTAAATCTCTCGGACTACTCCTGGCTTTTTCAGTAAACCATTTTTGTGGTGCAAATACCTTCTTGTTCGGATTTTTATTCAGCCATGCTCCCCACCAGCTAAAAGTACTATTAGCAATAATGTTATGCTTACACAAACTCATTAAACGCATGTCTTCATAATTTTTATCTGCCCCGTTGTGATCAACAAATGTAACCGGATACGGAAGTTTAAAATTATCACGTACCCAAAGGATATCATCGGCAAATATAAAAAAATGCGGTTTCTTAAGATCGCGAACAATGCGTTTAGCGGAATCCAAGTAATAATCAAAACTGCAACTTTCTAATATCTGCTCCTTATAAGTATTAGGCAGGTAATCTGACCTACGTATATGCACACTTACCGAATCACAACACATAATTTGCCCAACGACTTCTTTATCTCTACCCGATAATGGCAACTTTACAGATAGTTCGCACCTAATAATATCAGCAATACTTTTAAAATATTTCTCGCTTTGCCAATAACCGAGCAAGTAAACTTTATCAGGAAGTTGCAATATTTCGGGATCAAAATGAAAGTGTTTTTCCCGTACATGTTTTACTTCTGCTAATTCATCCGGTGTAGCAAAATTTTCTACAATATTTAAATGGTTTAAGGAATACGCGTGTATCTTATAAAACTCGAATTCCGATATATCAATTTTTAATTCCGCATGACAAATTTCGGACAGATGCCGCCCAACAGCATATTGAAAACACTGATTCCCAAGTCCACCGATTAATCTAGTAATAATCATGCCTCATGCCTCTTAAGACAATCGGTTAAAGTTTTAATATCTTTCTTATTTAATTCCGGATAGTTCCCGCAATAAAACCCCCGATCATGGACAAAATCAACATCAGGGAGTTCATATGAATAAAGAATATATTTTTTGTAAAAAGGTTGTCTCTGAATGTTGCCGGCAATTATGGGACGGGTCTCAATGCCGGCGTTAGAGAAAAGTTTCATATATCTGCATTTGAGCTGCGGAGTTTTGCATAAAACCGGAAATGCGAAATTAGAAAGCACCGAAATATGCGACCTATCAAGCGTTTGCAGGTCAGGATTATCTTTTACTATAGACTCCAGCAATAAGTAATTTCTTTGTCTTATAGCTATATTCTCCTTTAAGAATTTTAATTGATATCGTCCCAGAAAGCCTGTTATCTCAGTCGGGCGAATATTATAACCCAGATCATAAAAAGTGTATTTCGCTTCGAATTCGGAATTAATATTGTATTTCTTCCGCCACCTATGTTGTTTAGGCGCACTTAAATTACGGTCCCACCCATTTGCACGGACAATTCTAAGCATTTCATCTATCTCTCCGTCGTTTGTGCAAATCATCCCACCCTCGACAGTAGACATATGGTGTGCAACAAAAAATGAAAACGAAGACATTATTCCGAAATTTCCAGTTTTACCAGAAGGTAATTCTGTTCCTAATGCTTCACAATTATCTTCAATTAGAATAATCTGGGCTTCATTACAAACTTTACGAATAACATCAAGATCTCCCGCAAAACCAAGCGCGTTAGTAACAAAAAATGCCCGGAGATCTGTCTGGTTCAGCCGTTTTTTAAGATTGGATGCCATAACGTTCAGAGTCCTTTGATCGCAATCAATTGGAACTGGTTGCATACCAAGCTGCAGAATAGGCATAACATTTGTAGACCAGGTTAACGCTGAAAAACCAATTTTATCCCCATCTTTCAATCTGCCAAGGTTTTTAAGCGCTTGAAGCATAGCAAGATTAGCGCTCCCTCCGCTATTCACAAGAGTCGCATTCTTTACACCTTGAAATACGGCAAATTCTTTTTCAAAGGCTACAACCTGTTCCCCCATACTTAACTTCTTGGCTTTTAAAATAAACTTTACTAAGGCATCTTTCGTATCAAGTTCATTTAAAAAAGCACTTTTCATTAAGGGAATCATAAAATAAACCTCACAATCTTTTTAAACAGTAAATCTAAAATGATTTATTTTCTCTTTTTCCTGGAGTTGATATGCCTCAAGTCCAACAGTCGTTTCTCCCGGACGCGGAATCATATAAGCAACAACTTTATCTAAAAAACCCATTCTGACATCTGCATGATAAATTCTTTGAGATAAATCAATGTCATTAACTCGATTCCAACTCTTCCGCCAGCAATTGATATTATACTTAATAAATTTAAGATACGAGCGATACAACCATGTCTGCGTACCTCCTAATCTCGGGCAATCATTTGGCACGAGTCCATTTTTTCTTGTATAATACGGATCCAACGCTTTAACTCCTGTATCCACTCTTTTTACCCCATGACGCTCTTCTACATACTGTGCGGATACAAATTCATAGTTCCCATGTTGAGCAAATCGCAAAAGAACCTCGATATGATCTGATATCCAAGTATCATCATCATCAATCCTAGCTATCCATTTACCCTTAATCATGCTCAATCCAGTATTCGCGGCAACCACAGGACCTGCCAGCCAATGGTTTTCAGCGGTTTCGGGATACCGACAGACTCTTTGGGGTATATTGTAAAACCTGACTCGCGGATCTTTAATTTTAGAAATACGATGTTCAGTATCATCAGTACAATGATCGCCTATAATAATAAGTTCCAGGTTCTTATAGGTCTGTCCCAAAACAGAAGGAACAGCCCTTTCCATTAAAATTTCCCCTCTGTTATAAGTAGGAATATAGACCGATACCAATGAATTTTCATTAGGATTATTATACTGATGCTCATATTTCAAACGGACAACTTTAAGCATCAACGGTTCCGTAACGGCATAACGTACAGAATTAAAACCACTTATCAATTTATCTTGAAAAGTACGCTTAGTAATTTTACTTTTATAAATTATATCTACCATAAAAAATCACCTTAGGTATTTCATTTATATTTTTTCCGGAATGCCTCTTTAAAGAATTAATCATCCACACCGCCGCCCCATATTGTGTGCCTCAATCTCCATTGGCCATTAATTTTTGACCAAAGATGAGGTGAACGGAAATGATCACAAAGTTCCATAAATCTCTCTGGTTTAATTTCTAAATAATTCATAATTTCTTTAAAGTATTTGTCCGGAAACTCACCATCGAATTTTTTCACTAGGGCAACACCTTCTTCCCGTGTCAAATGGTTATTCCTTATCTCCTGGGAAGCATCATAAGTAGCCCGTCCGATCCCAAATTTAATAAATGTTGTATAATAATGGAGATCATCAATCTTATCATCAATACTATTGTATTTGCTATAAGTCCCCTGAGTCCTAAACGGTCTGGCCTTAAATCCCGTATTTTCAACCGCATAATAATACACTTCTTCCGGTGTCCACTTGAGGTAATATCCGAGATAATGCACCTCAATAGCTGCTTTTTCCAGCTCAACCGGGCTGCAAGGTAAAAAAGGCATCAGATCATTAAGTGAAACGTTATATTTATCTGTTAACTCCCTGATAGATATTCCTCCTAAGTAAATTTCATCTAAATCTTTAAACATATAATATGATTTGTCGCGCAATGACTTGGTATTATCGGCAAGAGGATTGCCGTATTCAGCCTCATTTTCTCCGTAAAAAACAAGAGGTATCCCGAATTTCGCAGCAAGCTTGGGCCCTAAATTCTTTTGGCCCAAAATAAAAGTTTGAAAAGGATGGAACAAGTTTTCTATACTCAGCCTTGTTAAAAGCTTCATAATCTGTCCATTATGATTAAAGCTTAGATTGTCAAAACCTCCGATATCCAGCCAATTCTTAAAATTCTTGTAACCGTAATCCGTATATAAAATCGGGGACCAGGTCACTGTCAATGGATGCATTCCATACTTATACTTCAAAATATGCGCCTGATAAGCGCTGTCTTTACCGCCGCTGCCGGGAACTATGCAATCATATTCACCGTCGTTGCGCCGGTATTTTTCCAGAAGCTTCAATAATTCATCTTCGCGTTTTTTCCAATCAATGCGCGTTTTTTCCTCGGCATGCAAACAGGCATCGCAAACACCCTCTTCATTAATATTTAAGGTGACCTTTTTACTTTGGATCGTATGCTTAAACTCGATAGCTGAGGCCGGCCTTTGATTAGACATAACGCATCTTTTACAGAAAATCACTTTTTCCGGTAACCCGTATTTTACTTCAATATTTTCGCTCATTTTTTCATCAACTCCGAGTGCGCAGATACAATCTGAGCCCAATTCTTAAAAACTCTCAATCCTTTTAACCCGCTCTTTTCAGGATGAAACTGTGTAGCACAGATGGAATCTTTTAAAAGAGCAGAGCAGTATTCCGTATCCTCATAGTTTGTTTTCGTAAGAACAAAACTGGTATCATCTAAAACTGCATAATATGAATGCACAAAATACATATACTCGCCATCAGGTATGTTTTGTAAAATAGGGGCACCCTGAAAGGCGGGATGAATTTTATTAAAAAACACCCGGTTCCATCCAACCTGCGGAACCTTGATCTTCCGCCCCGCTTTATCTATACTATTGAATTTGATAACCCTGCCTTTGATAACATCCAGGCCTTTGTGCCCGCCGAATTCTTCACTTTCAGTCAAAAGAAGCTGCATCCCCAAACAAATTCCCAAAAAAGGCTTACTTAATCCGATACGATCCTTTATTGCTCCGACTAAATCCATTTTTTTTAAATTATTCATTGCATCCCCAAAAGCTCCTACGCCGGGAAGAATAACGCCCCCTGCCTGTAAAATAATATCTTTATCCGCAGTAATAACGCTGCGCAAACCTACACTGGCACACGCACGCTGGACATTAAACAAATTACCCATGCCATAATCGATAATCGCTACCTGATGTTTATTTAGGTCCGGCATAGGTATCCTGTTCATTATACAGACGGCACTGAACCCCTTCATCAATTAAATATTTTTTTATCAAAGGAAGCGGCTCGGATTTAAAATTTGTAAAAACCCGGCCGCTCTTTAAAAATTCAACATTGCCTTCGCTAAATAGTCCTGAATCAAATTCTGCTTCTTTAATAACATGATAATGCAGCATAGAGGCAATGGCCACGGCATCCGCTCCGCCCTGAATAATGGCATCTTTAACATCTTCCAGCTTCCCGGGACCACCGGAAGCAATCACGGGAATAGCAACAGAATCCGATACGGTTTTTATCAGCTCCAGGTCATAGCCTGACCCGGTTCCATCGCGGTCAACAGAGGTTAATAATATCTCGCCGGCGCCCAGCTCTTCTGCCCGCTTTGCCCAGGCAAGAACCTCCACTCCCGTATATTCTCTGCCGTTATCAATATATGCCAGGTACTTTCCATCTGCTTGCCTGATCACCTCAATAGTAATGACAATCGTAGAAGATCCGAAGATCCGTGAAGCCTCATAAATAAAATTGGGATTCTTAATCGCGGCAGTATTCAAAGAAACTTTATCCGCTCCGGCCCTTAAAACACTCCGGATGTCCTCGATAGTCCTGAGCCCTCCCCCAACCGTCAAAGGAATAAAAATTTCTTGCGCTGTTTTATTAATTATATTATGCAGGCTATTGCGGTTATACAAGCTGGCAACCACATCGATGTAAATAAGCTCATCAGCGCCATGCTCATAATAAAACCGGGCAAAATCTTCCGGTTTACCCAAAACACGCAAGCCCTCTAAATGAATACCTTTAACAAGATTCGGACCTTTGATATCAAGCCTAGGGATAATGCGAATGTTCTTAGCCATTTTCAAATTAAATATTTTAATTATTTAACTTTAAAAATTGAATTAACGGAATTTAATCTTATAATATGCGAATAAAAACTTGTTTTATTCTTAGCATCTGCGGTAATCGCTGTAGGCTCTTTAATAATAAAATAGGCTTCGTAGCTATTATTATAAGCTACAAATGCGATGTTAAACCGTTCAATCATAGCTTTATTCTCCGATGAGGAAAAATCAGGTAAAAGTATAGGCCCGGTATCTACCTGATATAGTTCATTTTCTTTACTCACATTCAATGTTTTTATAGGAAATTCCAAAATAGCGCGGTATCGCCCCGATTGATCGCTAATTTCTATGCGGCCATTAATAATAACGCTGCCCTCCGTAATCATCGCAATTTTTATTTTATCTGATAATTGCTCGATTCTAGCCATTTTTATGTAGAAATCAATATCTCCAAACGCTTCTTTCCAAAAACCAGGCTGAACATTATCAAACAGCGTATTAGCAAAGTTGCGTATGATCAGAAATTCCTTATCTGCAATAATCATGGAAAAATCGTAAGGCGGATCAAGGAATAGCCTGCCCTTAGAATAAGTGTCCTCCCCTTTACAGCTGGCTAATAAATAGTAATTTTTCGTTTGACCTGTAAGCGTATCATGGATTTCACACCGAGCCTCAACTTTAATCCTGGTATTAGACTTACTGCTTCTTCCGCATAAAGTGATAAATGATTTGCTAAAATCACAACCTCTAGTTTCTTGTTTTTTAGCTACTTGCGCACCTATCCTCCGTAACTGCGCGTCCTTTGAAATAATTCTATATCCAAAAACTAAGATAATAACAACAAAAAGCAGTCCTACGGTCTTAAAAACAATCTGAAAATATTTAATTACCATTTCTTCCCCTTTCAATATTTTAAAGATAATAGAACAAAATTTAATCCCCCTATACGCATCAGAAAGCACATCCTTTATTCTTATTTCCTTCAACCATCATGATTTCGGCTATTTTAAAATCCATATAATCATCAATATCAATTGAACGGATTTTGGGCATAACATATACTTTACTATTTTTTAGGAATATTCCCTTTTTTTCGTCCAAAACATCTTTCCACCAAACGTATATCGAAGCATTCATGTCATACACTTTAGGCGCTTGCTGCCTTGAGCTGAAACGCCCCTCTTTAACCAGTTTGACCTTGCCCCTGACCACCTCCACCATATTAAAATACGGATTCCTGTTCGCTTCAGTAACCGAAAAAACATTATCCGCCTTCTGATTAACGAGCAACTTAATGCAATTATTAATATCTTGAACTGATCTCAACGGAGCTGTCGCATGCAACAATACCAGGATATCAAACGGATAACCTTCCCCTTGGAGCCACCCCATAGCGTGCAATAAAACATCTATGGTGCTGCTTTTATCTTGGGCTAAAAACTTTGGCCTGATAAAAGGAACCTCAGCTCCATACTTCTTCGATATATCCGCGATCTTTTTATCATCCGTAGAAACAATGATCCTGTCAATTAACCCGGAGTCCTTTGCCTGTTTGATACTGCGGGCGATCAACGGCTTGCCCAGAAACATTTTAATATTTTTGCCAGGCAACCCTTTTGACCCACCTCTGACCGGAATAATACATACTACTCTTTTATTTTTATACATTTTAAGCCTCAATAAGCTTGAGCACCTTTACTCCGTCTTCGAATGTAACTTCCGGCTGACGGTTAAACTTTACTGATTTTATAAAACTCCGGATTTCATCCGTGTAGCTCTTATCCAAATTAAAAAGTTTTTTATCAGAAACGACTGTTTTTCTTCCCAGAGTATCAATTATTATCCTTTTGTTGATTAAATCGCAGGTAAGTGCCCCTTTTTCACCTTCTATGCAGATAACTCTTTTCTTATTTTTCTGCAAGTAATCCAGATGCACGCTGCAGATAAAATTATCATAAACATATATTCCTTCAAAAACATCATCCGCATTGATCTTTAGGTTACTGACCTTAGCCTTAACCACTTTGCTTGAGTAAGGATCGCCAAAGAGAAAGCGCATATAATCTATTTCGTGGGATAAATCTAAGGCAACGCCTCCGCCGCGTTTTTTTGAAGCGCTGTAAGAAACGCGGTAATCGCGCCCTTTCCTCCAGAACGGTAGATACTGCCCAGCTTCAATCTTGGCAAAGTAGATGCTGCCGATCAAATTATGAGAAAGCTTGGTTTTAATAAACTTAAGCGCTCCCAAAAACCTTAAGTTATATCCAACGCCAACTTTTATTTTGTTTAGCCGGACAATTCTTTTTAATTTCTCCAGATCCCCGCTCAAATTATGCGCAATCGGTTTTTCAATGAACAGATGAATTCCTTTTTTTGCTAAAATTAACGCCGTATTCAGGTGTTGATAAGTTTCATTGGCGATCACTGCTAAATCCGCCTGAACAGTATGCAAAGACTTTACCATTGAAACTTTACGTTTATCTTTTAAACCGTCCAGGCAATGCTTAACTTTAGAATAGACAAATATCTGGCTAACTTCAGCCAGCTTATTTAAATTTCCCAAATGCCTTTTTCCTATGGATCCGCACCCAACCAGCAATACTTTCATTACCAGACACTCCATCCGCCATCAACTAAAAGATTCTGGCCGGTAATATAAGCAGCGGCTTCTGAAGAAAGGTAGATTACTGCCCCGACCATATCAAGCGGTTTAGCCATCCGCTTAAGCGGAGTCTTATCGGCGTATCTCTTCACAAATAAAGGATCTTGCCGGTTAAAAACCCCTCCAGGAGATATAACATTAGCCCGGATGTTGTATTTTGCATAATAGGTAGCCAAATATTTAGTAAAATTAATGATACCGCCCTTGATTGCAGAGTAAGCTGCCGGCATGGTTATTTTAGTGCCTCGATATATACTGAAATCCGGGGCCACTACCCCGTAAATAGAAGCAAAATTTATAATGACCCCTCCTGATTTTTTCTTCATCAACTCTGCGGCCACCTTAGAGCAGATAAAATACCCGCCCAAGTGGTTATTCACATTCTCTTTCCAGGAATCAAAGGTAACTTTTTCCAATCCTAAACCCCAATCATCGGTCCGGGGATAGGCACAATTGATCAAAATATCAATTCCTTTAGCTTCTTCGCAAACTGCATTTAAAGCCCGGTAAATCGAATCTTCTGAAGCTATATCTAAATAAATAAACTTAATACCCCTAGTTTTAATCTTTCCTGCGGCTTGCTTATCAATATCGGCAATATACACCTTTGCCCCAAAATCGCTCAAGCCTTTTACGATTTCACTGCCGATCAAACCCGCTCCGCCTACCACAACCGCTACTTTATTTTTTAAATCAAAAATAGAATTATATCTCATTTCTCTCCTATCGCATAAAAAGTTTTTTTAATATCTTTTAGGCTTGAAATATTCTTCTTGATTAGTCGATAAATTTTCCCCACTGTCCCACCTTTACCATATGGATTAGACACGCCTTTGCAGAATTTCGAGAATTCAGGAGACAGCGCTTTTTGAATAGCTTTTGAAATTTGCCCTGATTCCGGTTTAACATCAATTACGCTCATCGCCCTTATTCTGCCTTTTTGCCGATCACCGATATTAACCGTGGGAATCTTCAGGGACGGCGCTTCTATTATCCCGCTACTGGAATTCCCGATTACTAAGTTCACATTTTTTAAACACGACAGATACCTTAACTGGCCTAAAGATGAAAAGGCTGCCGCTTTATTCGGTGATCGCCTGACGTATGCATCTATCAATTTAATAATGATACGCCCGCCCGGATCGGCGTTCGGCTTAGTAAAAATAATTTTAAGCCCCGGGCAAGCATCAAGGGCTTTAAGTAGTTCTGTAACCTGGTATTTAGCCGTATTATCCTCTAAGGTAACCGGATGAAAAGTTACCAATGCCGACTTTTCGCCCAAACTAAAATCCAGCGATCGTTCTAATTCCGGTCTCGTCAATAATTTCATTTCCAGGATATTATCTATTCCTATCGCACCGACGTTAAATACCCTACACGGAGACTCTCCCAATTGCACCACTCTTTGACGGTATTCTTCCGTAGAGGTAAAATGCAATAAACTCATCTTCGTAATAGAGTGCCTGATTGCTTCATCAATCAGCCCGTAAGTCGCTTCGCCTCCGCCGATATGAACTATGGGTATCCTGGCAATAAGGGCGGCAATAGCTGCCGCTAAGGCTTCAAATCTATCACCGAAGATAATGATTAAATCCGGCCTCAATCTGCTTAACGCTTGGCTATAACCACCGATCCCCGTGCCGATCGATTTTGATATACCTGCTATTGAATCCGAGTTCGTAATTATTTTTACTTTTTTCGATATTTTAAACCCATCCTTTTCAATCTCTTTATAAGTCAACCCGAATTCCGCAGATAAATGCATCCCAGATACTAATATCTGAAAGTTCCAATCCCTGTCTTTATTTATCCTATCCATCAAGGGCTTCAGAAGGCCATACTCAGCCCGTGTTCCTGTAAATACACATATTGTCTTTTTCATACAATCCCCTTAAGGAGCATAAAACTTTCCGCGTAAAAACAATTAGCCATGGCTCCTCTAAAAATAGCAAGAGCTTCAATATTCTTTTTACTCCTAGGAAACGGATGCTTTTGTATTTCATTTTTGTAGACAGCCATTATTTCAAGCTTGGTTTTAAAGTAACGGCTGATATCAACAAAATAATTCGGGATAAAGGTATTTTCCTCTAAAGTTAAGGCAAATTCTGTTTCGCTTATAGTTTCCATCATTAATACAGTTTTTATGAATGGATTTCTGAATGTTTTAAGGCAGCTATAAGCCGCATTAAAAAAATACCTGTGGTCGGAATGGACATCTCCCTGGAATGGCAGGTAAACAGTCTCCGGTTTAACTTTCTCAATTACGGCAGATATTTTTGTTATCAACTCTGCAACTGGTATTATATCTATACTCTTAGCCGGTAGGCACAGCCTGAAAGTATCAGTAAAACCGTAAGCTGCCGCCACTCTCTCTATTTCCTTTTGGCGGCGCTTCACCGCCGGTGTGCCAGGCCCATATTCTTTTGCAGTATCGGTAGCAATCAACCAAAACAAATCATCCCCCGCCGCCTTATGCTTCAGCAGTGTTCCGCCGCATCCGAGAGTCTCATCATCAGGATGCACTGCCATTACCAGTACTTTTTTCATAGTAAATATTCCCCTGTTTGTGGTAAAACCTTAAATTCATGTACCGTTAAAAGAATAGCTCCCGCATAGCATTTTACTAAAACCTGCCTGCCTGAAATTCCTAGCACTTTACCGCATTCGATATTCGCGATATTATATTTTTTTTCAACCACCTGCCATATTTTAACTTCTTCGCCGCGCCATATTAGATGCGCTCCAGGATAAGGCTTAGTCAATGCCCTCACCAGATTATAGATCGCCCTGCTTGTCATTCTAAAATCTATTCGCCCGTCTTCTTTAATTCTTTTCCGCCAACAGCTTGACTTTGAATGATCCTGAGGTATCCGGCTGTAATTATTCTTCTGTAATTTAGGTAAAAAACCCTCCATTTGCCGCAAGGCAATATTCGTTACTTTCCGGTATAGACTCCCTGCATCATCGCTATATTCAATTAAAATATTTCTCTGGGACAATATATCTCCACTGTCACAACTTTCATCCATAAAGAAAAAAGTAGAAGCGGTTTTGCCCAATCCGAGCGCTAACGCCCAAATCAAAGGATGCCTTCCCCTGTTTATAGGAAGTTTGGCTGGATGATATCCAACTATACCTAAAGACGGAATTTTTAATATCGCTTTTTTTATTATTTGCGAGAATCCAAAACAAAAAATAATATCCGGGCGTTTATTTCTAATCCATTCCTGATTTTCTTTAATGTTAATATCTGTAACGTATTTATACGGTATTTTATTCTTAACGCATATACTGGACAAGTCGGCAAAATCCGCATTCAGTCCCGAGCTTTTCCGGGTAAGCACTCCAACAACATCAGCTTTTAGTTCTATCAATTTTTGTAACGCCGCTTTACTGAATTCTACCGTTCCGATGTAAACAATTTTCATATTGAAATCTTTTCATCCTTTAAAAAATCACGTTTTGCCGTTTTTCCTATAACTTTATCCCAAAGCATGGGACTTAATCCTATACCCGGTCTCTTAACCGTTAGATTAGCTCCTGAAAAAATTTCCTGCTTTTTTATATCCCGCAAAGCCACAATGCTTTTTCTAACAATTGAGATATTTTTAGCTTCCGAATCCGATAATTTCTTTATTCCGTTACCCATAGCTGTTTCGACATTCTTTATGGCCCGAACCATCGCTCTCAATTCCTGCGGTCCTAATGACGCCTTCTGATCCGGCCCGGACATTTTTCTATCTAAAGTAAAGTGTTTTTCAATTACAGATGCGCCAAGAGCAACTGCGGCCAGAGCCACCTCAATACCTAAAGTATGATCGGAATAGCCTGTCTTAACGTCAAATTTATGGCCGATAGTCAACATAGCCCTCAAGTTAGCATCCTCTATAGGCGTAGGATATTCGGTATTACAATGCAACACTGTGATATTTTTCTTTTTGGTACCGCTTTTTATTAAAATATTCAAAGCATCCTTAATTTCTTTTAAATTGGCCATCCCCGTAGACATTAAAATTTCCCCCCGCAGCGACCCGATTTTGCGTAAATAGGGCAGATTGGTGATTTCTCCGGAGGGTATTTTAAATATCCTTAACCCCAAACCCGCCAAAAGATCGATGCTTTCTAAATCAAACGGCGACGAAAGAAATATAATTTTCTTTATCTGACAATACCTTATCAACTCCCGATGGGCATTTAAATCCAGCTGCAGCTTTTTTAACATCTCTAGCTGGCTTTCCTTATTTCCGTTAAATTTATTCTGATAAGCAGTTTTAGGCGCATTTTTAGTAACCAGTGATTCAGCGTTAAAACTTTGGAATTTTACCGCATCCGCGCCTGCGGCGGCCGCCGCATCCACCATTCTTTTTGCGATCCGGAGAGAACCGTTATGATTAACTCCGGCTTCAGCAATAATAAAAACTTTAGGCATTGGTTTTTCTTTCTTTACAGGGATTACCGTAAGCAACCATTCTTTTGCGGATATTTTTTGTAACCACGCTTCCGGCTCCGATAACCGTTTTCTCCCCTATTTGTATATTCTGAATTATTACGCTTCCTGTGCCAATATGGGAACCGTTCCCTATATTTACGCCGCCGCTTAAAATAGACCCAGGAGAAAGATGGACAAAATCACCGATCCGGCAATCGTGTTCGATAATTACTCCAGTATTAAGAATACAATTATTCCCGATCTGCGTTCCGGCGTTTATGATTGCTCCCGGAGCGATATAATTTCCTTCTCCCAATATAACCCGGGAAGATACTCTGGCATCCGAGCTGATCAAATTAGGGAATAGAAATCCTGACCTTTTGGCAGAATTATAAAGTTTAATCCGTAAGCAGGGGTTCCCGATGCTGCCTACCGCAATAAAACAATATCTTATGCCGAATTTGAAAAAACGCGGTAAATCACCATCCGTTCCGATGACCGGGGTACCAAAAACTTCAAATCCCAAGCGCTCCTTTAAATCAATGATACCGGCTATCTCATAGCTTTTAGCCTGCGCAAGCAGATCCAGGATTACTTTGCAATGACCTCCTGCCCCGATAAGTAATATTTTATGCTTCATAAGATTAATTTAAACTTCAAATTTCTTCAGTGTTTCTTGAAGAGCTTCAAATTGTCCCATATCCAGCCAGGATTTTTCCGAAACTGGATAAACGCCGATTTTTTTACCTTTTTCAAGATAATCATTTATAAGATCAGTTATATTATATAACCGGTTCTTGGGTACGTCCGCAAGAACGGATGCTTCTAAAACATACATCCCGGTATTTACTAAGAAATCATATTCCGGTTTTTCACGAATATTTTTTAAGATCCCCCCGTCTTGGATTTCGCATACCCCGTAAGGAATAGTAAAATTCTTCATTGAACTGACCAGGGTGATTTTGTTCTTTTTTTGGCGGTGGAATTTCAGGATATCCGCGTAATCCGCCTCAATGAGGATATCGCAGTTACTTACAAAGAATGTTTTCTTGATCCGGTTCTTCAGAAAATGCAGGCTTCCGGCAGTGCCTAAGGGCTTACTTTCTAAGATATAATTAATCTCATATTTATGCTCGAAATCACTAAAGTATGCCTTGATTATATTTGACTTATAATTCAGAGAAAGATAAAAATCTTTACAACCGTAATCAAAATACCTGTTTATAATTATCTCAATAATCGGCTTATCACCGATTGGTATCAACGGCTTAGGAAGAATTTTGGTAAAAGGGTGCAAACGAACACCTTCGCCGCCTGCCATAATTACTACAGGTAGTTTTAAAGATTCTAACTTCTTCGGTTTATTTTTAAACAAATCCGCCCACCAAACAGCGGAAATAACGCTTTTTTCATTGTCAATAACCGGCAAACAAGTGATTTCCTTTTTAATCATTACCGCTTTTGCCTGTTCCTGCTGAAAATTTTTCAACAAGCTCACCGGCATACAGTTCATAACATCAGAAATATTATTCAACAAACTCCTACCTTTTAATACCCATCTCCTGATGTCGCCGTCCGTAACAGTACCTAAAAGCTTATTTTCTTTATCAACCACAAATACAGTCTTTTCTCCGACTGAGTCCATATGTTTTAAAACAAGCTTGATTGATTGTTCAGGCCTTATAAGTACTTTTTTAAGTTTATCCATAATGTCAATTCCCTCTATTTAAATCCTGGATAACTGAAGTTATATACCTTACCTGTCTTGTTTCCAAATTTGTACTACAGGGTAAATTTAAAGTTGTCTTCCAAAGTCGCGAAGCATTTTCAATTTTATATGCCTGATTCTTTCTATATGGCCGCTGAAGGTGATTTAAATACCATACCGGCCTTACCTGAATACCCCTTGATTGCAAATGCTTCATAATGGAATCTCTGTCTAAACCAAATTTATTTTGATTAATAACTAATGAGTAAAACCAGTAGTTTGGTGCCGTACCTGACGGAACATCCAAAATCTTAACTCCACAAACCCCAGCTAAAAGTTTTTTATATAATTCATAGTTATGCTTTTTAACCCTAATAAATATTCCCAATTGCTCAAGCTGCGCTAAACCCAGGGCTGCCTGTAAATTAGTCAAACGAAAATTATACCCAATCTCGTTATGAATATACTTTACCGAATCGTCTTTAGCCTGATTAACCAGATATCTTGCTTTTTCCGCTAAAAATCTGTTATTAGTTACAATCATTCCCCCACCGCCACTAGTAATTATTTTATTGCCATTGAATGAATAAACACCAATATCGGAAACCGTACCAGTAAATTTATTTTTATAAATTCCGGCTGTGTAATAAGACCCTAAACTTTCAGTCGCGTCTTCAATAACTTTGAGACGGAATTGCCGGGCAATTTTCACAATCTCCTCCATATCACAGGGGTTACCAAAAATATGGACTGGAATTACCGCCTTTATGATTCTTCCTGTTTTTTTATTTTCTAACCCAGACTTCGTTATCCGGCATTCTTTAGAGCAAAATTCCCTCAATTTAACACAATCAATATTCATATGCTTATCACAATCCATAAAAACCGGCTCAGCCCCTACATATTTAACTACATTGACCGGCGCAATAAAAGTGAGCGTAGGGACAATTACTTCATCGCCTCCGCCAACACCGCAAATTTTAAGCGCAATATGCAGCCCAGATGTACCGTTTACACAAGCTACAGCAAATTTAACTTTAGTATACTTACAAATTTCATCTTCAAAATCTACAACGAACTTTCCAGAAGAAGAAACCCAGTTAGTATCTATGCATTTCTTGATGTACTGTAATTCTTTACCACGCAAATTAGGCACAGATAGTGGAATATTTTTCATAGATCTTATACATTATAGATTTCAGGTTTATAAATACCTTTGTTTTTCTTAAACCATTCTATTGTCTTCTTCAGGCCCCTCTCTAGACTATATTCCGGGCTCCAGTTCAATAATCTTCCGGCTTTAGCATTATCCGCCATCAAACGTTCAACTTCACTTTTTACCGGTCTTTGTCGATTTTTCTCAGATTCAATTTTTATATTTTTGTTAAGATATCTAGAAATCAAACGAGCTAGATCTTCAATTGAAATCTCCGAATTAGTACCAAGATTGATAATTTCTCCTGTAGATTTAGAAGATTCCCCCGCACAAATAAATCCATTAACCGTATCCTCTACATAGGTTAAATCACGAGTCGGAGATATTGCCCCCAGCTTAATATTTTTTTTGCCGTAAAGTATCTGAGTAATAATCGTAGGAATCACAGCTCGCGCAGACTGCCTTGGGCCATAAGTATTAAACGGCCGGACAATGGCCACCGGCAGATTAAAAGAACGGTAAAATGATAGCGCCAGAAGATCCGCGGCAGATTTGGTTGCTGCATATGGAGACTGGGGATTAATTGGATGAGTCTCGGCGATTGGAACAGACTGGGCTGTACCATAAATTTCACTCGTAGAGGTAATCACAATTTTTTTAACGCCTAAATCCTTTGCCGCTTGTAAAATATTTAAAGACCCTTTAATATTAGTTTCAACGTAAGCTTCAGGCGAACAATATGAATACGGTATCCCAATTAAAGCAGCAAGATGAAAAACTATTTCCACATCACACATTGCATGCCGAACAATATCCGCATCCCGAACATCACCAGAGATTATTTCAAGGCGTTCTTTACATTTAGAAGACTCCAGCCATCCCCAGGAATTTCTGGAATTATAATGAACAAAGGCCTTAACAATATACCCAGAAGCCAACAACTTTTCAGTTAGATGGCTCCCAATAAATCCACCTGCACCTGTAACTAATACACTTTTATTTTTTAGCTTCATTTTTATTCCTTAGAAGAGACTTGATATTGAATAATATTTTTAGTCCAATTAATTCCTTTTTCTTTTAATATGGCATCCCCTTCTCCCTTTGGTTCCAGACCAACTAATCTTATATCAGAATCCATCATAATTTTAACAAGTTCTTTAAATGCTACTTTGGGTGACCAGTTGAGAACCTTTTTAGCCTTAGATATATCAGCTAAAAGATAATCAACTTCAGTAGGACGATAATAGACAGGGTCAATTTTAACATATTTTTTATAATCTAATCCGCAATATCCAAAGGCCTCAACCACAAACTCTTCAACTGAATGGCTTTCGCCGGTACCTATTACATAATCATCCGGACTATCTTGCTGAATAATTCTCCATTGACACTCAACGAACTCAGGAGCAAAACCCCAATCTCTTTTGGCCTTCAGATTACCTAAGTAGAGCTTCTCCTGTTTACCTGCAAGGATATGCGCAACAGCTCTTGTAATCTTACGAGTAACAAATGTTTCGCCACGCCTGGGACTTTCATGGTTAAAAAGTATACCGTTACAGACAAACATATTATAACTTTCACGATAATTAACAGCAATCCAATAAGCATAAACCTTGGCAATCCCATAAGGACTTCTCGGATAAAACGGCGTCGTTTCATTCTGAGGTGGAGACGAAGCCCCGAACATTTCACTAGATGATGCCTGGTAAAAACGAGTTTTTATCCCACTTCTTCGCACGGCCTCTAAAAGACGTACCGTACCAAGCCCGGTTATATCACCTGTATACTCCGGAATCTCAAAACTCGTTCTAACGTGGCTTTGCGCACCCAGATGATAGATCTCATCCGGTTGAATATTATAAATTATATGCGTAAGCTGGCTGGCATCACTTAAATCACCGAAGTGAAGAAACATTTTTGCACCACGCTCATGAGGATCCACATATATATGGTCTATCCTATGGGTATTAAAAGTACTGGCGCGACGCCTTATGCCATGAACCTCATACCCCTTAGAAAGCAACAACTCCGCCAGATATGAACCGTCTTGGCCGGTAACGCCGGTTATGAGAGCTTTTTTTGTCATTTCTTTAGTACGTTATTCGCCCAGAATTCCTGCAAGAATATCGCAAGCGCCCCGAGAAACAAGCCCATAAATATCGATACAGCCAAAACTCTCTTTTTGTTCGGGCCCACCGGATCAGGAAGAACCCTTGGCTGGGCTATAATTTTCAGGTTAGCGATAAAACTTTTGCTTATATTCAGCCTGTCGATTTCCGTCTGAAAATTATTCACTTGGGTCGCGATATTCTTAAGCTCAAGGTTTAAGTTGACCCTGCGGATAGATAAATCGCTGAATTGGTTGTTTAATTGGTTCGAATAAGTTAAATTATTCTGGATGAAATTCGTAAGCAATAGAATAGATTCATTCTCTGTATCGGCGTTATTCCTTAATAACCCTTCGCGCTTCTTCAATATTTCTTTTGTATTTAAGTTTATGGCCGCTATTTCTTCCTTTAACTTTTCTTCACGAGTATCCAGTTCTCTTATTTGATCCTGTAAGCTTTTGGCCCTTTCCCTGGCGTTTAGAATGGCGCGCTCATTCAATTTTATCTGGTTAGTAATATCATTGACCTTGGCGTCGATATTCCTGATATAGCTATCGGATATTAAATTGGTCAAATTTCGCAGTAAAGATATACCGAGCGCCTTTTTCCTCTCCTCCAAATCAACGCTTATTTGCAAAATATTGGTTTTATTGGGAATCACCACCTCAAAATCCAAGCGGTTTTTGTCTAAATCCACGTTCAATATTCTCTTGAGTTCCTCATTATAAGCGCCGTTTACAATCAAGCCTCTTAGGTTTTCGGCAGGTTCAAGGTCGTTTGCCCCGGTCAAAGACGGCCCGATAACCGGCGGTTGAATCATCATCGAAACTCTGTATATTCTTGGCGAAAACAGGATATAAACAACCCCTATGGCAAGAGTCAATAGGAATACCGCGATAAATGTTTTTTTACGTTTGGCAATTACTTTGATATACCGGCTTAGGTCTATATCCGTCTCTGCGTAGTTCTGGCTATTTTGATCCATATCAACCTCCATTAATTTTTACTAATAGACACATTCAAACTGGGCCATAACCCTTTGAAAATAAAAAGAATCTCTGCATTCCGAGGTTGTTCAATCGTTGAATGATTATTTTAACAAGCAGGGGGAAAAAGTCAAGGAATATGGCAAGTTTTTGTGGGAATGATACCATAGATCCTTA
>DJWJ01000018.1 GCA_002440965.1 Candidatus Omnitrophica bacterium UBA6233
TTTCAAAACGCTCTTTACTTATACAGAGAAGCTTGGTTAATTTTCCCTCACAGGGGAGGGGGTAAGGATCTATGGTATCATTCCCACTGGGATTTTTGATTTTCCTTGACAATCCCTAGGGGGGGTAAACTATTGAATATATATTTTAATTATATTCAATACAAACCCTTATGTCCCCAGGATATTACAAGAAGAGCCTAACCCAAAAAGAACACGGTTTTACCCTCATCGAGCTAATCATCGTAATCGTCATCATCGGCATCCTCGCTCTTATCGCTCTGCCCAAATACTATGCTAATATAGACCAGGCCGAGAAATCCAAAGTCTATACTAATCTTAGCTCAATAAGGCAGGTAGCCATGGCTTACTATGCGGTTTACGGCGCATGGCCAGCGGATAAAGTTTGGCCTATAACTGTACAAATTGACGGAGTGACTGTGTGTAAAATGAGTTATCCTGGGAAATCAAGGGTTAATTGGGATTATAATTTTGGCACCGAGTATTGTAGTAGCAGCAGAGGAGGATATGGTTTCAGGGCTGCTAAATATCCCAGTTGGTCGTGTCATTATACGCTTTGTGTAGATAATTCTGCTTACCAAACCTGCACGCCGTAAATAAAGCCATCGGGTTTCCCGCTCTCGGAACGGGGAGCCCTTCTTCCACGTCACCGCGGACATTAAAAAATCTTGCCACGGGTATCACCGTATGGTGTTTTTGCGAGGTGAAGAGCAGGGAAGGTATAGACTGAAAATCGATTTAATCGGTAGTATTTAACTAATATTCGTAACCCCTTCTCTTTAATAGACATATAAATAACAAAGTTTTAATTACTTTTTTATTACCGATTTATAATATATTGGTAATAAAAGAACACTTGACAATATTTAATTACTGATTTATACTTAATCGGTAATTGAAAGGAGTTAAATATGAGTTTAATTGACCCTGCTCCCAAAATAGAAGAGCTTTTAAACAATAAAGAAAATTTTTTTCGTGTAATAAAGGCATGCCAAAAGCCAGAAATACAGGAATTAATAAGCAAGGCCAATGATAGATATTTTTATTGGACTGATTTTGCTCATCGTATCCCTGCCAATATAGATGTTAAACCCGAAGAAATATGGTCTTATCTAAAGCTGAGTCGTTCTGCAAACATGAAAAAAACGCCATTAGTAGATAAAAATGGACGGATCTTTACTTATTGGATTCCTGATTGTTTGCATCGAAGCATAAGCGAAGTTGACAAGTGGTCTGGTGGACAGATAATCACTGACCAGCCATTTGGCCTTCCAGCTAAAGAGAGATATATCATTAATTCTTTAATGGACGAAGCCATTGCTTCCAGTCAGTTAGAGGGAGCTTCAACTGAATATAAAATCGCTAAAGAAATGTTGAGATCAGGTCGTAAGCCGAAGGATAAAAATGAACAGATGATATTTAATAATTGGAATGCGATGCAGTTTATTAGAGAAAATAGCAAACCCCCTTTTTCGTTAGATAAGCTTTTTGAATTACATAGTATTCTGACCCTTGGAACATTAAAGTCTCCAGGTGATGCAGGAAAATTTAGAGAATCAGATGATATCCATGTTATATACAGAGAAGAAATTGTGCATATTCCACCAAAGGCAGCTACCCTAAAAGAAAGAGAAGATAAGCTTATTGAGTTTGCAAATACAGATAATGAAGAGAAAAATTGGGTTCATCCAGTTATTAAGGGAGCTATGATTCATTTTTGGTTGGCGTATGATCACCCTTTTGTTGATGGAAATGGTAGAACCGCCAGGGCTTTAATGTATTGGTATCTACTTAGTCGAGGCTACGAGCTTTTTCAGTATTTGTCCATTTCCAAGCATTTTTTAAGGGCCCCAGGGCAGTATGTAAGATCTTATCTTTATGCCGAGAATGACGAAAATGATTTGACTTATTTCTTGGTGTATAATTTACTTTCTATTAGATTCGCCTTTAATGAGTTAAGGAAATATTTCAAAAATAAACAATCTGAAATATCCAAGGCTAACGATTTATTAGACAGGTTTCGAGGTTTAAATCTGCGTCAGAAAAGCTTAATCTACCATTCTATTCAGCATCCGGATACCGTTTATTCAATTGAAGCTCATAAAAATACTCATGGTATCGCATACGATACTGCTCGTAAGGATCTAATGATTCTTGCTGCAAAAGGTTTTTTAAAAATAGAAAAAGAAGGTAAGCGATTGTTTGTGTTCTTTCCTACCAGTAAGGTAATTGAAAAATTACGCGATAATAAATAGATGTATTTTGTGTCCAAAATGTGCCCATCCAAATAAAAAACAGCGGTTAACATAAAACTAGGTGACGCTTCGGTAGGTTGTAATGCTCCCCCCTATGTTATCAGTTTATACCAAATTTTCCGCCCCTGCCAGAAGGGGACACTTAGCCTCACGCCAGGGGACATTTTCCGCCAGAATAATTCCAAAACTGTAGGAAAGTGTCCCCTGATTATCTTTAACATAAAACCCCCTTGACAATCCCTAGGGGGGGTAAACTATTGAATATATATCTTAATATATTCAATACAAACCCTTATGTCCCCAGGATATTACAAGAAGAGCCTAACCCAAAAAGAACAAGCCTTTACTCTCATCGAGCTAATCATCGTAATAGTCATCATAGGCATCCTTGCCCTTATCGCCCTCCCCAAATACTATGCCAACGTAGATCGGGCCGAGAAGTCAAAGGTATATGCCAGTCTGGCTTCCATAAGGGAGGTAGTCTTAGCTTATTACGCGGTCAATGGTGTATACCCTGCCGAGTACGCCTGGCCTATCACAGTTACTGTTGATGGGGATCTTGTTTATAAGGTATCCGATCCGTCTAATTCCGGTTGGAGTTATTCCCAGCGCCCTCGCTGTGGTATAGGAATACCCTGTGTTTTTGCCTATAAACTACCTGGTAACACCTGTTACTATGCTTTAGGTACTGAAAATGGGGTTGCTTACCAAACCTGCACACCATAAATAACAACCCTAAAAATTGCCGGTAAAAATACACATCATAATAAAGCGTTTTGTCGTTAGGTTGCCGGATTAATTTGATAAGTTCCTTTTAGGCTAAAGTTGCGGAAAGGGATTAAGATTTATTTTGCGGCCATACGAGATCGTAATGGACATTGCGGCCCTTCCCGGAAAGCCGGCGCAGGATCTTTTTATCAAGCAGATCCGAAATTTCACGGAATGCCGTGGCCCGGCTGGTTTTGGCGATGCTTACGTATTTACGTGTTGTCAAGCCGCCGGTAAAATTGCCGGGGCCGGCCTCAAGCAGCCGGGTTAAAACCTTTTTCTGGCGTTCGTTAAGCTGGGCTTGGGCGTGTTGGTTCCAAAAGTCAAGGCGCATAAATACATTGGCAATAATCTCCCGGGAATGCTCGATAGCCGAAGCAACGCATTTAATAAACCAGAGATACCATTCCGTTGCCTCTGTCCGGCATCTTTGCACATCTTCCAGGGTTTTGTAATACTCATCCCTGCTTTTCAATATTTCGGAAGACACACTATAAAATCTCACTTTAAGATTCTCGTCCTGCGCTAACGCCATATCGGTTAATACGCGCGCCAGGCGGCCGTTTCCGTCTTCATAGGGATGGATGGTTACAAAACGCAAATGGGCTTGCGCCGCGCGTAAGACGCCGTCCATCTTTCCTTTCGATGAGTTCCACCATTTTAAGTAAAGACGCATTTCTTCGTCAAGGCATTCTCTTGGCACCGCCTCGAAATGCACCTTTTCCCGGCCGATAGGCCCCGATACTATCTGCATAGGCTGGCTTCCGCGCAGTTCCCCTGCTTTAATCTTTCGTAAACCGGAATAACCCGTAGGGAAAAGCGCCGCGTGCCAGCCGTTAAGCCTCTCCAATGTCAGGGGTTTATCATGGAAACGCACGGCATCCAGCAAGACATCCACCAGGCCGTCAATGCTCCTGTTGTGCGCGCCGACGCCCTTAGGAAGGCCGAGCCTTAAAGCTACTGATGAGCGGACTGCGTCTCGGTTAAGCTTCTGTCCTTCAATCTCTGCCGTGCGCACTGCCTCTTCAACCAAAATCCCTGCCTGGGCTTCGGTTTCCAGTTTGATATCCAAAGATGCTGCGCGGCCTAACAGTCTTCCCTGTAATATCCGCAGTTCGCCTAAAGGCATAAGCAGGGCTGCTTGGTCAACCTTAAAATCAAACCAGTTTTTATGCTCCCAGAGGTATTTCATTTAGCCATCTCCTGAAGCGATTAGCTAGGTTAATCGCTTCATAATCTGATACAATTATATACTGTAATCGCTTCTACATCAAGGATTATTTTTTAACTCCTTGACCCCTTAGTTGGCAATAGGAGGGGTAACAGCAGGGGCGGTTTGATAATCGGCGTAGACTTGCAATAATTATCGCCCGCATGAAGCCTTGAACAACAAGCCTTTGGTAAATTACTGCAAGAAATCCTCTAAGGCCCTATGTTGAGAAGCTCCTATCTTATCAGTTCATATCTCTCTTCCCAAAAAAACTTGACAATCCCTAGGGGGGGGTAAACTATTGAATATATATTCTAATATATTCAATACAAACCCTTATGTCCCCAGAATCTTACAAGAAGAGCCTAACCCAAAAAGAACACGGTTTTACCCTCATCGAGCTAATCATCGTAATAGTCATCATAGGCATCCTTGCCCTTATCGCCCTCCCCAAATACTATGCTAATATCGGCCAGGCTGAGAAAGCCAAAGTATATGCCAGTTTGGATTCTGTAAGGCAGGTATTGCTGGCTTATTATGCGGTTTACGGCACATGGCCAGACCATTTCACTTGGCCTATAACCGTAACTCTTGATGGAGAGACTGTGTATAGAATGTCTAACCCTGATCCAAGTCGCGCTTCATGGTATTTTTATCACGAAAGTAGCGGCGTTTGCAGTTCTAGAGGAGCATATTCGATAGTTGCTTATAAACAGCCTGGTAGCTCCTGTTACTATAGACTTTGCACGGATGGTTATGCTTATGGAACCTGCACGCCGTAAATTCGGCATTCTTCAATTAAAGATTTCTTGTCTTGTAAACGTAAAGCTTAGCATGTTCTCCTTGGAGCATCTTCTGGTTTTGTTAAATAAACTGGATCGGGATGTGGATATCGTTATAGAGCCAAAAACTAAAGAAAAAAGGTTGCTTCAACGCATGCTTTAGTTTCTGCTTGAAATTAATATAAATAAAGGGGACGGCGCAAGCCTGATACAAACAAAAAAGCCCCGATTCCTGCTTCCTCTCGGGGTTCTTTTGTAGGTGATAGGCCTCTTTAGCTCCCGCTATCGATTCCGCCTCCTGTTGCTTTGTTTCTACTTCTCCCTACAAATGAAGTATGCCATATATTTTGCCGGATTTCAAGGTCCCGCCTAAAAAAATCAGGGAACGGTCAATAGATTGTTACC
>DJWJ01000027.1 GCA_002440965.1 Candidatus Omnitrophica bacterium UBA6233
AAGTTGACTTCAACGCTGACCTGGTTGTCGAAGGCAATGTGGGGATAGGGACGGTGAATCCGGCGGTAAAGCTGGATGTGCGTGGGATAGTTGCAGTTAACGGCGGCAGCCTTTTTGCAGCTTCAAACAGCTATCTTACGGCAGGGGCTCTTGACATCGGTGATTACGAGCGAAGCTATGGCGGCGGTACTAGCCAATGGAGCACTAATACCGCCGGACTGCTGCTAGAAACTCTGGATAATACCGAAATTGCTGTGCATGATGCCGGTTCAAGAGTAGCAAGCTTGATGTACTTTGAAGGGGGTGGAACTAACCGTATCACCATAGGCCGCAATATGGGATGGGATGCGATTAGCACAGTAGCAATTAACGGCAACGTCGGCATCGGCACGACGAGTCCTCCTACATTACTCACTTTGGCGGGTGGCGGATTGGCCATTTCCAATAATCCGTCATCCCTCTCTACGACGGAGGGTGCTCGCCGCAGCATCCAGATATCGACAGATACAAGTTATGGTGGAACGTACAACGACCACACAGGCTCACTCATTTATAGCACGATGCCAGGAGGTTGGGGTACAAGCCATTTGGAAATAAGGCATTCGACAGACTGGGGGACATATGCGTCGGTACCCGATATGGTCATAGGTAGCAACGTCGGGATAGGGACGGGGAGTCCAAATTCTAAGTTGCAGATTACAAGTTCTGCTGATAATGCTCCTTTTATTACGATTGGTCACGCAAATTGGCCTACTACAGCATATGCGGGAATAGGTGGCTGGGTGACTAACGGTAATGGTAATACAGTTGGACGCCTCATATTGTTTACCCGCCAATCAATCTCTGATTCATCAATGACAGCAGGTCTGACTCTTGACGAAGGCGGCAACGTCGGGATAGGGACGACGAATCCGGCATCAAGATTAGATATCGGAGGAGGCACAATCTCAGGCGGATACCTAGGCAGAAACAGCACTTATTACCAAGGATCAACTGGAAACCCTTGTAATATCTACTGTAATTCAGGTTATTATGTCTATGGTGTTTACCGTGGTGGAGATGGAAGTATAGATGGCATATATTGCGCAAAGCTGTAGATGTAAAGACTAAGGTTAGAATTATTTACCGCTACCTATTTTTTCTTATTTAAGGTATATGTCAATTTTTTCAAACTGGCGCAAGCGTATCTTTTCAGCGTAAGGCGAGGGGATAATGGAAGAGTTAATTTCAATAGGATTTTTTTTGTCTTGGAGGATAGTTTTTATAACCTGCGCCGGATTTCTTCCGAAAGTATTTTTTCTATCGGGATTATGGTAGGTTACCTTAATCTTGCTCAAGAAATTAAAGCTGTAGTTACCTTTCTTATTGAATAGCCAGCCAGCCAGTTTGGGGTCAAACTTCAAAGAAAGCTTTCCGTTATCCATAAAGAAGGGTTTCTTTCCGGTATTAATTTTTAGCCAAATCTCTAAGAATTCAGCGGTTGAGCCGGAGAGGCGGGCGACAAAACCGTTTCCGTGGAGTTTTTTATCCGGGAAGGCGCTGCTTACCAAAAATGACGAATTCTCCAGTATGCTCCTTCCATAACTTTGAGGCTTCTGGAACGGAATAAGACAATTTTTAAAATCCGCGTAAAATTCTTCATAAAGCCCTGTTTTTAAGAGCTCCAAAAGATATTTATACTCCATATGCAGCCATATGGATTCATTTTCAAGCCAGCCGGGAGTAAAGATACGGCATCTGCCAATCTCTTCGGGCATATCAGCCAGTGGAGCGGTTACTTTATACATCTTAAGCTTTTTATCAAAAAGTTCGGATTCCTTTGTGCCTTCGTAAATCTGTCGGGCTTGATTGAAGTTATCCGCAAGCCGAAGGGCGTGCATTTGAGCTTCTAAGAAAAACGGAAGGCTGGTTTGTTTAAATTCGGTAGGTTTTATAAAATGATTATCCGGAGTTTCATATTTGGTTACTTCATTTATAAAATAACCAAAATAGATATTCTTCTTTTTATCCTGCGCTTTTAAGATACCGGAATCTATTTTCCTTAAGATAGTATCGATAATGCTGGTTAATTCAGAGGCGGAAATTTCCGATTCCAGCCCGCTAACTCCCATTTTTGTCAGGGAACGGTAATTTTCCTTAACGGAATGTGATTCATCCCACCACGTATAATCGTCAATCTTATTGCTAAAATAATCGAGGGTTAGCCGGTTAAGCTTGGTTAAAAAAGTGAGGATTTCTTCGGTGACTGTTAATTTTTCTATTCCCGTTTTCTGCAGAGAATCTTTAATAAAGAGGGCAAGGCGCTTTAACTCGAATGTTTCGCACAGAGATGAACCAAATAACGCAGGAAGGCCGTTAAGCGCGTCAAACCAGTTGGGTTTATCAGCTTCCATTTCAATACCAACTCCAAACGGGTCAAGCGAAGCAAACTTATTGGCAAGAAGGCATAGTAGTTTATTGATTAAGGTTGTTTGATAAATTTGGTCTTGAGCCGGAAGAATTCTTACTAAATACGCTAATTCCCTGCGTTTATGCAGTATTTCTTTCTTTGCGCTGTCACAAGCAACCGAATGCAGTTGGCGGGGCTTGCCATTATACAACAGGTATTTTTCACTCCTTGCTTTAACTACCTCGGAATTATCAAAGAAAGAAAATTTCCTATCGCAAAAAACAATTTCTTTTAATTTTTCCGGATAAACCTCCAGGTAGCTTGAAAGTAAATCAAGGTTATAATGCCAATGGTCAGTCCAAAACCCTTCGCCGTGTTCGGCCTCGTCTATTTTAAAGGAGTTGTTGATAATCACACTTAAAAACTCATCGTAAGAAGCGTTTATTTTTATTTTGTTGTCTTCAATGAAGAGGATGGCTTCTCCGGGTGAAAATGGCTTGCTTAAGAATAAAAGCACTTCTTCGACATTTTTTTCCGGACAGATTCCTTTTAGTTTAGCCGCAAGTTGTTCTTTATCTTTAAGCACAAAACCCGAACCTTTCACCACAAGCGGGTTAAAGCCGTCTAATTGAATTAAATTAAAAAGGGATACCAGATTTTCATCTTTAATCTCAGGGTTAAACCAGATATCGTTCCTGCGGTTCTGGTTTAAGTCGCGGTAATTGCCGTTACCTTGGGAAAAATAGGTAGGCGCAAGCTGAAATTTATTATAATCTCTTTCAGGATCGCCGTGTTTACGGGAATAAAGATAAAAAGTTTTACCGGATTCGAAGGTAAAAGGATAACCTCCGCGCATCAGGTTATCCAGGTATGTCTGTTGCGAATACAGGTTAAATTCTTTGGAACTAGAAGATGTAAGAACATCATTAGTCAACGCGGCTATTGTTTGCTTGTTTTCTTCTTTTTTTTGTTCAAGGTATCCAGCGGCAGTAAGCTTAGGGATAGATTTATTTAACGTTTCAAGGCTGCGCATAAACCCGGTAACCGAATAAAAAACCTTTTCCTCATTCCTTTTAAGTTTGAGATTCAAGAGAAAAAACGCAGAGGGAGTTTTACTATTTACTATTGTATTTATTTTCAAGCGTTTGTTTTTAATGAAATTAATCGGGCAGGAAAAATCTGTGATTTCCCCAAAAACATTTTCCGGGTCAATTATCGGAGAAGCCGGTTTTGCTTTTTTGCCAGCAAAAGAAAAACCAAGGCAGAAATTTCCTTCATCGATATGAATAACTTCCGGACGGTCAACCGGGTCAACCTTGAGGCGATAAAAGGGGGCTTGATTTTGAAGGTTTTCAACACTCATCCACGCTTCTATAGTCCGGGACATTTTCTTAAGGAAGAAGTTATTTGTTCCAAATGGCACTATCTGGGGAAGGCCGTCAATTAATTCAATAGTTCTGTCTTTGTTGCCGGTATTCTTAATCCTGACTATCCTGGCTAGTCCCGCGTAATTATCGCAAGGAATATTAAAGTATTCTACTTTGATTTTTAAACCTAAGGAAAAATTCGTTTCCTCAAGCGCCAGTCCCGCAGGGTTAATCAGCATTTTATTGGCCAAGTTATACCCAAGGTTGCTGAACCCGTTATGAAACGGTTCGTAAAAAACAGTTTTATTTTGGGAAGCTATCTTAATGAAGGTGCGGAATCCCTGGCTGCTAACCAGCTGCCAAGCTTTATTTGCCGGAAGGAATTCCAGTATGGCGCGGTCTTTATCCCTGACCCCGAAGCTGGAAATTGCCTGTCCCCGGTTGACATAAAAAGTCCACATTGGTATTCCATATCTACCGGCTATGCCGGGAAAGAAATTGGAGAAAGGTTTTGAATAGTTATAGTTTTCTATAACAAATTCTCCGGCTTCGTTCAGGTAATATTTTGGTGTTTTATTATGCGGTTTCATATCAAATTATTTTACCCGATTTAAGTTTTTTGTCAAGAAAACGCTTTGTGAATCTGTTTGACTTTTGAGCTTAGGAATGTTAGAATAACAGACCGGCTATCCCC
>DJWJ01000039.1 GCA_002440965.1 Candidatus Omnitrophica bacterium UBA6233
CTGCAATTTAACGAAGCGCATGTGTATGAATTCCCGCTGAGGGACCAGGTTATGGCCTTTATAGATACGGAATGTCCGGACAAGCTGGCAACGGGTTCCTTTATCAAATATCTTTCCGAGTTGGACTCTTTGGAGTGGAGAATAGGGACTGTTGAGGCACTGCATCCTAAAAGCGCGGCTTCCGCGGCAAGCGGGTTAACCTGCAGCGTAACCGGCGCATTCCTGGATGACCTGTGTATGGGATTTTGGGGGCCGACTTATCCAAGGCGCGGGTTTATCACGCATCAAAGCGAAGTTGTGGGAAGCGCTGCGGCGGCGGTGCGGGCTGTAAGTATCTCTTCGCTTTTGGGCTCCACTGCTCATATTGTCCTGGAGAATACAGGTTTTGTCCCTTCATTTGAAAGTGACAAACTGGAATTAATCTATCCTGTCCAATCCGGGTGCATCAGGATAGGGCAGAATCCGGTAAGCTGGGAGTCGGGGAAACTTTCCATTTCAGGGAAATATCTGTGGGTTTATTGGCGAAGGCGGATATGCTGCGTATATTAATTGTGTTTTTTAGCTTATTTCTACTGTTATCCTCAGATTTGGCAGGGGCGGGATTCTTCGATGAAAAAGAAACGCTTGTACCGGAAAATCCCTGCAGCGCATGTAAAAGCAATTTGTTGAACTTGAATCCGGATCTAAGCGGGAAAGTTACGGCAATAGAGAAATCAATCTCCAATAATTTTAATAAAAAGAATAGCTACGATAATCAGGTTATTTTATTCATCGACTTGTTTAGTAGTTCTTCTGATGCCGCAGTCGAGGCTTTGGTTAGATTCAAGAGAGACAATCCTTCCTGGAAAGTCAAAGGCGTGATTGTCGGTGAAATGAATAATCTTAAAGGGACTTTACTTAAAAAAAGGAAGTTTTTTAGCAACGGGATTGAATTCAGCGTTGATCTGGGCGGCAGCTTGGCGAAAGAATTCGCCGTTTCGAAGACGCCGGCCTATGTGATTAGTTATAACGGCAGGCAGGTTAAGTTTACGGGACAGGTTGATTTAAGTGCGGCTATATCAAGCCTTGAATAATGAAGCGGAATATACTTTTGCTTTTGACGGTTTTATCGCACTTCTCGGTTGCGCAGGCAAGAGGGGTGTTTGAGTATGACAGGATTAAGTTCTTTGAAGCGGTTAAGGTTTTGGAATATACCGACCAGGTGGAGAATAAACAATCGCCGGAAATCATCGTTGATGAATGGGCTGAACCGGTTATCAGCCCGTCCGGCAAGGTAAGTATATATCTTCCGCCTAAAGAAGTGCGGGATTTCCTGGACAAGCCTGATGGGGCGAATGCAAAGGCATACCTACAGTGGAACCTGAAGAGGGTTAAGAAGTTTGTCGTTGCCCAGGGGTTGCTTGCTAAAGAAGCAAAGGAGCTCGGATTTATGAAAGAAGCTAAGGGTTTACTTGAAGATAATTATATGGGTGGCGCTACCGGGGTTAAGGATGGGGTGAATTACCTGTTTTATTTCATGTTAAACGGGTGTCCTGCGTGCGAAAAAGAGTCCCAGGTAATAAAAGATATCTACCTTAACCACCCGGAAATTAGGATCGAAGCATTTGCCAACGGGTTTTCCGAACAGGAGTTAGAGGAATTCGGGTTTTCTGTAAGACAGGATAACGGGATGAGCAGTCTTTTTAAGGTTAATTCGTATCCGGCGATTGCGGTGTTTAACCGGAGGAACCGGAGATATTTTCTCACGGGTTTTGTGGAAAAAGACAAAATATTAAAATTGTTTGAATGAAAAAAGCCGTTATTTCGTTGATTTTAATCTTGTTGTTAAGAAACACAGGGTACACGGATATATTCTCGAAGGATACTACGAGTGCATATACCGTCCAGGACGCCATTTCCGAGGATAGATCCGGATTCTATTACCGGGGAGGAATTGATTATCGCCCGACAGTGCCGACTGATGACCCGGAAGTAGGGTATTCTATTGTCAGCGGATCAAAAGGGTGCAGTGGGTTTAATCTTGCGGCTAGTTTTAATAGCGTTTTCTCGGAGCAGATATTATCGGATTACTTCAGCGGGATAGCGAGCGAAGCGATAGCGGCGGCGCCTATGTTGCTCTTAGAGTATGTTTCGCCGACTTTGGCAGATATCATCAAACATTTTAATGCTATGACCAATATGCGTTTGGGCCTGCGGTATGCGCAGTGCGAGGATATTGAGAAGGCGGCCGGCGAATATATGGATAAACTTAGAAAAAAGAGCGAAAGCGAGTGCGTCAAAGAGAAGGTTGCTGCCGGCCTGGATATCGACAGCGCTTTAAAAGCATGCAAAGAAGGCAAGGATCCGTTTGCCTTCTTGAAAGATGCCCAAGGTATCTCCCTGGCCCAGGGAGGCAAAATAAACGCGCTTTCGGATGTCTTTAATAAGATTAATATCCCGCAGGAGAGAAAAGAGTTTATCGGATCCGTTGTCGGGGAAACTACCATTACCGCATCCCAGATTGAAAATAATAAAGGGGAGAAGTCCATCTATAAGGTAAATGATGAGTTTAGAACAGATGTTTCCGAGAAGATGTTTTCTGTTTTGGAAGAGTATGTTAGTTCCAAGAGTATATCCGTGGATACGTTGCAAGAACTATCCTTGCCCAATAATCCGGTAACAGAGGAGCAGATCAGAGAGATAGCTTTGATGCCCAAGTCTAAGCAGTATATCGCGGTTTCCAAAATTTCCTCGGATATCGCTTATTATAAGACCATTGCAAAATACCGGCAGGCAATGGATGATTTGTTAGAGGCAATGCGCGCGCCGGGGCTTGATGATGTGCAAAGGGAAGTGCTTCAAAGAGATTATGACTACCTGAAGGAAAAGCTGGAAAGATTTAAAGAAGAACGCCAAATTTACAGAGATTATAACGAAGCTGTGGCCGGTATTCTGTCCGAATCGGAAAAGGAAAAGCTGAATACCATAATAAGCAATGATGGGACAACTTCGTACTTTGATGAGATAAGAGAAAGCCAGGATAAAAAAGAGATGTACCTGCCTTTGTTTGACGGAAAGGAGTAACTGCGTATATAAATTTTACCTTCAGATTTTTCCTGTTTATATATTCTTAAATCCAATATCATTTTGCGTTAAAAGTGCTATAATAAACTACATAAATAGGTTCACAATTGTAGATACCGTTAATCGATAGACACGTGTTTTAGTTTTAATGAAAGAGTAGAGATGGGAAAATGAATAAAAACCATAATAAAGACTTGAGATTGTTATCTCTTTTTTCCGGTTGCGGTGGTATGGATCTTGGATTTGAGGGAGATTTTAATGTGTTGGCGCAAAGTTTGAATGAGGGGATTCATCCAGATTGGTGCGAGCTAAAAAACGGTCGTTGGGTTATGGTGCCGTCGACGCGTTTTAAAACCGTGCTTGCTAATGATATTATGCCGGCGGCTAGAGCAGCTTGGGTTTCTTATTTCGGCTCAAGAGGTAATCGTGACAGCGACTTTTTATTGGAAAGCATTGTTGATTTAGTGAAACGGCATAAAAAAGGAGAGAAAATTTTTCCTCCCGCTGATATTGTCACTGGCGGGTTCCCTTGTCAGGATTTTAGCGTTGCCGGAAAACGCAATGGTTTCAATTCTCATAAAGATCATCATGGAGGATTGCGGATTGGTGACGTGCCGACGGATGAAAATCGGGGAAAGCTTTATATGTGGATGAGAGAAGTTATTGATATAGTTCGCCCAAAAGTTTTTATCGCAGAAAACGTCAAGGGTCTTGTGTCGTTGGCTGATGCAAAGAAAATAATCGAAAATGATTTCCGAAGTATTGGAGACGATGGGTATTTAGTGGTTGATGCTCAAGTGTTATTCGCTCCTGATTATGGCGTGCCACAAACAAGAGAACGCGTGTTCTTTCTGGGTTTTAAGAAATCAGAGATGACAAAAAAGGCTATCAAGGAGTTGTCTAAATATGAATTATCAGCGGAATACGCTCCCTATCCGGTTAAAACCCATGGCACGAATGGAAGCGGTCGAAAATTTTATGTTACCGTTAAGCAAGCTTTGGCCGGTTTATTGGAACCTGATAAGACTAATGATCCGGCTCAGAAATGGTACTCAAAGGCCCAATGGTACGGCGATCACTGTCAAGGGCAAACTGAAGTTGATTTGAATGGATTAGGGCCAACTATTCGGGCAGAGCATCACGGGAATATTGAGTTTCGAAGATTATCTTGTGCGCATGGGGGACGTTATAAATCTGAATTGGAAAAAGGGTTGATGGAACGTCGATTGACGGTCAGGGAATGCGCTAGGATTCAGACTTTTCCCGATGATTTTGAATTTGTCAAGAAAGCGAACGGCAATGGATATTCTATCAGTTCTTCAGATGGATATCGCATCGTTGGAAACGCCGTGCCTCCGCTTTTAGCGTTCCATGTGGCTTGGAGGTTGCAGGAAATATGGCCTAAAATATTCAAGAAAGGTAAATCATGATTATAGCAAAAAATTCCGATGCGCCTGAAAATGAGTTCGTCAAGTTATTAACAGAAAGCAACGATTTAGTTCACGCCTCGTCAAAAGAAGACCCCTCCCGGTATGAAAATCTCACATCATCAGAATTCGAAGAAGAAGTATTTGATAAAATCTGCCGTGCTGCCGTCTCGACGAACTTCCATAATAAAGTTAAGCTTATTCGGGGACATCGATTTCCAGATATTGTAGCGGAGCATATCGTTGATCAAAAGTTCTTTGGGGTTGAAGTTAAGATTACTAAAAACGATAAGTGGACCAGCACGGGCAATAGCGTGCTTGAGTCAACGAGAGTTGAGAAGGTGGAACGTATTTACTTATATTTTGGGAAGTTGGTTGCTCCGCCGGAGTTTATGTTTAGAAAATACGAAGAATGTCTTTATGAAATAGCCGTGACCCATTCTCCCAGATATTTAATAGATATGAATTTAAAGAGAGGCGAAACTATTTTCGATAAAATGGGAATTGCTTACGATGATTTAAGGAAATCCGCCAATCCCATTAACGTTGTCGTTAATCATTACAGGAAGAGTGCGCAACCAGGAGAAGAGCCTTGGTGGATGGGGACTGACGAATCGCAAGAAGGGATCGTTAGCCCGACAGTTAGGCTTTGGAATCATCTTGCAGAGTATGAAAGACGAGCTATTAAAAACGAAGCCTTCGCTCGATTCCCTGAGATATTCGGGAATAGCCAAACCAAGTATAACAATCTTGCTTCGTGGTTAGCCGCTAAGCATGGGGTTGTGGCGTCGTCTTTGAGAGATTCATTTTCCGCAGGTGGTCAGGTTTCGATTAGTATCGGACGACGAAGATACGAAAAACTCCCCCAGGTTTTCAAGCATCTTAAAGATAACATTAAGGATGTCATTGATATCGTGCTGTCTTTAACTCCTGACGACGTTGCGTTCTATTGGAGAGTCAAAGATAATGTCAACCAGGAAGATATCGTCACCCTTTGGATTGAACAGATTATCGCTAATTCAAAACTAATCTTGGATGGTGATCCAAAATTCATCGTTCATCTGTTGAGTGACGCCTTTGGCCGGGAGCGAACTCCAGAATACCTGCGGGCTCAAATGGCCGACTACGGTTTTGATTTTTGATATGGCTCAGAAAAAGATCAAAAACTTTCTTGGTCGAAATCTGAGTCGCGTCAGATCCGCCGACCGTCTTAGCGGCGAGGCTCGCTCGAACTTAATGTCTAAAATAAGGTCGAAGAACACAATGTTCGAATGCGACTTTATTGAGGCGCTAAGTAAGAGGACCCGGTTGAAATTTTCTGTTAATGATAAGTCAATAAGAGGAAAACCTGATATTGTATTTTCTAAGCGAAAGGTTTGCGTCTTTTTAGATAGTGATTTTTGGCATGGTTGGCAGTATCCCCGTTGGAAGCATCTGCTGAAAGATGATTTCTGGAGAGATAAGATAAAAAAGAATAGAAAGAGAGATCGTCGCAATACGA
Source organism: Candidatus Omnitrophica bacterium UBA6233 (assembly GCA_002440965.1). Lineage (GTDB taxonomy): Bacteria > Omnitrophota > Gorgyraeia > Gygaellales > Profunditerraquicolaceae > UBA6233. The sequence goes on from DJWJ01000039.1 coordinate 5,992, forward strand.
CTTTTTTGAGAAAAAAGGGATGGGTTGTCGTGAGAATTTGGGAACACTCCATAAAATTAGACCTGCCAAAATGTATTCAAGAAGTTTTGGACAAATTAAAATGGTTTTATTAACGTGAGGCAGTCTATGGCGTAGGATGCGGCAAATGCGCAGGGCTTCCGTTGACAGGTGAATTAACGAGCGCAATTCTAAAAAATAAAGAGTTAAAGGAGGATCCAAGAAGATTATCTTGGCGAGATCATCGATTTAGCGATGATCGCTTTTCTTGTCTGATTACATATAAACGTTCACTCGTGTCCGGTAAAAAATAAAGGGAATCACACCCTACGTGGTAAAATGGCTTTGCAAAAAGTCCAAACCACGAGGAGGATTCCCTATGAGCCACTATACCACAATTTTGAACGAAATGCTAAAATTACTACCGAGACATCAATTTGAAACCTTAGTCAAGAACCAGGATAGTGACCGTTACGTCAAGCGCTTCAATTCCTGGCGTCAGCTTGTCACTATGGTTTATGCCCAGTCTTCCGGTAAACAAAGCCTACGCGATATTCAGCGGGGTCTGGAAGCGAATTCTGCGCGCACCTACCATTTAGGAATTCCCGCTATAAAACGTTCAACTCTTTCCGATGCCAATAGTAAACGTTCCTACAAAGTGTTTGAGGGGCTTTTCTATAAATTGTTAACCCGTTGTCATGAAGTAACGCCTCAACATCGGTTCAGATTTAAGAATCCTTTGCATAGCTTTGATGCAACCACTATTGATTTATGCCTATCAGTGTTCCCTTGGGCTAAATTCAGGCGAGCCAAAGGAGGAATCAAACTGCACTATGACTTCAACCATGCCGGGATGATCCCTGAATTCCTGCGCGTAACAGATGCCAAACAGCATGAAATCAAGGTTGCCAAACAATTTTTTGACATTACACCGGACAGCATCTATTGCATGGATAGAGGATACATTGATTATGCCTGGTTCCGCCGGATAAACAACGCGAAAGCTTTCTTCGTCACTCGTGCCAAGAATAACCTTAATTGTCGATTTATCGGACAGCATAGCGAACCAAATAAAAAAGGCGTGATTTCAGATCAACTCATTGAGCTTGAAGGCTTTTATTCAAGCCAGGATTATCCTCATCCTTTACGCCTGATTCAGTACTATGATGCTGAAACTGACAAAGAACTCGTATTTCTGACCAATAATATGCGTTTATCTGCCTTGACTATTGCCCAAATCTATAAAGCACGCTGGCAGATCGAAATCTTCTTCAAGTGGATCAAGCAAAACCTTAAGATCAAAACCTTCTTAGGAATCTCTGAAAACGCTGTTTTAACTCAGATATGGGTTGCCATGTGCTATTACCTACTTCTGACATTCATTAAATTCCAAACCAGCTATAAACATTCGTTATTTTACCTACACAGGGTCATTCAAGAAACATTATTGACCCGTTGCACGATTATTGAACTCTTAAAAGCAACTTCAATCGTTATTTCAAGGCTTAAGCGGGATGACCCGCAATTAACGTTCCTTTAAAATGTTTACCGGACAGCAGTGATAAACGTTTGTAATTGAGGCAAGGAGGGGGTACCTAACTAACTGCGAGAGTTATTTTAGGTCGTAATTACATATACATCAGGGGATAGATAATAAGACGTATTGGTTTTGAAGCCGGTGTATCTCGGTTATTCGAAAGAAATGTAATAGATAATTAAGAGAGCGAATCCTTAGGCAGAATTCGTGATTCCATTGACATTAAATCAGATTAAACCAGCGTATAATATTGCTCAATAGCAAACATTAGTAATCTGTCGTTTGGGCCTATCGGGGGACGTAGTTATGTTAGAGTTAGAAAGTATTCAGAAATCCATTAAAACGCTTGATGCTGACATGAGTTCTGCTTACTCTCAATTTGATGAATGGGCTATGACAGATGACGATTGGCGTGATCCTTCTTGGTTAATCGAAAAATGTTTTCTTCAATTATTGGCAATTGCCGAGGTTCTTAACCTTGAAGAGTTACGAAAGATGATTTATGCGGAATACACAAAGATTAAGGACTCAGACAAAGGTTTTTTGGTAAGAGGGATAGATCCCGATGGTGGTGCTTATTCACCAGTTTTAGGAAGAATTAGATGTTTCCAACGTTCAATCGAAGCATTTTTCCCTAAAGAAGAATCTACTAAAGTTACAAAAGATCTTTTGCAGATAATACGAGATATCGATTATGTTATTACTAATAAAGCTATCTTTCGCACAATACCTTCAAATGAAGAAGATGTTCATCAGCGTATTGAGGGTATTTTAAAATGTGTTTTCCCAGATTTAAAACATAAGCCAGTTCTTACTAAACCCATAAAAAACTTTGAACCGGATACTGGTATTCCTTCTTTAGGGACACTGATTGAATATAAATTTATCTCAAGCAAAGATGGTATTTCAACAGTGGCAGATGAAATTTACGCTGATACTCGTGGTTATGTATCAAAAGACTGGAGGCGATTTCTATATGTAATCTATGAAACCCACAGATTTAGAACAGAAAGGGATTGGCAAGAGCATTTAAAGCAGGGAGGATTAACAGAAAATACAACTGTTGTAGTTCTAAACGGAGAACCTGTAGTAAAAAAGGGAAAAAGAGTAATTTAGATTTTTGAGGACAAAATGTGTAAATCTATTGCTAAGTTACTCGGAACATAGCCAGTTGGGGAACTCGTCACATAGTAGCTATGATTAACAAGTCTAGTTTTCCACTCAAATCGTTAGCAAAGAGTAGAATTGTGTATTCCCAATTTTTTAGCTACTATAAGTGTTGTTTCAATCCACTTTTCCTTTCTGCATTTTTTCTTGTCGTTATGTAATTTCCCTTTTCTTTTATCGGTCTACAATAACCAAATCCTGATTTTTGTTCAATAAAATCCTTTGAAAAATTCGTCTATACCTGAAAGCCTTTTCGTGGTTTACCTCGGAAAGGCTTTTTAGGCATTAGAAGTATTCTACCCCTTGCGGGGAGTATCAATTTTTCCAATCGCTTGGCGCTCGTTCCTTTCGGGCAGTCCCTGTTTTCTTGACAAAAGGCGCAATTTGTATCTGGTTTGCCTGATGCAAAGTGCTTCAAGTTCTTGGGTTTTAATTCTCGTCGTCAAAAGAAAGGAGGTTTGCATGATTGGGGAGCGCGTTCAAATCGAACGCGCGACCGAGAGGGGGAGAAACTATTAAATATATGCATCGAGGTGCGAAAGAGGGAGAAAAGCTTGTCCTGAGCAGTCCGATAAGTTCACTACAGGCGGAGTCGAAGGGATTGTTTTCTCCTTATCCTGCATTTAATATTTCTTCCATAGAATTAGCTTGTTAATGCATATTTACGATCTTATAATAGGGACAGAGTTGTGATAGAACTTACTGGCGCACAGAAGGTAAGAGATACCAGGTACCGACTGTTGACTGTTTTTTAATTATATTTTAACAGAGCATTCCCTTAATTATTGTTTTCAAACCTACTAGGAAATTAATCTAACTATAAGGAGGTAGAATGTTAATAAATCTGGCTAGTATAACTTTTGATCAGTGGGTAAAAATAGCATTACTTATCATTGGGGTTATAGCTGGGGGATCATTGATTGGTATAAAAGTATCTAAAACTAATAAAGCAAAGGTTAAAAATGTTAAAGATTCTAAGCTTGATATTAAACAAGATATCAAGTAAGAATAACAAAATCTCTGTAAAAGGAGTATCGAAAAGCACTCTTAATATAACACAAGTGCATATCGATAAGTATATAAGAAATATTCCTACTTCTCAGGAGGAAATTTTGCTTCCATCTGGCCCCGTAGGCTCTTTATATGCCTCAGGATGGTCATCTCCATTGGTTGGAGGCGATAAAATCAATGAAGAAATAGACGATGCTGTTAAATATCTCAAATCACATAAAATCAAAGAAGCGAAACAGCGTTTATTCATAATTCAGGGTAAAATTGAGTCAAATAAAGATGCTTACAAAAAAGAATTGGCCCGAGTTTATAACAATCTAGGAGTTTGTTTTAATGTGCATAGCTCCTTGGGGGGTGATTATGAGGAGGCGCTGAAATATTTTACTCTGGCTTTAGAGTACAATCCACAATTAAAACAAGCATTAGCTAATACGGCTAGTGTGTATATCAATAAAGGCGGTACAGCAAATATCAAAAAGGCATATGATATGATAACCGACCTTTGGGACAATGAAACAAACAAATCTTTCATTTTGCCCACGTTACTTATTTCAACATATATGTATAAATCTGTAAAAGATGCTATTAAATTTTATGAAGAGTCTAAAGAGGCAAAAGAAATATGTAAAAAAGATGAAATACCATTGAATTTAGTTTCGGAATTTTATCTAGAAAGCGGAGATGTTAACAAATCGTTAGAGTTTACAGAATACGCGTTAGGATTTTTCCCCGATTCGGCCAGAGCAAAACAGCTAAGAGCCAAAGCCTTAATACTAAAGGCACAAAGCGACAAGAGAATACCAACCTCTTTTTCTTTTGTGCCGGAGTTTAGTGATTATAAAGATATTGAACAGGCCTTAATATTACTTGAAGAGGCGTTAGAGCCTATAAGATACTCAGATGAATATCTTGCTATTTCAATTAAGCTTGATATTAGATTTTGTTCTATTTGGCTACGTAGAGCTAATGATAGCAAATATTCGTCTATGCTTAAGAGTATTGATACAACAATGCTAACAAGTAACGAGCGCCATATTTTGGAAGTTGATAAAGTTGCATCTTGCATGGAACAGCGAGATTTCTCAATTGCACTTGATACTGTTAAGAATAGTGAACAATGGCAGTATACAACATACAAAGAAAAAAAGATCATTGCACATATTTTTCTACTTGGAGGTGCGGTGGAACAAGCTGAAAGTATATTGAGGGAGCTTGAGAGAACCGCCGAAGCAGAAAAAGATGTACAATTTTTCTTCTGTCTAAGCTTGGTCGATATTCTTTTAAATAATAAAAATTTAGCAATAAAAGAAGTGGAGAAGGCAAAGGAATACGCTAAAGGAACACCTTTAGAAAAGAAAGCATTATCACATTTCAATGCGGTTATGATGAGATATGCAAATTTTGGAGAAGTTGATAGGTTAATGCATGGAATGTTCGAATATGACATTAGATACCCAGAAGATAAAGCCCTGATAAAAATAGAGGCGATTAATAAAGAAGGCCAATTATCTGATGAAGTGAAAAGTATTTTTCTAGATCAAAAAAAGAGATATGAAGGGATCAGGCAGGTATTTAAAGATAACCCTGCGCCCACATATTTTTTAGAAAAAGTTTGGAAAAAGCCATACATTGAAGTTATTTCGATGGGAATAGATAATGGTGATCCAGATTTTACTTTTGAATTTAATTCTCCATCGAGTGAAGTTATTGATGATTTTGCGAACGCGTTTAATAATACTGAATCATTAGTTTTTGATTACTCTGCTTTATTAAATCTATCTAAGATGGATTTATTAAACATGCTGAGCAAATTTAGTAAGAAAATGTTCATTGTTAAAAAACTTTTTAACAAGATACAAGAAGAGTTATTTTTAGTTGAAAAAGAAGATCTGCGTAGGTTATGGAATTTCATTCGGAAAAACAAAGATATTCAGATAATAGATAGCGTTTCCAAAAGTTGTCCTGAAATAGAAAGATTAAAGGATCATTTCGGTGATTGGTTAATAGAATCTATGAAATTAGCCAAAGACATTAGCGCAACTTATATATCAGATGATTTACGATTACTGAATTTCTTAAAATCTGAGAAAATAAAAGGAGCCAATAACTATATCCTCCTCAGAGAAATGCTAAATAGGAAATTGATAGATGACAAAATCTATTCGCTTAGCCTAGGAGATTTGGCCGAAAGATCGTATATATTTATTAGTTTCTCTGGAGATAATCTTTTTGATATCGCTATGGAAGATAAATCAAAAATTACCTACAGAACATATCATTTAATAAATCAAGCTTTTTTGCCATATTCGGAAATAAAAAGCTTTACACAGGTATTCATTAGATTTATATATTTATTGTGGAGAACGGGAATCCTGCCAGAAGATAAAGTAGCTTGGCTAAAGTTTTTATCAAACACAATAAAAAGACTGGTTGATGAGAAGCTTACGCTTATAGTTATAAATAGCGACACTATCCCGAATTTTTTGGGAGATCTTGGTATTATGTGGAAAACGGCTATTTTAAATAGTAATAAAGACGAATTAAATATTTTAAAAAGTGTCGCAGATGAAATATTTAATGAACAATATATGCCTAAAGCCTTGTCAATAACAAAGGGTCTAATTGAGAAAAGAATGAACGATCTGTAATAAATTTATTGGCATTAAACTCTTTAACGTATAGTTTAAGATCGTTATTTAACCAGTCTAATCAAAATCCTTATGGGATGCTATAGGTGGTGCCAAATAGACCTGGGGGGAGTTGAGGTTAATTTTAATTGTTCTTTTTTACGGGAGCGTTATAATATTTACAGTTTAACTAGTTGTAACTAAAGGATAAACAATGGATATAACTGAATTTACTTTCCGGCTTATACTACTTTTCATTCCTGGTATTATAGTTTCGATGATTGTGGATAGCTTAACTACCCATAAGAAGCGCGAGCTTTACGAAATTATTTTAGGCTCATTAGTTTTTGGATTTATTTGTTATCTAACTTATTATTTGATAACTCTAATACCTAAAATAAATCTCCCGTTCACTTTTCTTGATGCCTTAATAGATAGCAGTACAGATTTAGATTTTTTTGAAATACTAATTACGACTTCATTATCTATTCCTATAAGCTTGTTGTTTTCTTATTTGATTAATTACAAAATCCTTTATAGATTTGCCCACCGAATGAAAATATCTTATAAATTTGGCGATATAGATGTTTGGAGTTATGTAATGAACTTAAGAAACCCTGAATGTGAATGGGTCGTCGTAAGAGATGTTGGTTCTCTGATTGAAGGTGATGTTCTTTCTTAGTGACCGTCTTTTGATCAAAAGCTTGATAACCGAACTTAAGAAGCTGGTCGCGCCATTTATAATATTGTGTTTGTGCTACTTGATATTTGGAGCAAAGTTTACCAATATCGATTTGACCGGATAATCCTTCGAGAACGATTTTAAGCTTCTCCTGGCTTGTCCATTTGCGGTATTTCATAGAATAACGCTCCTTTCTCTGGAGCCTTATTCTAACAAATTTTAGCTACTCTGTTAACAGGGAGCAGTATACTACTATAGTCGCTACTCCAATCAATCTTTCCTTTTTCGTTTTCTTGTCTTTATGTAAATCCGCCTTCTTTTTATCCGCCTACAATAACCCAATCCTGACTTTTACTCAAGAAAATCCTTTGAAAAAATTCATCTCTACTAAAAGCCTTTTCGTGGTTTGCCTCGGAAAGGCTTTTTAGGCATCCGAAGTATTCTGTCCCTTGCGGGGAGTCTCAATTTTTTCAAAAGACTCCAGGAAGTTCACTCGCTTGGCGCTCGTTACTTTCGGGCATTCCCTGTTTTCTTGACAAAAGGCGCAATTTGTATCTGGTTTGCCTGATACAAATTGCTTCAAGTCCTTGGGTTCAAATTTCCGCCGTTAAAAGAAAGGAGGTTTACATGAGACAAGTAAAAACAAATCGAAAGGAGGTGAAAACCATGATTGAAGTAGCCAGGGTTTATAAAGTCGAAAAAGACGAAAACGCCTTGAAAGCCTTTGTAGATATTAAAGTCGCTGATGCGGTTTTGATAAAAGGCGTCAGGGTTATGGCTAAGAAAGACGGCGGGCTGTTTGCGGCTATGCCTTCGCAATTAGCCGGAGACGGTAAGTATTACGATACCGTCAAGTTCTTAACGCCTGAGGCAAAAAATGAATTGCAAGAAGTGGTTCTTGCAGCCTATGAGGCGTAAGAAATAAAACTTTAAAGCTGTCCTATCGGCTATACGGGGAGAAAGGGCTTTAAATATCCCCATTCAGTCTTGTGGGTTTTGTGAGTAAAGGGGTTGTTTGGGTGATTTTGATTGGAAAGAGCGTGCGGTAGCCTTCGAGGGGGTTGTGGAGTAAATTGCCGGCAGGCTGACCGCACGCAAATAACTTTAAGTGCTTGGGGGTAGAAACATTATTAAAAGCGGGTTACGAAAGGGAAAAATATGAATCTTGATAATTGGATTAACGAACTAAGGAATCAATTGACGACTTTTGATCTTAAGGCATTAGATAACGAAGTCAAAATGGCCGATATAACACTCGGTTATCTTGATGCGCAAGGATTAATTCATTATCACAAGATCGAATATAGAGCAAAAGGATTTGAGAAAAAGCATATCTTGGATTAATTAAAACAGGATTAATATTACCGCGTTAGATACAAAGAAAATTATAATGTTCTTATTGTTTTAGCCCTTATTGTGCTTCTCAACCCATCCTCAAATTTTCCTTCGTTTTTACTTCTTCTTGCCTTTTTCACGTAACCCTCTTTCTTTTTGTTCGCCGACAATAGCCCAATATTGACTTTTGTGCAAGAAAATCCTTTGAAAAAATTCATCTCTACCTTAAAAGCCTTTTCGTGGTTTGCCTCGGAAAGGCTTTTTAGGCATCAGAAGTATTCTGCCCCTTGCGGGGAGTCTCAATTTTTCCAAAAGACCCCAGGAAATTCACTCGCTTGGCGCTCGTTACTTTCGGGCANNGTTTCCTTTGTAATTTCTCATCTTCTGGGGGATGCCTCGTAAGATGACCGCCCCTGCGGGTCAAATCCTTGTGCTTTGCATTTCTGGCGAAAAAAGAAAGGAGGGTTTACATGAGGCAAGAGAAAAACGAAAGAAAAAACGAGAAATTTGAGGATGGGGTGTTACGCACAGATGCCTGTATGGAAAGGTATTCAAAGACACGAAATTCGCAATATAGAACCTATTCTGAGGATCTCCCGGAGCAAGCATTCGGTTTATCCGCTCTTTGGGAAGAAAGGCGTCTGATGAAGAACGTTTATAAGCTTTTGGCCAAAGGTCTTAAGCCAAGCGGATCTGAAAGCTTGGAGGCTTTTGTTGAGAAGCATAACGACTTATTAGAAGAGGGAGGTGATTGCTGATGTGGATACAAAAAGATAAATCAACAAACGTAATCAGTTGGGAGGAAATTTTCGACTGGGTGGTGATTGATGGAGTTATTTGGGTCGAGGTCCAGGAGAAGGAGGTGAATGAAGCATGTATAGCCCTGAGTTAAGCGCAAGAATGGTGAAAACGTTATACAGGTTAAAGCGTGCCTGGAATAAGCCTATGACGGCAGTGATTGAGCAATTGCTTATTCAATCATTAGCGACGGTTGATAAGAAGCCGGTATGCGAAATATGCCGCAAGGAGAAAAACAATAGCTGCGAAGGATGCTATTTCAATGGACAACAATTATCTGAAAGGAAAAACAATGAAAATGGTTAAAAACTATTTCGGCCACGAAGTTAAAATTCAACTCGTTAGGGAATCCAGGCCAACGAAAGAATACATTATTACAGGGCCGGAGGATGTTTATAAACTTGTTAAGGATGAATTAAAGAATTCTGACCGGGAACTTTTCCTTTCCATACAGCTTAATACACGAAATCGGGTATTGGGTATTAACGTTGTTTCGGTAGGTACGTTAAATGCAAGTATGGTTCATCCTCGGGAGGTTTTCAAACCGGCTATCTTACAGAATGCCGCGGGAATCGTTATCGCACATAATCATCCATCCGAAACTGACGAGCCCAGTGAAGAGGACTTGGCAATAACGAGTAAATTATCAAATGCCGGTGAGTTGCTCAGTATTGATGTTTTGGATCACATTATTGTGGGGAAGAGTTTCTATAGCTTTTTGGAAAAGGGATTGATAAAAAACAAAAAGGGGGTGCAGAATGTTAACAAGTGATGCGTTGAGTGATGAGCGATAATTATAATTCTCAGCCAACGACAAATAAAATTCCCGATTTATCCGTCTAAAATACGCTACACGGGGATAAAAAAGGACTGTACACTATATCCAAGCCGAAAAACGGCCTAAGGAGGGCTTGGAATGGTTACAGATCAACAAGTAAGGAGGCTGTGGATACTTATGAAGAGCGAAAAAACCAAGGAGATAGCGGCACATAAGGCCGGTATGGATGAAAAGACAGGCCGTAAGTACCTAAAATTAGGTAAGCTGCCCAGTGAAGTCAAAGTAGTACATTCCTGGAAGACGCGGATAGATCCGTTTGAAGGAGTATGGCCGCAGGTCAGCCAAATGCTCGAAGCAAACCCCGGATTAGAAGGCAAAGCAATATTTGATTATTTACAACGACATAATCCCGGGCAATTCCAGGATGGACAGTTGCGCACTCTCCAACGGCATATCAAATACTGGCGGGCTGTAGAAGGTCCGGCAAAAGAAGTTTTTTTTACGCAAGAGCACCATCCGGGAGAATTATCCGAATCAGATTTTACCCATATAAGCGGATTGGGAATAACCATCCGAGGAGAGCCGTTTGAGCATTTGCTGTATCATTTTGTGCTGACATATTCCAATTGGGAGACGGCGACGATATGTTTTAGCGAAAGCTTTGAGAGTCTATCCGCGGGATATCAAAATGCAGTTTGTGAGTTAGGCGGCGTGACTAAAAAACATCGCACCGACCGTATGAGTGCGGCTGTACATCAGGATTGCAATCCGGAAAAGTTTACGCAACGCTACCGGGCTCTCCTGCGGCATTACGGTGTTGAGCCGGAACGTACCAATCCGGCCAGCGCGAACGAAAACGGCGATGTGGAACAGCGGCACTATCGGCTTAAAAATGCGCTAAAACAGTCATTAATGCTCCGGGGGAGCCGGGATTTTAGCTCACGGGCCGAATACGAAGCATTTTTGCGCGATATTCTCGATGGTCTCAATGCCAATCGTCAGATACGGTTGCAGGAAGAATTATTGGTTTTAGGCAGACTTGCGGCCCGCAGGTTGGATGATTACAAACCTTTAGATGTAACGGTAAGCCCATCCAGTACCATACATGTTTTACATAATACGTATTCGGTGCATAGCCGTTTGATCGGCGAAAGCGTACGTGTAAGGATATATGTGGATCATTTGGAAATCTGGTATGGCCAGCGGATGGTTGAACGTATTCCCCGAATACGTGGCGAGAATAAATACCGTATTCAATACCGGCATATCATAGATTGGCTAGTCCGTAAGCCGGGCGCCTTTGAGAACTACCGGTTCAAAGAAGAAATGTTCCCCACAAGCAACTTCCGGATAACGTATGATTGTCTGAAGCGCCAAAATCCACTCACTGCCAATAAAGAATACGTAAAAATACTCTATACGGCGGCTATGGACGGCGAAAGTCTGACAGAGTCTGCTATACGCTGGCTGTTATCTGAAGGAGAAACTGTATCTGCCTATGCAGTAAAAGAATTAGTCGCCCGGAACAGCAGGTTGCCTGCGGTTACAGACGTTTTCATCCAGGACGTAGCATTAACAACCTACGATGAGTTACTTACCCATACCGGTAAGGAGGTTATTCTTCATGGATAAACGCTCCCAGGCTAAAATTAACGAATACTTAGACCAATTACGCCTTACTACCGCAGTCAAACGATACTCACTGTTGGCCCAACGAGCGCAAAAAGAAGCTTTAAGCCATGAACAATACTTGCTTTTGGTTATGCAGGAAGAGTGTGAAGCCCGCCGGGATAAACGCATAGAGCGATATCTAAGAGAATCGCGGCTGCCCTTGGAGAAAAGTCTGGAAACGTTTGAGCAAAATCGACTGCCGCATAAGGTGCGAGAACAAATTCAGACGCTCTTGGAAGGTAAATTCCTGGATCTTAAAGAAAATATTCTTGTATTCGGCAATCCCGGCAGCGGTAAAACTCATTTACTCTGTGCCATAGGCTTGGAATCAATCCGTAGAGACCGTCGGATTTATTTTACCAGTTGTGCTATGTTACTGCAGGAGCTCTTGGCGGCTAAGCGTGATTTGAAATTGCCGAATCTGATTAAAAAGTTTAATAAGTATGACGGGATCATCATCGATGATATCGGATATGTGCAGCAGAATAAAGACGAAATGGAGGTCTTATTTACGTTACTGGCTGAGCGTTATGAGCGTGGCAGTGTCATGATCACAAGCAATTTGCCGTTTTCCAAATGGGAAAAAATCTTTAAAGATCCCATGATGACCGCCGCAGCCATTGACCGGATAGTTCATCATAGCGTTATCTTGGAGTTAAATATTCCCAGTTATCGGGTAAACGAAGCTAAAAACCGTAAAATCGGAGTGCCAGCTATGGCCGGAGTTTGAAAAGAAGGTCTTTTTTGTTCAAAAAAACGGGAATTATAATTGTCGTTTAAAGAAATAATATTTGACGTCAATCAGCGTTGAGACAATTTACCGGGACAGAGCAGTGGTATAGGCATTTAAGCGGTTATCTTTACACCGATGGCGTTTGTTATCTCGCCCAAGAAGGGGAAGCTTTTTGGCTAATTGACAAAATACTGTTTACGACCATGAAAAAGAAGGAGTTGCAGGAGTTCGGGGTTTGGAAGCTTACGGTTAATGAGGATAAATCGGCAATTTTGGTATGCGAGGATGGAAATTATCACGAACTTTACCGGGAAAAGATCGATTGGACAGACTTTTCGTTAAATAAGATTGAATTGTGGTTTGAAAATGGGGTTTTAATATTGCCGAGTGAACACTAGAAAGTAATTGAAGTATTTATTGTATAACTATCTGATAGAGTTATAATTATAAATGTCTGCAAGTTATCAGTTTGGGCTAAAAACTAAGTACAAATCCTTGCACGCACATGTTGCTTTAGTATGTGCGATAATGGAGTAAATATGAAATTAATTGATATGTTTAATCGGGCGATGAAGCAATGTGATATCTTGCTTGATTTGCACAAGGCATTATTAACAACAAATAGTCGTTCTGTACGTTCTGAATGGAAAAGTCGTTTTTTTGATGCGAAGCTTGTTAAATGGGCTATGCGTGATGGTCTGTGGCGAAGTACAGGAAAATCAATACTCATTTTAGGTAACAATCATTCACAATTAACACACGAGTCTTTTTCTTCAGAGTATCTTTCGGTATTCTTGAGATCTGCAATAGTGTTGTGTTTTGCCGCGATTGATAAGATATTACATGAAGCGGTCTCCAATAATTTTGTTAATCTGGTTAGATCGGAATCTTTGGATAAAATAGTTAGACTTGAAGTATCTAAGTGTTATGAAATTGCCCAAGGCGCTAGGATAAGACGCGGAAAAGGAGGGAAAAGTCGTTCTAGACCAGGCCATAAAATTAAAACTGAAGTTTTATCAAGAATCTATAGCGAAACTTTTCTTGCGCCCCGTCGATTAGAAGAAATTTGTGCTTGGTTAGGAGTGCCCCATGTTTTCGATCGTTTCGGGAATACTTTAAAGCCGAGAAAGAGAAATGAAGAGATAAAAAGAGAATGGGCAAGGCTTTATTGTCGCCGTAATCAAATTGCTCATGAAGGTGATATCATTCGTAAAGCAAAAGGACAAAAAATACATTTTCATTCTGTCAGGGCAGATATGATAAGACAGGATGTTGATTGGGTTAGGGGCTTCGGTAGCTTTATTTGTCAAAGTCTCCATAGATCTTAGTTCGGAGAGTGTTTTATGGTTTTCTCAAAGGTATTAATTTTAATAGGAATATTCCTTAATTTTATTGTAGGTTTCTTAATTACACCTTCTCTTTTAGGAAGACAAAGACTTAGACATTGGGAAGTCTTTTTTAAGAATATTGCTAATGAAGGTAAGCCTACCTTGAAGAATTTTATGTATTTTGAGAATATTCCCATAAGTGATGAAGATCAATATCCAGTTTTATTAAGAATTAAATTCATGTTTTTCGAGTTTTTATATTCGATTCCTGCTATGTTAATTATCATTCCAGCAGTTTTTATTATTTTATATTGTTGTGATTATTTCTATGGGACTACAAGTCGTGTTGGTATATTTATGACGATCTATTTAAACTCTAATCCTATTTTTTGGATGAAAGTTCTTAAGTGGAGTTATCTTTTTCTATTCACGGTGCCAATTCTGTTCTTGTGGGGATTAGTTTTTCTAAAATTTGCTAATTGTTATCAAAGTTTCATGCCGAGAATTATTGAAAGACTTCTGGATGAATTATCTAAATTCAATGTGCGTAAGAATTTGCTCAATTTAGGCGTTTTCTTTTATATTGTAGGTAATATTATTCTTTTTTTGGGTACATTAATTCAATAAAATAAAGTTCTATCGCTGTCGTGTGACATGACTTTCATAACTCATTTATTACAGCAGTACTGGCGTGGTAATGCAAAGTATTCTTGCAGAAAGAACGGTACTTTCGTTCTTAAAAGAAGTAGGTATTGTGGCATCGGTTATATAGATCGACTGGTTTTTGTTTAGTGTATAGCTACTCTTGTTTGAACTCACCTCAATCTTTCCCTCAAGTATAAAAATAAATCTTTGCGAATCGGTAGATAACTGTTCTTCGATATGGCTACCGGGTGCTATTGTTATTATCTCCGGAAGCATCTTTTTGTTAATGATAATATTCTTAACAAGTAACTGGCGGGTAATTTTCTGATCGTAAGTTAAGGGGAGTTCTGCGAAAGGAGGGGAGGGGACGAGCGGTTTGATTTTTTCTTCGTAAACCCCCCTATAGAGCGTGGATAGGCTTATCCCTAATGCCTGGCAGATCTTGATATGAATATCAAGTGTTCCTATCAGTATCCCTTTTTCAATCTTATTGATAGTCGAAGCGCCGACATGACAAAATTTGGCAAAGTCCTTTTGTCGGGTAGTACCCCTTAATTCTCTTATTCGTTGAGCAAAATTCATAGGGGAGTTATAGTATATAATTTCCATTATGTCAATATAAATATCTCTTATTTAGACATTTGTGCTGATTTGTACCCCGTAAATATTGACAAAGTAGAAATTGGGTGGTATACTTTTTCTACATAAAAGAAAGCGTTTTCCTGAGAAACGTGCTACTGAGTGCCGATATATAATGCGTACTCCATATCATATCTATGGCGTGCTTCTTATATAGCTTTTCTCCATTAGTTTATTTTGTTCGCGAGAGGCACTATGAGCAACGGGGATATTGTATCCAGTCGGAAAGGATTCAGTTCCGACGAAATAGAAATAATAGAAGGCTGGCGGTTGGTAAAGCGTCATCGTAAGGGCCATTTGCAGGTTAGTCTGAAATCAGACGGCACCCAATTCTATATGGAGATTACTCCGGCAAAAGAAGGAAAGGTGGAGGCTTCAAAAGAAAGCACTTGACAGGTAACACAGAGCGGGGTATAAAATAATCATCGAATAAGTTTATTCAGTCGCTATCACTCGGCCGCAAGGCCGGAGGAAAATAGGGCTGGTTTTCTGAAAGCAATTTCAGAGAGCCAGCCCTTTTTATTTGCCGTTTTTATGGAGAAAACTCATTATTATCCACCAGGCGGTTATACTAAAGTCCCCAATAATACGATGCGGGCACTTTATCGATTCCATTTTAATGGTACACAATTCAGGACTATTATTTTTTTGATTCGGATGACGAGTGGTTGGAATAAAAAGAGTAGGGCTATTAGCTATAAGTCTATTGCGAAAGAATTAAATTTAGATAAGCGGAGTGTGCGGCGAACGATAAAAACGCTTATTCAAAACAATGTGATCATTAGGCAGAAGTCCGGGCGGTGGAATGTATGGACAGTTAACCACGATATCATGTCTTGGGAATTGTTAATAACTCGGCGTAATAAGAGGACACAAATGTCCCCCTTAAAGGGGCGTATTTGTCCCCCAGAAAGAGGGCGAATTACCCCCTTTTGTATAAGTTAAGAAAAAAGAACTAAGAAAAGTAGTAGTAAGTAAATGAGGGTGTGGATTCTGTGAATAATCCTTATAAAATAAAACAAAAAGCTTCCCCTGGGAAAGTGGTTCGATCTTTCAAGATCGAAATCTGTGACATAAACTCTACCCCCGAACTCTACGTTAATCCAAGTAATCCTTATACGCAGTTGTCAGATGAAGATAGGATAAAGGATTTTAATGAAATCTTTGGTTTGCTTTGGGCCGAATCCTGCAGGGAAACCGGTAAAGATATTCATGGAAATAAAAAAGATTGCAGAGAATGAAATTATTGCTATAATGTATCCCATACGAAAGTAAGGGGATTATGGCTAAAAAGGTTTCATGGAGAAAAGTTACAACGATTTACAGTTTTAAAGACGCCAAAACTGTGCGTGTTTTTGGTATCGCCCGTGTATCTACAGACAAGCAGGCACAGAAAATAGGCGAATCGCTGGATCATCAGAAAGAAGTTCTTAATAATTGGGTGAGATCCAAATCAAGCTTGCATTCACCCCAAGAATGGAGACTTGTTGATATATTCGTAGAAAATGAGAGTTCGGATGGACAGAGAAAGGGACGGACTGCCACAAAACGGGAAGGAAGAAAAGGATTAACTAAGGCTCTTGAGCTTGCTAAATTAAAGCTTATTGATGTAGTTGTTGTGACAAAGTTGGATCGCATAGCAAGAAACACAAGAGATTATATCGATATTTCAGCTGAATTTAACGAAAATGAAGTAGCTCTTGTTTGTTTGGATCTTGATATAGATACTTCAACACCTGACGGGCAGATGATAATGCGAAATCATGCCAATCTTGCCCAGTGGCAGGCAGAGAGAATATCGCAATATAGCTTAGAAACTGTTTTAAGGCACATTAATCAAGGTCGGCCAATAGGACCACCACCCGTAGGTTATAAAACAAGCAAAGATGTCAATGGTAAGACTACATATGTACCAGATCCTGTTTATAGAAAACATGTGGAGTTTATCGACCAATTATATTTGAGAGTGAAAAGTGCAGTAAAGATTGTCGATATCCTGCATCAAAAGGGGTATAAATCACGGCAGGGGAAAACATATTCAAAACCGCAGGTATCGCGTATTCTCCAGAATATCCGCTATATCGCAAAGCAGGAGTATGATGGTCAGATTTATCCTGGGAATTGGGAACCGTTAAGGACGGAAAATGTTCATAACACAATCCAAGCTATTTTAAGAAGAAACAGGGCAACTAATCATAGTCCCATCAGTTCAAATCGTAATTATGTCTATCTTGCTAAAAACTTGCTTAAGTGCAGTAATTGTGGTTCGGCTATGATTGCAAGGCCAGCTACTGGAAAGGGCGGTAAGTATTATCCATATTATATGTGTGTAAAAGCATTTAAGACTAATGGTATCGATTGCAGTGAAACTAATCTTTTAGCAGCAGATACTACGGATGATGCGATTATAGAAGTGCTACGGCATTTGCATTTAAATCCGGATAATGTTGCTGAAATTGTAAAAAAAGCCAACCAAGCGACGGCGTCAACAATAGGAATTTTGCAGGAGGATTTAGATAGGGTACAGGTAAGATTGAAAGATGTTCGTACAAAGATTGCTAATTTGGTAAATATACTTGAGGATAAAGGACTGGCTGGTGTCGATGTAGTTAAAGAAAGACTGGAAACCTTGAATCAAGACGAATTAGAACTTGTTGTGGAAGAAAATAGAATAAAGTCTGAAATTCAAGCAGAAAAGATTCAGGCCGGCACGGCTCATGATTATATTAAGACATTGCAGCTATTTGAAGATTTCTATATGTTGAATAAAAATAACAGGGAGCGGATTCAAGTGATTTTGCCAAGAATAATTAATTCAGTTATATGCGAAATTACCGATAAGAAAAAGGGTATTGGTAAGCTTAAGATCGGCTTATTTGGCCGGCCTTTTAATAGAGGGGAAAATGCTGAAATATGGAATAAAACATTACAAAATATAGCCGACGAGTGTTATAACAATAAAACTTTTGAAGATATTAATGGCAAGTTTGGGACGAAAGCTTATAAAGAAAGGGGATCTTCAAGCCCTGGAGGGAGTTCTTTAGCTACGTCAGACAAGAGATTTTATAATAATTCGGTGTTCGCAAGGGGTAAGAGTGTTGACCCCATATCTTCATTCGCTGTT
>DJWJ01000022.1 GCA_002440965.1 Candidatus Omnitrophica bacterium UBA6233
TTCGAATGGTGCGATAAACGCACCGCCAATTAGGATAGGGCGCTGTTAAGAGTAGCCCCCTATAGGGGGCTACCGTCGAAAAAACGAGGCGGCGCTCTTTTAAAATAAAGTTCTTCACCAATCTTTTGTGGTTTTTATTTTGGGTAATTAAGACCCAAAATGAAAACCACTAATTCTAAATTTCCTTCTCAATGAAAGGAGCTTTGCCCTATGAGATACTTTATCTATGCACGTAAATCTACAGATGACGAAGATAGACAAGTCCTCTCTATTGAAGCGCAGATTAAGGAAGTAAGAGAATACGCTCAGCGCGAGAATCTTTTTGTCGTTAAGGAGATTATTGAAGCTAGGACCGCTAAGAAGCCGGGGCGCCCACTGTTTAACGATATGCTTATTGATATTGAGCGTGGACTTGCTGACGGTATTCTTGCCTGGCACCCTGACCGCTTGGCAAGAAACTCTGTTGACGGCGGCCAGATTATCTACCTTGTTGACCAAAAGGTTATTAAGGATCTGCGCTTCCCCACTCTCCGCTTTGATAACAACGCTCAAGGCAAGTTCATGCTCTCTATCATCTTCGGCCAGAGTAAATACTATATTGACGCTCTCTCTGAGAATATTCGCAGGGGTATAAGGTTAAAGTTAAGCAAAGGTATCTGGCCGCAGTGGGCGCCCATCGGCTACCTTAACGACCGTAAGACACGCACGATTATAATTGACGAGGGCAAAGCTCCTTTCATCAAGAAAGTATTTGAGCTTTACTCTACTGGGAATCATTCGCTTAAAAAAATACACAATAAAATTAACCCTTTGGGTATTATGGGCAGAAAAGACAGATCTCTAAGCATAAGCCAGTATCAAACGATGCTCAAAAACCCTCTTTATTACGGCGTATTCCGCTACAAAGGAGAAGTTTACGAAGGCACTCATCAGCCGATTATCACAAAGAAACTTTTTGATAAGTGTCAGGAAGTGATGCTCCAGCGCGGCAAGCCCAAGAAAGAAACTAACAAATTCATTCTTAGAGGGTTAATGCGCTGCGGTGAGTGCGGTCGGATGATAACCGCAGAACTACAAAAAGGACATGTTTATTACCGCTGTACTAAGCGACTAACAAATTGTAAGCAACGGTATGTCCGCGAAGAAGAGCTTGCCGCGCAAATCAAATCCTTCATTCAAAAAGTTTCTTTGTGCGATGATTGGACAAAGAAGATTTTAGAGCAATTAGAAAAAGACAAAAATAGCGATGTCCAATCATCGCTGCCCCAGCAGCAAAATTTGGAATTTAAAATTAAGGAGATTGACAGTAAGATTAGTAAACTCATTGATGTTTACCTTGCAGAGTCTTTAACTCTCGAAGAATATCAGGCCAAGAAGGAAGCTTTTATCAATGAAAAGAGAAAATTACAGGATGGCTTACGGGATTTTGCTGCTGGGAGTAATTCTTGGTTCGAACCGGCAAGGGACTTTGTAACCCTATTGAACAGAGCGGAATACGCCGTAAAGGAAAGAAATTTAGAATCCCAGAAGGAATTTCTGGAAAAGATTGGTTCGAACTTTATTTTAAAAGAGCGCCGCCTCGTTTTTTCGACGGTAGCCCCCTATAGGGGGCTACTCTTAACAGCGCCCTATCCTAATTGGCGGAGAGGCTGGGATTCGAACCCAGGGACCCAGTTACCCAGGTCAATTGCTTAGCAGGCAACTCCGTTCGGCCGCTCCGGCACCTCTCCAAAAAATTAATTATAAAAGTAGTTTTGAAACTTCTCTAAAAATTTTGGGTTACTTGTTCCCGCTTCTTTAAAATACCTTCTGACCGCTGACAATGAATCTACTAAAACATTTTTATGGCTTATGCGGGCTTTGCAATTTAATTCATTTAGTGTATTAAAGACAAACTCCAACAGCGGTCTTGAGCAACTGGAAAAATCAAGCTTTGGATAAGCATAGTTATTATATTTATGCAAATAAAGGCTCCCATCGGTATCCATGAGGCCGCGCAAACAAGCTATACGATATTGGCGCCTTCCAATTATCCATTCAGGCACGTTAACCTGATTTCTTACTTTGTTACCGGGCCTAAGACCGGATTTTAATAAAAAATCGCGAAGATTGGAGCTATTTATAACCACATCAGCTCCCTTGCTTCCTTTACGCTTATGTATATAGCAGTTAACAGAAAACAGCCTTTTTAAAATTTTTGTTATATATTGCGCATACTCATGGTCTGTTTCATTATTAAAACTTATAGTAATCTGATGTGTCCCGGGAAAACCGCCATCACCTAACATTATTCCCATAAATTCTGCCAAACCCGTACATTTTTGTGGATACTTTATTTTCTTCCTGATCACAAATCCTGATTTTTGGGCCAATCTTGGATTTTGCTGAAATAAAGAAGTAGCTTTCTTTCCTCCCCTGCTTCTTCCTTCTGGAGTACCGGGATTACCATATAATTCTATACGCCTTAAACCACCTAACCTCGATTTGCTAATCCACGCCTTGCTTTCGGCCACTTAAACCACCTCTCCTGAAATTATTATACCATTTTTATTCCAATTTGAACACAATTCCCAAACCGTCTTCCCCTAAAATCTTAAAACGCGAATCCTGCCTCACCTGCTCGATAAGCCCGCCAAAGTAATTTTTCCCCGCATACCCGTAATTCGCTTTGAAAGTATGCTTAATCACAGCATAAGGATCTTTTGCGCGGCCAAAAGAAACTTCGCGATACAAATTATACAGGCTGCGGTCATAATAAAGCATATAAACCGGGTCAAATGTCACAAAGTAATCGTTATCGGGATTAACACCGATCAAATACTGCGAATCCGACCAATTGCTATGAAAGACCAGTTCCCCTTTCGGCGCGTTTCGCCGTAAAAACTCTCCCACTGCCTCATAATGGGTATCGTATATTTTATTAACAAAAGCAAACTGACGCAGGTTCTTATATGCAAAAACTCCGGAGATTACTCCGAACACAACTAAAAAAACCATCCCCAAGCAAAACAAAATCCTGGGGAAGGGTATTTCCACTCTCCCCGCGCCTTCCTTAGAATAATCCCGAATATAACAAGCAAGGCCCAACAGTATTAACGGATAGCCGTGCGCGATATACCGCTGCGAAAGAAAAGAAAACACAAAATAAACAAGAGAAATTACCAAGAATACCTGTGTCCTTAAAGCAGTTTTTGGACGCAGGAATACCCCAACAACAGGCAGTAGTATAACACAAAGAACCAAAAAAGGATAGCTTAGCAAATATTCTCTTGTGCTGATAGGAAAAAACTCCGCCCCTAATTCCAGCCCCCATTTCATCGAATAAACCGGCACCATAATCGAATTCAGGTAAAACACCAGGATATTATTCGGGAAATTCGGATGAATCAGATAAGCGGCCGCTATCGCCAAAGCGGTAATCCCCAAAGATTTAAAATTAATTTTCCGGTTATTAAGGAATCTGACTGCCTCGGTCAATATCGCGTAGAGGAACATATACGGCCCGGAAACGTGGATGAGGCAATAAATAAAAGTTAGGCAAAACACCTGCGGGTATTTTTCTTCGATGAGAAAATGTATTCCCAGTATGGTCAAAGCAATCACGATTATTATCTGCCTTGGCCAGCAGAATAAGTAGAAAAAACGGTCAGACATCAATAGCGCCAGCAGAAACAAAGGAACTAAAGGCTTTATGGTATAACGCCTCAGCATTATGAAGAAAACTATCAGGAATATGGAAGAAAAAAAGATGGCTGAAAGCTTTGCTCCGAAGAAAATATCCGCAGAAAACTTTGCAAAAGGAATAAGCAGGACATGATAAAGCAAGTCCTTATCGGCAAAATTTGCGGCAAAGGTAGAATAGCGCGCCCAATGAAAATCGTATTTGAGCCCGCAGTCCTTTATAAACTCTGCCATGCGGATATGCAGATATCCATCCGCTCCGAAGAGTGTAGGCGTCCAGAACTGAACGATAATTATCGAGGCTATCCCCAGGAGGAGGACCGCTAGAGCTGAAATTTTATAGAAATAATCTTTGGCGGGTTGATTCACGGTAAACGTTTATTCCGCTTTCTTTTACTCTGGAAAAACTGCGTTAATAACTGCCCGCATTCTTCCTGCAATATCCCCTTTTGCACCTTAATCCTGTGGTTGAGGCTTTTGTTATTGATAACATTTGTCACCGAACCGCAGCCGCCGGCCTTGGGGTCAGCCGCGCCGTAAAATAAATTTTTTATCCG
Source organism: Candidatus Omnitrophica bacterium UBA6233 (assembly GCA_002440965.1). GTDB lineage: Bacteria > Omnitrophota > Gorgyraeia > Gygaellales > Profunditerraquicolaceae > UBA6233. The sequence goes on from DJWJ01000022.1 coordinate 4,239, forward strand.
GGAAAGGACTAATGCCCCCGCGCACATACTGCAGGGTTCGATTGTAACATAGAGGCTGGCCTCGTTCAACCACTTCGTATCAAGGAAATTTGCCGCGGAGGTAATAGCCAGCATTTCGGCGTGGGCGGTCGGATCTTTTAACCGCTCTATCTGATTATGCCCCCGGGCGATGATTTTACCGTCGCTGACAATAACGGCGCCTACCGGAACCTCATCTTCTTCAAAGGCTTTCCGGGCTTCTTTTAAGGCCTCCCGCATATAATATTCCTGAACCCTGGTCATTTTCCGATAATAAAAAATGCGCCCAGCTGGATTTGAACCAGCAACAACCAGCTCCGTAGGCTGATGCTCTATCCAATTGAGCTATGGGCGCGAAATCTTTAAACCTTCTCTTTTAATAAATCCTGCCGCTTGACGCCTAAATCCGCGATTGCCGCTTCGGGATTATTAGAATATCTCCGGCAAAATTCGGTTACCTTCTCCATCTCCTTTATCCCCTTCTGAAGGAGAAGCTTAATGACATTTGCGCGGACCTTTATCTCATCCATAATTTCAACCGAGGTCTTCCCGCTTACCTGCGCCAGCCTATCGCGGAATTCGCTGCTTACCGCTGACCTATGGAATTTACCCATCCCCAAATCAAAGGACCAAAGCGAAGACAAAAGAATATTCTTATCCGTCATTCCGGCGGTCTCGACCAATTCGCCGACGACGCGCGTAATCTTTCCGTTCAGATTGAACCTGCGCATAATTATAAACACATCCACCAAGCTTACCAGGACTTTAGGCGAATTCATCGGTTCGTTCTCAAGGCGAATGATTGTCTCGCGGGCAGTAGAAGCGTGCAGAGTGCCCATACAATACTTACCGATATTCATCGCGGTCATCAAATCCTGCGCCTCCTGCCCCCTGACTTCTCCGACGATAATCCTGTCCGGCCGCATCCTTAGGGAATTCTTAACCAAGTCCGCAAGGCTGGTAACTTCATCGCTCTCCAGGCGCGAACAATTATCTTCAAGATCTGTGTTCAATTCCAGCGTATCTTCGATAACAACAATCCTGTCGTTAGACGAAATAAAACTGAAAAGCGCGTTTAACAATGTCGACTTCCCCGCTCCGGGGCCGCCCGAAATAATGACATTGGCAGGCTTGACTCCCAAGCCTTCCACATAAAGCCATAACTGCGCGGCAATCTCGGCGTTTACTGTCCCGTTTTCAAGCAATTCGATTATACTAAGAGGCTTTTCCTTGGCGCGGGTAATGGTAATCTGCGGGCCGAAAGGAGAATAAACTATATTCGCCCTCCCTTTTATCTCGACGAGCTCGACATTGTTTATCTTGTTAATTAACTGCCTGCCGGAAAAAATGACCAGTTTCTTGATGAATAAATCGAGTTCCTCGCGGGAGGCGAATTTCTTGTCGGTCTTAACCAGGCCGTATTTTGTTTTGTGGATATAAATCGGCGAAAGGTAATTTACCATAATATCTTCCACTTCGGGGTCCTCCAGGAATCCGTCGATTACCCCGTAGGAAAGGAATTCGTTGAAGAGCTTTTCCAAATCCAGGTTCTGCAGTTTGCCCACCATGCCTTTTCCGGATTCGGAATTGTATACTTCCAAAAAGGTCTGAAAAATTATTTCGCGTTTACGGTTGATATCCTGCAACAAGAAAACCTTGCCGGCTAATTTCTCCAGAATCTCGTTTTCCATCGCGATTCTTTCTTTTTCCATAAACATCCCTCCTTAAAAAAACAAGCTCCCTGCTACCGTCGATTCAGTATGTTATAATACAATATTGGAGTTGTCAACTTATGTATTTATTCGTAACCGGCATCCGGCGGTCTTTACCGAAGGATTTGGGAGTAATCTTGATTCCCGGCGGAGACTGCCTCCTCTTGTATTCGCTTTTATCGACCATTCTTAAAACCCGCGAGACGACTTCCGGGTCAAAACCCAAAGAAACGATTCTTCCCAAATCCTTGTCTTCTTCTATATAAGCCTTGAGGATCGGATCCAATTTTTCATAAACCGGCAGAGTGTCGCTGTCTCTCTGATTAGGCTTTAATTCCGCGGTGGGTTCTTTGGTAAAAACCCTCTCCGGGATAACCGCGCCAAGAGAATTCCTATAAGCAGCCAATTTATACACCAGGGTTTTAGGCACGTCTTTAATTACCGCAAAACCTCCGGCCATATCTCCGTAAAGTGTCGCGTAACCCGTGCTCATCTCGGATTTATTCCCGGTAGTCAAAACCAGCCAGCCGAATTTATTGGATAAAGCCATTAAAAGATTTCCTCTGATGCGCGCCTGCAGGTTCTCCTCGGCAATATTAGCCCCTGCTCCGGCAAAATGCGCAGCAAGCTCCGCCAGATACGCCTCATACATCTTCTCGATTGAAATTGTTATAAACTTTAGGCCTAAATTTTGCGCCAGGGCTCTGGCGTCAACCTCGGATTCATTTGACGAATAACGGGAAGGCATAAATACGCCGGTCACATTCTTACTACTTATCGCATCCGCCGCCAAAACCGCCACTAGCGCCGAATCAATGCCTCCGCTTAAACCGATGACGACTTTCTGGAAACCGTTTTTGTTGATATAATCCTTAAGGCCTAAAGTCAGGGCCTGATAAACTTCGGCCAAAGGCTCCAAAAGCTTTATTTCTTTTTCGGCCAGCGCGTACTTATTCTTGGGTGTAATATTATTAGCTACAGTAATAGTATCTTTGGAGACTCTTGCCTTAGAAAAAGGCACGGCTAAATCTACAATTAACAAATCCTCCTTGAATGCCGCGGCCCTTTTTACAACCTTACCTTTATTATCTACGACTATACTCTGGCCGTCGAAAACCAATTCGTCCTGCCCGCCAACCAGGTTGACATAAACAATAACCGCCTTATTTAACCTGGCTTGTTTCTTAACGACGGCTTCCCTTTCGTTTATTTTCCCGGCGTAGTAAGGAGAAGCGTTGCTGTTAAAAATTAATTTGGCGCCTTTAGCGGCCTGCAGCTTGATTGGCCCGTCCTCGTGCCAGACATCCTCGCAAACGCTCAAACCAAAAAGAGATTGTCCGAATTTATATACCAAAGGATTCTCGCCGGCCTCAAAATAGCGTTCTTCGTCAAAAACCCCGTAATTAGGAAGCCGCATTTTATGATACACGCCGATGATTTTACCGGAATAGATTACCGCTAAAGAATTATACAGATGGCTGGACTTTTTATCCACGAAACCCGCGATTACCACTATATCTTTAACCAGCTTAACCAGCTTTTTAAGGTATTCCAGATTATCGCTGATAAATTTAGGTTTAAGCAAAAGATCTTCGGGAGGATACCCTGTAACGGCTAATTCCGGAAAAACCACGATATCTGCTCCGGATTTTTGCGCAGTTTCTATATTCGCGCGGATTTTATCGAAATTACCCTGCAAATCTCCGACAACGCAATTTATCTGCGCCAAGGCGATCCGCAAATTTTCCTGTTTTAAGTTAGTTTTGGGCATAAATATATAATACTCCATCCGGCTAAAAATGGGAAGAAGTTTTCTTAATAAATAAAAGGGGACGGTTCTATTTTTCTTGAGTTTGAAGCTAGAAAAATAGAACCGTCCCCTTTATTTACACCAGGAATAATCCGGGCCTTTGCGACAGAGTTCTAGCTTTATACTGTCATTCTCCCCTTTTAGCTCCTGCACTGATTTGACTAGTAGCGGGGTCAGGCGGGCATAATCAACCATCCAGGGCTCGGTCTTAGGATTATTGCCGCCAACGGTAACAGCTTCGGGGTAAGCTTTGTAAAGCTCCTGAGCAATGAAGCCCTGAATCTTCTTTTTACCGGGGTCAGCGATGAAATTAAAGTCTCTTACCGGAATAGACATAAGTTCCTTTAGGCCACGGCTAGTTGGAATGATGTTTTCCTTCAGGCGGCGGTCAGAAGACGTGTTAAAAAGGATACCGCTCCACGAACCATTGTATGTAACGCTACCTATGGCTCCACCACCAGATACTGAATAATAGGTATAAACTCCAGAAGTAGAACCACCGGAATGATATAGAGTTTGAAGGACTCCTGTGCCATCCACTTCAAGAACTGCTCCGGGGGCCCCCGTCCCTATCCCCACATTACCTCCTGATGTCTGAAGAGCTAATGGCTTAGCATCCAAGGAGGCTATAAAAGAAGTATCGGCTAGGGTTTGGATAACAAGCCTGTTTGCTCCTGAAGGCGCATGAATCTCCATCATGCTTCGTTCATAGGCTGTTGTGTTCTTAATTAAGAGTCCCGGAGTGATTACATGGAGGCTTCCTGTGCCGCCGCCAATTTGAAGCAGAGTTCCGGGCGCCGTCGTCCCGATACCGACGTTACCTGTTGTTCCGCAAATCCGCATTCTTTCTGTGCTATTATCAGTCCCAAATAGGATATTTCCAGGTCTAGAGAGAACAATGGCATCTCCACTAGCAGCATTACCTAAGTAATGGCCTGCTCCTGTTGCCATACCAAAGGTTACAGAAGTTGATAGATCGCTAGCGCTACTTGCAATACGCAGCTCAGGAGCAAAGTTTCCAGTAACAACCAGATTAGCATTAGTTGAATCTTGATGGACGTGTAATCTTCCTCCGGGACTGGTGGTCCCGATGCCGACGTTGCCGTTCTCATCGATTGTCATCCTGTCTGTTGGGTCAGCGGTATTCCCTGTGCCAAAGCGTAAGATCCCATCATCGGAGTCATATGTTCTAAAGCTTCTTATGTAGGCAACAATATTATTTGTCGGGCTGGCGTTATAGGTTGCAAAGTTAATCCTGCTGACCTCCTGGTTATCAGCGCTTGGCCTGCCTAGAAGCCTCAAGCTGCCCAGAAGCCCTGCAGAAGAGATGTTTACCACATCCAGCTTTACCACTGGATTCACCGTCCCTATCCCCACATTGCCTTCTACTACCAGGTCAGCGTTGAAGTCAACCTCTCCTGAGCCGCTCTCTGTCTCCTGCCAGGTGTAGTTAGCTCCATCGATGTAGTCATCCCCTATGGCTATACGCTTGGCTCGCAGCTCACGGTAGACTCCATAGGGAGAAGGATAGTAGGTGGTGATGGTCAGGGTGTCTTC
>DJWJ01000025.1:0-1486 GCA_002440965.1 Candidatus Omnitrophica bacterium UBA6233
GACCTTGATAGGCGCAATGTGTAAGGCCCGTAAGGGTTTGAGCTAATGCGTACTAATCAGCCGATTGGCTTGGCCTTATATTTTTTCACTGTAAAGTGAGAAAATATCCCGAGCCTTCTTCTTGCAAAAGAGTTGAAGGTGGAGGAAATTAATTCTCAAAGGTTTATTAGTAGTTTTACCAATATAAGATTATGTGGTTGTGATTTTCCTCTGTAAAGTGGAAAATCATCCCGAGCGAAAGCGAGGGATCAGATGTTTTTCTTGGAGTGCCTTTACCGAGGGGGAANNTGAGAGTAGGTCGGTGCTCCTTAAAATAAAAAGCCGCTATGGTTTAAATACTGTAGTGGCTTTTTATTTTAACACCGACCGATATAAATAATTCGTTCTACCACAAGATATAGGTTTAAGCTCGGTGGCTTCCAATAAAGGGTAGAGCTTTCACAAAATTTCCGTAGCGGGGGTTGAAACCCCCGCTACCACAACGCAGAAGGGGACATTTTCCGTAGTAGTCTATTCGCGAAGGCTGGACAGGAAAGTGTCCCCTGGTCATTGAATTATTTTTGTTAGATTTTTCCTCTTCCTACGTCTATTGTATTAGAAAGGAGGCGCGCAAATTAGGCGTTAAATATCAAACCTTTATTTCAGAGGTTCTGCATAAAGTTGCGGAAGCGTAAGATGAACAAAAAGCTTAAGATTCTAAAACGTATAGAAAAAAGGCCAGTTGATCCGCTTTCGTTTCATTTGAGGCGGCTGGAAAGTGCAAAAATGCTTTATGAACAAAATCTAAATTTACCGGCAAACGTAAGATAGGGAAGGTTTAGCGCTTACTTTAATTACTTAGTCGGAGAGGAAGCATATGCTACGAGAAAAGGCGTCGGAAACGGCGCCTTTTTTATTGACACCGCCTGAAACAGGAGTAGAATTAGTCCATGCTTGAACAGTATCACCAGCCTTTATTGCCTAAAGAGAAGTTTATCCTGCGTATGGCACGCAGCTTTCTAATTGCTGCTCTTTTGCTTATCGCTACTATTCTATCCGGAACTATTGCTTCTCATTTTATAGTGAAATTATCGTGGATTGATTCATTCCTTAACGCGGTGATGATTATGACCGGATTGGGGACAGTGGGCAGTATTGACACTACTCTAAGCAAAGTATTTACCGCTGTTTATTCTCTTTTCAGCGCTTTTATTTTCTTCGTAATTTTAGCGATTATCGCTACCCCGCTTCTGCACCGCTTGTCGCATCGGCTGCACCTTGATGGCAATAATTAATCTGTAGGTTCCCATAAAAGAACAAGAGTCAGGTTTCGCTGCGTCACTTCCGCAGTCCCCTGGCTCTCGTATGGATGGTGGATAACCATAAGCACCTTTATTCTACCCACCTTCCAATTAAAGTATATACTATTAAATTCTATTTACAAGGGGTGGAGTCAGGCTATTTTGCTCTTAGGGTATTGCTCGCGCGCTGAAAATTTTCGCCGAGT
>DJWJ01000025.1:1506-12651 GCA_002440965.1 Candidatus Omnitrophica bacterium UBA6233
GCCGAAAATTTTCTAATGCGCGCTCACAACACCCTTCGGCAAAATAGAGACAAGCTCTTCCTTATAAAAGGGGACATTTTCCGTAGTAGGCTATCTGCGCAGGCTGGACAGGTAAGTGTCCCCTGATATTTCGCGTCTGGGCTTGTCTGGGGCTTTCTCGGGAACGCTTGCATTTCCCCAGCCGGAAATGCTGCGCTCTGGTCGGCGTGTCGCTCTCCCGCATCCGGGCCCTCGGATAAAAGAGTTTTTGGATATTTGTGCCGGCTGCGGGAACCGTGCCCGCTTCCACGCCTCCAAGTCCCTCGAAACCCCAGCCAACCCAGACGCTTAGAAAAGCATTTTGGTATTAGTAGGGAATATAGATAATCGATTCCTTTGGGAATCAGTATTCTAATAAATTATAGATAAATAATTGTTGACAAATGTTAAGTAATCGATATAGAATAAGGCATGTTCGAGAAGGAGTTAGTAAGATAAAAAGAGAACTTACTCACATTGAAGTTCTCTTTTTTTGCATTTAGGGGTATAATGAACGAAAAATTTGGCTGTCCCGAAGAAGTGCTAAAGATTGAAAAAGAATTCGGTGAGTGTCTAGATAAGACTAATATACCTTTGAAACAGTTAAAAGATGTTCTCGCCTTTCTTAATTCAAAAGAAGAGAGCGAGAATAGAGATTTACCAGAGATGTTTTTTAAGTAGGTTCATGTCTGTCCTCAAGCTTGCTCCCCCTCTAAGAAAACCGGTAATCTATTATACAAAACCTCCAAACTCAAATTTTGATTTCATAGAAAAGAATTTCGGATTCTCTCCTCCTTTATATAGGATTCTTTCCCAGGTAAGGACTTCAAATTTTTCTACTTTAGTATTAGAAGATATTGATAGTGTTGGTTTTTCACAGGAGGACGATTCTGAATTAAGAGATGCCGGGTATGTATTATCGACTTCACCACTTAAAAGGTTAAGTTTTTTTAAAAGCAAGATCCGCAGTATCCGTCATCTTAAAAGGCAAAAAAGTAGTAACCTTTTGGGGTATGCCATAATGAAACAAGTCCCCTTGAAAGATAAATCGGGTGGATTTAGATGGATTGTTTTTGAGTCAGTAGTAACTAATAGCAGGCATGTGAATAATTATATACCAAGAAAGAAGCAATATGCTATTAACATCGGAAATAACATATTAACTTTAAGTGGAGTTTTATATTGTCAGCAAAATGGAATAAATAATGTTTGTGCACATGTTGCGCTAAGAACTGCCATTTCTTTGATGCTAGAGTCTGGAGATATCAGCTATAGAGAAATAAATCAAATATTAAAGAATGAGGGAATGCCGCATTACCCGACAGATCCTTTAGCTCGTACACAGATCTTAAGGATTCTAGATAAATTAGGTATAAAATGGTCCAAGGAAACTTATTTTTCCGATGAAGAATTGAAGCGTTTAGGTGAGAAGGGGCCAACCATCCCCTATCAGACATACCTCTATAGTAGCATAGAATCAGGGTATCCTGCATTATTAGCTTTTTCTGTTCCAAATCGAGACGAGGGTCATGTAATACCTTGTTTTGGTCATACATTTAACGAAGACACCTGGGTTCCCAGAGCGGAAACTAGCTATTTCAACATTGGAAAAATATCTTATTTGCATAGCGATTCTTGGCTAAGTACTTATATTTGTCATGATGACAATTTTGGTTCTAATTATTGCTTACCTAAGCAATATATCTCAAATCATAATTCTATTCTTGTTATTGCTTTAAGACCAAATGAAATAAGTTACGATGCTATATTTGCTAATGCTATTACTTTGGATTATCTGTATACTTCTTTGGCCAATGAATTGCAGGTTATTTCTACAGATAATATTTGGGCAAAAAGATTGTTAGCGGCTATTCGAGGAACAAATAAGGGTTGGTTTGTTTTGAGAGCCATGCAAGTGAATTCTCGGCAATACATTCAGCATTTACGCTCGCTTAGGGCCTGGGGAAAGAGAAAAGTTAAAATTCCAGAGTACCGGATTAATTCTCTAGAAAGAAACTTAAAGAATGATTTGTGGATTGTAGAAATATCATTACCTGAGTTATTTCCTGCAAATAGAAGGAAGCTAGGGGAGGTGGTTTTTAATCCGAATATCTCAACTGTAACTAAAGATTTGTCTAGTTTTTTATTTGCAAGAATTTTAGATAAGTTTTATTTCTTGAAGAAATTCGACCAAGATCAGTTGGAAGTAACTAAATATGATGCCGGAATTAGTTCTCATACGGAATTATTTTCGTTCGCTTCTCTTAAAACCAGCCGTTTATCAAAGTTGTTGAGTGTCTTGAAGGAACGAAGTTTTTGGAAAGTTAGTAATAACTAGTCATTTTTCAATTAAATTAGCAAATAAAGGTTACGGTTCTAATTATTTGTTAATTTTTATAGAGGAACCAGAATGAGGAAAGGTATAGTGATGTCTTTGTTAATCTTTATTTTCCGAGTTGGCTGGGTAATTTCTATTCTTATTTTGGCTTATTCCAAGAAGTCACTTGAACTAATATTGTTATTGTTTGCGGCTGCTGTTGCGGTTGAAGGTGCTATGTACTCTTTTGCTTTGGAAGAAGCTAAGGAAAGAGTAAAAATAGGGTCATCTTTTTTTAATTTAGAGATACCTCAGTTTTTAGTTGGGATTGTTATGGCAGGAATGATATTGTGCTTCATATATTTCACGAATTCAACAAAAGCTAAAAGTGAAGATGAATTAAAATGGTTTATTAGACAAACTATATCAGAAGAATCTGTTGCAGATAAAAATGATGAAACCGTGGATAATAGAGCGAGGACACCAAAAGAACTGATATCAAAAGCCAATGATGAATATTATCTAGATAATTTTGAAAGATGTATAGAAATACTAGATTCTATCAATTCAAATGAAGAAGCCATTCTAGAGTCAAAAGCTTATCTAAAGATCTTATCTTTATATAAGCTACAACTACAACGAATCAATTTATTTGAGAATGTAAAAGAAGAAAACAAGAATGAATTAGATGATTTGTTTAATCGTTACTTAACAAAATATAAAGATAATTGTAAGTTTACGACTATTTATTATCATTATGGACATTTTATTTGGAGAATACTAGGTGATCAAAATAAAGCTTTAGCCATCTTTGATGATATAATTAAGAATTATTGGTATTCGGAATGGATACAGGGGAGTCTTTATTATTCATCAATACTTTATCGTAAGTCTGGCAATCTAGATGAGTTCAAGATCGCCACTGAACAGATGAAGATCTTATCGACAAGGGATGGTAATCTAAAAATTTTCGAGACTGGAGAGACTGTAGATGCGAGGGGGTATGCTAAGAAAATTCTAAAACAATGGAATATTGCGGAGACAGAAGATGGTTCTGCCCCAGCCAATGATCTAAGTTACATTTTTAAACTAAAAGAAGATATACAGAAAGTTAAAATCTGAAAATAAGGGAATGACTCTGATCTTTAAAACTTGAGGACGCTTCAGTAGTTTGAAATAAAGGGGGCGGTTCTAATTATTTGGATCCCAAGCTTGAAAAAGGAGGCATCCCCTCGCAAAAGACGCTCGGGGTCAATTCCGGATGTCTAAGAGCGGGGAATTGAGGGATTTGAGGGATTTTGGTTGACACCTATATTAGCAGATGTAGAATATAGTTAATAATCAAGTTTGGCTGCGCCAAAGTCGCAATTCGAGGGACGGTTTCTAGAAGAATAGAACCGTCCTAATTATTTTAAATAAACCAGGGGGCGCTTCGGCAGTTTTTAATCCCCCAGAGTTCCAGAATTCGTTCAAAATGCCTGATTTTACAAAATATATAAAACACGCCAAGGGCCTGGGCGCAAAGGAAGCCAGGATTATTTCACCCAAGACTATCGTTGTAGCAGAGTGGGTGAGGATGAAATGCCAGTTTGGCTGCGATGGTTTCGGCCAGTCTTTAACCTGCCCACCGTATTCGCCTACTCCTGAATTTACCCGCCGGATGCTTACGTTTTATAAACATGCCCTTATTGTCCATGACGGCGACTATACAGATATACATGGCCTCATCCCTAAATTGGAGCGGGAGATATTTCTGGACGGATATTATAAGGCTTTTGGAATGGGATCTGGGCCGTGCCAGCTTTGCGCAAAATGCGCCAAATTCTGCCGTCACCCCGACAAGACAAGGCCGTCTATGGAGGCTTGCGGAATAGACGTTTATAGCACTGTAAGATCCAACGGTTTTCCGATTAAAGTGTTAAATATGCCGGGTTGCAAAGGCAACTACTACGGGATTGTATTGATCGATTAAGTATAATATTCATATGCGCATTTGGGATATTGAACCTGCTAGATTATGTCGCAACCATCTTTTAGGCGAGCATCGGGAATTGCACGCGATCTGGTCAATACTCACCAAGAATAAAAAAGGTTATTCCCGCCATCCGGAGACCTTAAGGTGGAAGGGTAAGCTAAAAGCATTATATTTAAGGCACGAGCTTTTGGTTAAGGAATTAAAAAGAAGGGCTTATCAGCATAAGAGCGATCTGGCGAAACGTCTTGCTTCCGGCAGCGGCAGGCAAAATCAATTTATAAATTCATATAAAGAGCAGTTAAGTATTTTAAGGCGTAAAAAGTGCGGATGTAAAAAAGGAAATCTCGAATGGAAGAATTGAAGAATCTTCTTAGGCTTAAGGATGAACATATAGCAGGCGCGGCAAAAACGCTTGCGCAGGCTTTTCATGATGAGCCGCTCAAAGTTTATCTATATCCGGATGTAAAGATAAGAGATGAGATGGCAATTGATTTTTTTGAATTTATGCTGCGCTATGTTATTTTGTTCGGCGAAGCTTACGCGAGTTCTCTTAACTTTGAAGGAGTCGCGCTTTGGCTGCCTTCGGAATACGCCAAAATGACTCCGGAGACAATGGCTAAAGCAGGTATAGATAAATTGCAGGCTCAGCTGGATAAGGATTTTAGGGAGCGGATAAAACCTATCTATGATCTTATAGATAAAAAGCACGCCCAAAATGCTCCTGTCAGGCATTGGTATCTTGCTTTTATCGGAGTTGCCGCGCCTTCCCAGGGAAAAGGATTTGCCGGCAAGCTGCTCAAGCCGATGCTATCCCGGTTTAAGGCTGAAAATATGCCTTGTTACCTGGAGACCGAGAGCCATAAGAATGTGGATATTTACACGCATTACGGTTTTAAATTGGTTGAGAAATATTTTGTTTTTGATACGGGCTTGTATTTTTACTCAATGTTAAGAGAATAAAGGGGACGTGATATGAAAAGAATTTTTCGTAATCTGGGAATTTTGATTGTTTTAGCAGCGCTTGCTTTTTTAATTTACAGCCATGTAGACAATAACAGAACCGTTCTTTCTAAAGATGGCGTCAGAATAGCCTATTCCGTATATGGAAAAGGCGAGCCGGCATTGGTCTTTGTGCACGGTTGGTGCGGCAGCCGTTCTGTCTGGCATAAGCAGATACCGTATTTTGCCAAAAAATACAAAGTAGTAGCTTTGGACTTAGCAGGCCATGGCAAGTCCGGCTCTCAAAGAAAAGTTTATACTCAGGAAGCGTTCGGCGAGGATGTAGCCGCGGTGGTGAACGCGGAAAAAGAAAATAAAGTTATTCTTATCGGCCATTCCATGTCAGGCACAGTGATACTGGAAGCAAACCGCCTTATTAAAGATAAAGTGCGTGGGCTTGTCGCTATAGATACTCTGGAGAATTTTGAATACGTGGCCACCCCGGAAGACAGAATAAAATACATTGACCCTTTGAAAAAGGATTTTGTAAAGAATTCCGGGCCGTTTATGAGGGATATGTTCAATAAGAATGCTGATCCCAAGCTGATTGAGCAGGTAGTCAGAAATGTTTCCCTGTCTAACCCGGAAATCGCGATCAGCACCATTGAGTGTTATTTCAATACTCCGGTTATTCCGCTTTTGGCTGATGTGAATGTTTCTTTATGGTGCTTGAGCGCTGACCTTTGGCAGAGTTATCCGGAAATTAACAGCAAGTACCTGAAAAATTATCACTTAAGAGTGATGCCGGGCCTGGGGCATTTTCTAATGGTTGAGTCTCCCGATGAATTCAATAGGCAGCTAGAAGATATTATCAGTCAGATCAATACATAGGGTATTTTCGGTTGACAAGTATCATGTAAGGGGTAGAATATAATCAATAATCAGGTTTTGGCTGCGCCAGAGTCGCAATTCGAGGGACGGTTTCTAGAAAAATAGAACCGTCTTTTTTTGTTCATTAAAATAAAAATTAGAAAGGAGGAAATAGATAAGAGTAAGTTAGGGTCGTTAAATAAAACTGACACCCGGCGCTTATCGGAATTGCGCCGGAGTCGTCCAGGTGGACGAAGGAGGATGCTGTGAATAAAAAAATAATACTTAGTTTATTTTTAGTTTTAGGTTTAGTTGGCATGGCTATGGCCGAGGGAACTAAGCCGATACAGTTGTCGCTATTTAATCCGATCCAGATGGTTCCGGAAGCTGAATCAATCGGCGGCGTGAGTCTAGGCCTGCTTTATACTGTTAACCAAAACGTTACCGGTTTTAGCCTTACCCTCGGCGTAAATAGGGCTAAGGGAGATGTTAAAGGCGTGGCCTGGGGTTTGGGTAATTGGGTTGACGGCCTCTTCTATGGCTGGCAAGATGGTTTAGTGAGTCGTGTCGGCGGCCGTTTTGTCGGGCTTCAGGAAGGCTGGGTAGCTATCACCCAGGGAGATCTGACCGGCGCTCAATGTGGTCTGGTGACCTGGACTGATGGTTATGTGCACGGCGCGCAACTAGGTATATTTAATTACACAGTCGGCCGTTTTATCGGCGCTCAACTCGGCGCGGTCAATGTTGTTAAGGGAGATTTCAGCGGAGCATCTTTAGGTATAGTGAATTATGTCGAGGGTACAGCTAAGGGCCTGCAATTAGGGCTGGTTAACCATGCTAAATCCCTTAACGGCCTTCAGATCGGTTTAGCAAACTATAACGGCAATAAAAAACCTATGGAGTTTATGGTTCTTGCTAACTGGTCATTCTAATTACTTGTAATTATTAGAGTAGTCAGACAATCAATCCCAAGCCCTTTAAAAGGGCTTGGGATTTTTGGTTTAGAGAGGTATAATATCCTTATGGATGAAGCAGAGTATTTACGCAAACAGGAAGAAGAGCAGGTAAAGTATGAGGCGCTTTGCAGAAGGTGCGGAGCTTGCTGCGGTTCGTTGGACGGAGATCCTTGCGAGCACCTAAAGCAAGACGGATCCGGTAAATATTTTTGCCCTATCTATGACCATAGGATAGGTATGCATAAAACAATTTCCGGCAAACAATTTGCCTGTGTTCCCATAAGAGATCTTAGGCCAAATTTACCTTTTAAAAGTTGTGTTTATTTTTCCTATCTCGGAGAAGGCCGTATATAAAAAGCTCTAGGCTCTGCAACAAAAAACCCCGAACGCCTTCGGGGTTTTCGTAGGTGATAGGCCTAAATAGCTTTCGCTATCGACCAACCTCCTTTTTGAGTAAACGCTATAAGAAGTATGCAATATCCTGGATGAAAAACAAGGGCAAAAAGAGTGTTTTGGGAAAGCGCTTTCAAAAATTTGTTTATGGCGTTATAATAACTTAATGGCCAAAATTAAATTAGATCTGCACGATATCTTTAGCAACGGCCGGGCGATTGAAACAGAACTCAACCGCGTGATTCAGGAAGCTGTAGCTAAAAAAATAGAATTAGTGGAAATCATTCCCGGTAAAGGGAGCGGGCAGTTGAAAAAAAGCGTTTTACGTTTTTTAGAACAGCCGCAGATAAAAAGGCTTTACCGTCGGATTGAAAAAGACGATAAAAATTTCGGAAGAATATTTGTGCATTTCAGGTTTTAAAATCAGGAAATAAGAGTAAAATAAAGGCCGTATGCCCTTAAGCAAACTTTCTTTTGATTATCCTTGCGCCAATACCCTTCGTTTGAAATTAAGCGGAGAGTGGTTGATTCACGCGGTTCTCCCCTCGGAAAATGCAGTTTTAACCCAGCTTGCCGGAAATAAAAATATTACCTGTATTACCTTTGATGCCTCTGAAATAACCAAATGGGACAGCGGGCTTGTTTCTTTTCTGCTTAATTTAATCAAAGAGGGCGGATGCAGGAATATTATTATTGACCGTCAAGCCCTTCCTCTGGGCGTGGTCAAATTGCTCGAGCTTGCGCTTAAAGTTGATGAAAAAAACATCCCCCGGAAAATCGAACCTGAGCGTTTTCTTGAGAGAGCCGCCGATAAATTCTTGGCGTTTTGCTCCGGGACGCTCGCAGTTATCAATTTTCTGGGCGAGATTACTTTTGCTTTTGGCCGGCTTATCGCGGGCAAGGCTTATTTCCGCCGGGATGAATTTGTCGCTATTGTGCAGCGTTGCGGCGCCGGCGCTTTAGGCCTTGTTTCCCTGATCAGCCTTTTAGTCGGCATGATCCTGGCTTTTATCGGAGCGATACAGCTTANNCGTGATGGGGGCGGTGATGACCGGTATCATTATGTCCGGCCGCACCGGCGCGTCTTTTGCCGCGGAACTGGGCCTTATGCAGGTAAATGAAGAAGTTGACGCGTTCAAGACTCTGGGGATTTCTCCGGTTGAATTCCTGGTTATGCCGCGGGTTTTAGCCCTGATAATTATGATGCCGCTGTTAACTATTTATGCGGATTTTATGGGTATAGCCGGAGGCTTCTTGATCAGCGTTAATTTTCTCGGGCTTAATCCCGTAGAATATTGGCACCATACTCAATCAGCGGTAAAGTTAAGCCATGTTTGGATCGGGCTTACCCATAGTCTTGTCTTCGGCATAATTGTGGCAGTGGCAGGGTGTTTGCGCGGAATCAATTGCGAAAGGAGCGCTGAAGGCGTGGGAGTGGCAACCACCTCGGCAGTAGTCAGCGCCATCACCAGCATTGTTGTCGCTACCGCGGTTATCACATTTATTTGTCAGGTTCTGGGAGTGTAACCAATGGATAAAAAATCTCAATCCGTTATTGAAGTGCGCGGCCTCGATTTAAGTTACGATGATTACGAAGTATTGCGTAATCTTAATTTCAGCGTAAACCAGGGCGATATTTTTGTGGTTATGGGCGGAAGCGGTTGCGGCAAGAGCACCCTGCTTAAAGTATTGATTGGCCTTAAAGAGCCGCTAAAAGGAGAGGTGTTATACAACGGAGTGAATTTTTGGGCGGAGGATGAATCCGTCCGGCAGAATTTGATGCGGAGTTTCGGCGTGCTCTATCAGAGCGGCGCGCTCTGGAGTTCTTTTACCTTGGGAGAAAATATCGCTTTGCCCTTACAGCTGTATTCAGAATTATCTTCCGCTCAAATCAGGGAAATGGTAGAATTAAAATTATCTTTGGTCGGCTTGGGCGGTTACGCTGATTTTTATCCCAGTCAAATAAGCGGCGGGATGCGTAAGAGGGCGGGGCTTGCCCGGGCAATCGCGCTTGACCCCGGTATTATTTTTTTTGACGAACCTTCGTCCGGGCTGGATCCTCTAAGCGCCCGCTTGCTGGACGATTTGATTATTCAACTAAGAGACGCCCTCGGCGCCACAATCGTGATTGTTACCCACGAACTGGCGAGCATATTTGCCGTAGGCGATAAAGCGGTGCTTCTTGATGCTGAAAGTAAGGGCATCATTGCCGAAGGGAAGCCAAAAGATTTATTAGCTGATTCTAAAGATCCGCGGGTCATCCAATTCCTGACTCGGGGAGAGAAACAGGGGGCAGCCTTATGATTAAAAAAGTAAACAAAACAGTAATCGGCGCGTTTGTAGTGGGCGCGCTGGCTTTGTTAATCGCAGCGGTATTGGTTTTTGGTTCGGGGCAAATCTTCCGGCAGTCAGACAAATATGTTCTATTTTTTAACGGTTCGGTCAAAGGCCTTTCCGTAGGCGCTCCGGTAATCTTTAGAGGCGTAAAAATCGGTAATATCACCAGCATCAGCCTGATTTACGACGATAAAATGCAGGATGTCCTTATTCCCGTAATTGTTGATATAGAATTGTCGCGGGTTATGGGTATCCCCGAAAAGCCCGGTTATCCTGATTATATGAGGTTTATCAAGCAAGGCTTGCGGGCCAAGCTCGAAATACAGAATTTTATCACCGGCCAGCTTATGATTGCGTTGGATTTTTACCCGGATAAGCCGGAAAAATTCTACGGCATCATCAAGGGTTATCCTGAACTGCCGGCTTTGCCTATATCCCCGGATATCTTTCAGGTTATGGACGATATTCCGGTAAAAGAAATCACTACTAATTTAGCGGAGGCGGTCGTGGGCATCAACAGGCTGGTGAATTCCGAGGGAATATCGGAATTGCATAAAACGCTTAAAGAGGTTACTCGTTCCGCGCGGTCATTTAATCTGTTGGCTGAATACCTTGAACAGCATCCGGAAGCGCTCTTAAAAGGAAAATCAGCCCATAAAGGAGAATAAATGTCTAAATCCAAAATCCAAGATCCAAAATCCAAATTATTTGTCATTTGTGCTTTGCTTTTTGTCATTCTAACCAGCGGGTGCGTCTCAGTTTCAAACAGCCCGAACTCGCGGTTCTATATGCCCAGTTCATTATCCAGGGAGCCGTCAATCGGAAAATTTGAGATTGCTCAAGGCGTAATTGTCGCGGTAGGGCCAATCGGAATTCCCGAATATCAGGATCGTCCGCAGATTGTCACCAGAAACAAAAACGGCACTTTTAACTTCGCCCAATTTGATCGCTGGGCAGAGCCTCTGGATTCGAGCCTGGCTCGTATTCTCAGCGAAGACCTGTCCGTTATGCTTCCGGCAGCCAGTTTTCAGCTGTTCCCCTGTAATTTTGCCATCCCCTTGGATTATCAGGTGGTTGTAGACATTCTCCAGTTGGATAGCGAACTGGAGGAAAATATGGTTCTTACGGCCCAATGGTCGATTATCGATGCCCGGAACAGGAAAATGCGGTTTACGAAAAAGTCGCAATTCATCCAAACTATTAATCCGCATAATTATTTTGGATTATCCCAGGCTCTGAGCGGCGCGGTTGCTTCTTTGAGCATAGAAATAGCCGAAAACCTGGCGAAGCTTTCCAGGCCGTCCAAGTTGATTAATGAAAAAATACATTGATTCCGATTC
>DJWJ01000012.1 GCA_002440965.1 Candidatus Omnitrophica bacterium UBA6233
AGAGCGGCTCAGGAGAGGTTGACTTTGACGCTGACCTGGTAGTCGAAGGCAATGTAGGCATAGGCACGGTGAATCCGGGAACACGTCTTGAAGTCTACAATGGTACGGCTGTTGAAGAAACAGCGATTAAAGTTAATAATCAAGCTAACGATGGCTATGCAGCAAAATTAAGCTTGGCTAATGCCGCTAATGTCCAATGGGATTTAAGAGCTGGTGGCAGCGGCAGAGGCGATTATTCAAATAGCGCTTTCTCTATAGAAGAATTAACTATAGGTCATACAGGAACGCGTTTAATCATTAAACAGGATGGCAATGTCGGCATCGGGACGGTGAGCCCGGGCTTTGCCCTCGACGTCAACGGCGACGTCAACGTCTCTTCGGGCCATTCGTTTAAGGTGGACGGGACGACGGTCAGTCCCATTTTCGGGACTTTCTCTCCGAATGTCGTCAACACCGGCTCGACCTCCACTTGGGGGAGCAGGCACGGAGTCTACATGAAGATTGGGCAGATGGTCCACGTCTCGGGGTTTTGTGACAACGGAAATTCGGGCGCGGCCGGGAATGTCTTGGTTTTCACCGGTTTGCCGTATTCGGTGAGTACATCGAAGCAAGCCCAGCGGGACGGGATGGGGGTCGTGGGTATGAACAACCCCTTTGCCACCTATAACGTATTTTGGGACGGTAGTCTTCCTGCGATCTATCAGGGTGGCCTTCCAGTCAGCTCGCAAGCTACCTTTGTCACCTTCGATTTCACCTACTATACCGACAACTAAATTTATAGCACGGCGAAGCGCGGTTATGAGCGCGGGGAAGGCTTTTTTCAGGAAAGCCACCCTTTTCTGAGTGGTAAGCTACAACTGGAAGATCAAGGAATTTCCCCAGAACCACTTCTCCTCAGGCCGGCAGATTGGTATCATTGCTCAAGAGTTGGAGCAAGAGTTCCCTGAACTAGTCAATACGGATAAAGACGGCTACAAGGCTATTGCCTATGACAAGCTTACCGCTGTTCTCCTGGAAGCAATAAAGAGCCAGCAGAGGGAGATAGAGGGATTGAAAAAATAATTGGTGGAGATAAAGAAGCTTAGTATTAGAAATACTTGACAGAAGTTAATTTTATGTTTTAATGAATATGTAATTTAATTATGGGGAGGTCGTTAAGCGGCCTGAGAGTCTTCGTAAAACGAAGTTACCCGGGAAACCTGATCTGGATAATGCCAGCGTAGGGAAGCTATAGAGTTTAAAGTAATCCTTATGCGTTCGGCATAAGGATTTTTTATTAGGAGGTAAAATGAAGATCTCGGTTAACGGAGAAGAAGCGTTTGTGCAAGAGCCGGTTTCAATCGCGGCACTAATTAACCAGCGTAAAATAAATCCTGAAGCAGTAGTTGTAGAATACAATGGCGTAATCTTGGCTTGCCGGGATTGGGAGAAAATCGAACTTAAAGAAAGAGATACCTTAGAGATAATTTCTTTCGTGGGAGGGGGATAATCATGGAAGATAAATTAGTCATTGCCGGTAATCATATCCGCAGCCGGTTTTTCTTGGGCACCGGGAAGTTTTCTTCCTATAAAATTATGCAAGAGGCAATTCTCGCCTCGGGAGCGCACTTAGTTACCGTGGCTTTGCGCAGGGTTGACGCTCAATCAAAAAGCGAGAATATACTGGATTACATTCCGCAAGGTTCAATAATTATGGTGAATACTTCGGGCGCCAGAAACGCGGATGAGGCTATCCGCATTGCCAGGATAGGCCGAACTCTGGGTTGCGGAAATTGGGTTAAGATCGAAGTTATCCCGGATAATAAGTATTTACTTCCGGATAATAGCCAAACGATTAAGGCTACCGAAGCCTTAGTTAAGGAAGGTTTTATTGTTATGCCTTATATGAGCCCGGATTTAGCTGATGCCAGGCGGTTGCAGGATGCCGGAGCAGCTTCGATAATGCCTTTGGGTTCTCCTATCGGCACCAATAAAGGATTAAAGGTCTTAGAGTTGTTGAAGATACTCATAGAGGAAATAAAACTGCCGGTAGTGATAGATGCGGGTATTGGCAGGCCTTCGCATTGCGCCGAAGCAATGGAGATAGGGGCTGATGCGGTTTTAGTAAATACTGCCGTTGCTACAGCCAGGGATTCGGTAGTAACTGCGCGCGCTTTTGCTCTGGCAGTAGAAGCAGGGAGGTTGGGGTACTGCGCCGGTTTAAAACCTGAGCAGGAGCGCGCTGAAGCATCTTCACCCTTAACCGGATTCTTACGTTAATTTTTCTAAAAGGATTTCCATGCCGGATTTTTATGATGAGATATTGAAGTATAAAGGGTTTGATTTTTCCGCGCATCTAGCGCAAGTCAAATCCGCTGATCTGCAGGAAATTTTGAATAAAGAATTTCTCTCTATTTTAGATTTCCTCTCTCTTTTATCTCCGGAAGCCTTCTTATTCCTTGAGCTTCTGGCGCAAAAAGCCAATAAGCTTACGCTGGCGCATTTTGGGAAGACAATCTCCCTGTATATTCCGTTATACCTTTCCAATTACTGCGATAATGAATGTGCTTATTGCGGTTTTAAACATTCCAATACTATTAAGCGCAGGAAGCTTACTTTGGAAGAGGTGGAGCAGGAGGCGCGGGAAATCTCTCGAACCGGCATCCAGCATATTCTTATTCTTACCGGAGAGTCGAAGTTAGAGTCTCCGCTTACCTATATCCAGGAGTGCCTGGAGAGAATCAAAAAATATTTTACTTCCATTGCGATTGAAATTTATCCGCTTAAAGAAGAGGAGTATCGGCAGTTGGTCAGTAGTGGAGCTGAAGGTTTGACTATTTATCAGGAAACTTATGATGAAGTTCTGTATGATAAATTGCACCTTAAGGGCCCGAAAAGAAATTATGCCTTTCGGTTGGGAGCGCCAGAGAGGGCAGCTCAAGCAGGGATGCGTCAGGTTAATGTAGGGGCATTGCTGGGTTTAGGGGATTTTCCCCGGGACGCTTTCTTTACGGCTCTGCACGCGAAATGGCTGCAGGATAGTTACCCTGCAGTTGAAGTGGGGATTTCTCTGCCGAGGATACAGCCGCAGGCAGGAGGTTTTGATGCTTTGCGTCCTTGGAGTGATAAGGAGTTTGTGCAGTTGCTTATCGCCATGCGTTTATTTTTACCGCGTGTAGGGATTGCGGTTTCTACGCGCGAAAATAATCTTTTACGGAAAAACATCATAGGTTTAGGTGTAACGCGTATCTCTGCCGGTTCCCGGACCGAAGTCGGAGGTTATACGCTGGAACAGAAAACCTCGGGCCAATTCGAAACCGCGGATAAGAGCAGCGTAGAGGAGATTAAACGGATGATTTGCGAGAAAGGCTATCAGCCGGTAGCTAAAGATTGGCAAAGGTTATGAACGCATTTGAGCAGGCATTGTTAAAATATTTCGGGGAAGAAAAACTTAAAAAGATTCAATCCGTCAGGGTGGGAATTGCCGGTTTAGGCGGCCTGGGTTCGAATTGCGCCTGCAATTTAGCGCGTTCGGGATTCCGGAGTTTCGTTTTAGGAGATTTCGATAAGGTAGAATTGTCTAATCTTAACCGTCAGTTTTATTTTCTGGACCAAATAGGAATGCCTAAGGCTAAAGCGCTTAAAGAAAATCTTTTAAGGATAAATTCGGATTTAGAAATCGTGCATTTTGAGGAGAAAATCGAGCGTTCTAACGCGTTGAATTTATTCTCTCAATGCGATTGCCTGGTAGAAGCGTTTGATAAGGCCGAGTATAAAAAGATGTTGGTTGAAGTTTTTTTAAACTCTAAAAAGCTTTTGGTGAGCGCTTCCGGCCTTGCTGGTTGGGGTAATAGCGATTGTCTACGCACTAAGAAAATAAAAGATAATTTTTATCTTGTTGGAGACAATTGTTCGGCGGCTGCTCCAGGCCGGCCGCCTTGCGCGCCCAGGGTGGCTATTGCCGCAGCAAAAGAGGCGGATGTAATCTTAGATTGGGCATTGAATAGAAAAAATGGTTAACCTGTGTAAGAAGCAAAAATTATTGTTTCCCTTATACTGTATTACAGCGGAGGAATATTCTTTGGGCCGCAGTAATATTGAGGTAGCCCGGGATATTTTTAGTTCCGGAGTAAAAATTCTGCAATACCGCGAAAAGGAAAAATCCAAAAAGAATAAATTCGCCGAGTGCCTGAAGATTCGCCGGATGGCTTATAGGGCAAAGGCCACTCTTATCATAAATGATGATATTGACATTGCTTTAGCTGTGAAGGCAGACGGGGTGCATCTGGGGCAAAGCGATATGCCAGCGGTGGTAGCACGTAGGCTGGTAGGGAAGGCTATGATCATCGGCGTATCCACGCATTCCGTCCAACAGGCAAAACAGGCGGTAAAAGATGGAGCAGATTATATCGGAGTGGGTCCAATTTATCCGACTCGGACTAAACGCGATGTTTGCCCGGCTGTGGGATTGGAATATCTGGATTATGTAAGTAAAAATGTCGACCTGCCATTTGTGGCTATTGGGGGGATAAAAAGGCATAACCTGTGTCAGGTGAGGGCCCATGGTGCTTTGGTAATAGCCATGATAACCGAGATTGTCAGCGCCCCCGATATCCGTCGAAGAATCCGGGAAATCCTGGCTTTAATTTTCCTACCGCTAAAATAATATATATAGAGAGTTGCTGTTTGTAGTAAGTAGGGTAATTAGCGTTTAGCAATCTGCAAAAAATGGGGAAAGCTGAATTCGGTTTTCCCCATTTTTTATAAACAAGGAGGTTAAGATTCCGCTTGACAAAAGTCGATAATGAATATAACATACATAATATGAATTCAAATTCATTAATTGAAGAAATAATCGGTAATGGAAAAAACAGCGTTACCCTAAGCAGGAAAGAGAGAGATAAACAACTGCGTAAAGCCGATATTATGCGTGCGGCTGAGCGTGTCTTTGCCTTGAAAGGTTACCATGATGCTACGATGCAGGATATCGCCCGTCAATCCCAGTATGCCGTCGGCACTGTTTATCTGTATTTTAAAGATAAGGAGGCGCTGTATTTATCCTTATTGGAAGAAAAGATAGGTAGTTTAAACGCTATCTTAAAGGAGAATACGGCACATGTTTTCGATGCCGAAGAAAGGATCCGGATTTTTGTGCAAGAGAGCTTAAATTCTTTTGAGAGAAACCAGGATTTCTTCAGGGTGCTTTTCTCAGAGAAAAACAGGGGGCACATAATAAAAAAAGATAGAGTAACCAAATCCCAGATTATGAATCAACATAAGGAATTTATTGACCAGATGGTTGCTTTAGCCCAGAGGCAAAAAGTGGTTCGTGATGATTTTAACCCGAAACAGATTGCCGAAATATTCGGTTCTATATTTATGTCCGTTGTCTTTACTTGGCTTAGAGAGGGCCATAAGGAAAAAAAATTGAGCGAGATGACTGATTTTGTAGTTGATATATTTTTAAACGGAGCGGGCAGGAAAAAATGAAGCTGATTAAAACATTACCAATCCTAATTTTTATGTTGAGCTTATCTTTGAATACGGTTCTAGCCGAGGAGACTCTTTCCTGGCAGGATTGTATAAAAGAAGCAGCGAAAAACCATCCGGATTTAATCGCGGCAGTAGAAGAAATAAATCAATCGGAGGCGGAAAAGAAGATTACAGCTAGCGCTCTTTACCCCCAGATAGACGCAAACCTTAATGCCTCAACCGGAAGAAGCGCTTCGAATAACGCTCCTGCCAATACCGCGGATAGTTATTCTTATGGATTAACCGGGACCCAATTGATATTTGATGGCACTAAAACAATCCAGGAAGTAAAAGCCGCCTCGGAAACCATTAAGTCTTTCCAGCAGAATTACAGATTTACTTCGACAACAGTCCGGCTTAATTTACGTACCGCGTTCGTTAATTTATTGAAAGCTCAGGAATTGATCCGGGTAAGTGAAGACATCGTTAAGATAAGAAAAAGTAACTTGGAATTAATAACTTTGCGTTATGAATCCGGATTAGAACATCGCGGAGCGTTATTGACCGCGGAAGCGAATTTGGCGCAAGCAAATTTTCAATTGAGCCAGGCAAAAAGAGCGGTTGGGCTTGCCCAGTGGCAGATGACTAAAGAAATGGGTAGAAAAGCATTTATCCCGATGAGTGTAAATGGAGATTTTAAGGTTGTAGATACGGCGAAGGACAAACCGGATTTTGAGGCCTTGACCAAGAATAATCCTTCTTTGTTGCTGATTATGGCGCAAAAAAATGCGGCTGAATTTAGCCTCAAGTCTACTTACGCGAATTTTTCTCCCACGCTTTCAGGTTCTGCCGGCGTCAATAAAAACGGCACTAAGTGGACGCCCCAAGGAGACCAATGGAATCTTGGGCTTACTTTATCTATGCCTATATTCGAAGGTGGTTTGAGGTTAGCTCAGGTATCTCAGGCTCAAGCTTTGTTGAACCAGCTTAAAGAAAATGAAAGAAGCACCCGGGACGGCCTGATCGTGGGTTTGTCCAAAACCTGGTCGGCTTTACAGGATGCGGTTGAAACAGTGGATGTCCAATACAAAAACCTTATTGCGACTGAAGAACGTTCTAAAATTGCCGAAGTGGAATACGGAACCGGTTTTATTAGTTATGATAACTGGACAATTATTGAAGATAATTTAGTGCAGGCTAAGACTACTTATTTAAGCGCTCAGGCTAACGCTTTACTGGCTGAAGCGAATTGGATTCAGGCGAAAGGAGAGACATTAGAATATGCGAAGAATTAAATCTAAAATAATTTTCGGAATTTTTGTTTTACTGGCTATAACTGTGTTTGTGATGATTAAGGTAAAAAGTAAGGGCCAAAGCAGTGAGATTGTTAAGGAGGTTACTCCAACTATAGGAGATATTCAGACGTTTATTTCTACTACGGGAACCGTTTTACCCAAAAATCGGCTTGAGGTTAAGGCTCCGGTCAATGGCCGTATCGAAAGTATTCTCGTGCAAGAGGGCGATGAGGTTAAACTTGGTCAGGCTTTGGCTTGGATGAGCTCTACCGAGAGAGCTGCGCTCTTAGACGCAGCCGAAGGGCAGGGAGAGGCAGTGGTAAAATATTGGAAACAGGTTTATAAGCCTATTGCGCTCCTTGCGCCAATTAATGGGGAGGTTATTGTGGCTACTACTCAGCCGGGACAGACCGTTACAACGGCTGACGCGGTGATCGTTTTATCGGATCACTTAATCGTCCGGGCTCAAGTAGATGAAACCGATATTGGAAAAATCAAGATTGATCAGAAAGCGCTGATAATATTGGATGCCTACCCGGATACAAAAATAAAAGCAAGCGTAGAGCATATATACTATGAATCTGAAACCGTAAATAATGTAACGATATACAAAGTTGATTTAGTTCCGGAAAACGTCCCGGAATTTTTCCGCTCCGGAATGAATGCGACGGTAGATTTTATCGAACAAAGCAAAGAGAAGGTTTTATTGGTTTCTGTGGATGTTGTGATTAAACATAAAGGGGAAAATTATGTTTTACTAAAGGCTTCCGATAGTAAAGATTCGATTGAACGCATAGTCAAGCTGGGAATTACTGATGATAAGAATGTGGAGGTGGTTTCCGGCCTAAGCGTTAATGATAAGATAGTAGTAAGAAGCAAAAAGTTCGTTTTGCCTTCTAGCGAAGCGGGCTCTAATCCGTTTATGCCTTTCGGGCAGAAGAAGAAAAATGGCGCAAGCAAATAATGCCAAGCATGATCCAAGTAAATAACTTATCTAAAATCTATCAAATGGGCAAGGTAGAGGTGCGTGCGCTTTCAGACGTATCCCTAAAAATCTCACCCGGAGAATTTGTGGCTATTATGGGGGCTTCGGGTTCCGGTAAATCCACGCTTATGCATATTTTGGGGTTATTGGATAGGCCGGATTCGGGAGAATATTTCTTAGCCGGTGAGAATGTAACAAAGCTTTCGGATCAGGAATTGGCGTTGGTTAGGAATCAGCTGGTAGGTTTTGTTTTTCAACAATTTCATTTGTTGCCCAGAATGACTGCTTTAGAGAATGCCGAGCTTCCTCTTATCTACGCCGGAAAGCGACATCTGAGGGTTGAGGCCGCAAAGAGAATTGAAGAGGTTGGATTAAAGGATAGAATGCTTCATCGGCCAAACGAAATGTCCGGAGGCCAGCAGCAGAGAGTCGCAATCGCCAGAAGCCTTGTAAATGACCCTCCGATAATTTTCGCGGATGAGCCTACCGGGAATCTCGATTCAAAAAGCAAAGAGGAAATAATCGGCGTATTAAAAAAGCTCAACGAAAAAGGCAAGACAGTCATTATTGTTACTCATGAGAGTGAAATTGCCGCGCATGCCAAGAGAATTGTTACTATGCGCGATGGCAAGATTATTTCCGATAATTCTACCTCCTCCGTTATAAAAACTCCGGGAAACGCTATTCCCCAGAACTTGATAAAAGATATTTTGTCGCATTCGGCTAGCGCGGTAAAAGGAAGCATAGAGTTCTTGGATTATCTGCGGCAGGCTTCTTTCGCGATGCTCTCGCATAAAATGCGCGCGTTTCTTTCGATTCTGGGAATACTTATCGGGGTTGCCGCGGTAATCGCTATGCTTGCTATAGGCCAAGGAGCAAAGGAATCCATTGAGAAACAATTGGTTTCTTTGGGGTCAAACCTTTTGATGGTTATGCCCGGTTCCCCGAAATTACACGGTGTAGCTATGCAATCAGGAGCATTTACCCGTTTAACTTATAATGATGTTACAGCTATAGGTAAAATGACTGATTTGGTAAGCAGGATTTATCCAGCGGTTTCGGGCAGAGGCCAACTGGTTTATGCCAACAAGAATTGGAATACCGAGGTTAACGGTGTCGGGGTGGATTATGCCTTGATGCGCGCGGCTGTTCCCGAAATTGGAAGATTTTTTAATGAGCAGGAATTAAGGATGAGAGATAAAGTCGTGCTTCTCGGGACGACTGTCGTCAAAGAGCTTTTTGGAGACGAGAATCCTGTTGGCGAAACAATAAAAATCAACCTGCTTAATTTCCGGGTAATCGGTATCTTGCCGCCAAAGGGAGGCGGCGGGTTCAGGGATCAGGATGATGTGGTGGTTATACCTGTAACTACCGCGATGTACCGGGTTTTAGGAAAGCAATATATCGACTATATTTTCGTAGAGGCCAAAAGCCCGGAGGCGATAGAGCCTGCGCAGGAGGAAATTGAAAAATTGATTATTAAGCAACATCGCCTTGGTAAAAATGAAGAAGATTCATTTCAGATACGGAATATGTCGGACATTAAGAAAACGTTGGAAACTACGACCAAAACAATGTCCTTATTATTGGGAGCGATTGCCGCCATATCTCTTTTAGTCGGCGGGATAGGCATAATGAATATTATGCTGGTTTCGGTAACCGAAAGGACGCGGGAAATCGGCTTAAGAAAGGCCATAGGCGCAAACAATAAGGACATTATGGTTCAATTTCTTATAGAGGCGGTATTGATGGCTTTTATCGGAGGGATCTCCGGAGTTTTGCTGGGGAGCGGAGCCGCTATGCTGATAACAATTTTTACCGGTTGGACAGTAAGGGTATCTATGTCTTCGGTAATTTTAGCCACGACATTTTCTCTGGCAGTGGGAGTTGTTTTTGGCCTTTGGCCTGCCCAGAAAGCCGCGAAGCTCGACCCAATTGAGGCGTTAAGATATGAATAATTAAATTAGTAGAAATCAGAGCTCAAAAGTAAAAAGTCAAAACAAAAGTTAAAACTTTAATGACAGATGGCAAAATTCAAAATTCAAAATTCAAAATCCAAAACTCAAATGTCAAATTTCAAAACAAAAGCTTTGTCATTTGGTATTTGTCATTTGGACTCATTTTGGATTTTGTAATTTGACATTAATCTGATTTTGAGCTATAAATTTACAAACGGTCATGACCTTTAGCCTTGTGTTCTTCCTACCGGGCATCCAGACCTTGATGAAGGCCATGCGTATTTTAATCCAGTTCGAAAATAAACCGCTTTTATTTCAAAAGCCAAAAACAGGTATTATATCTTGCTATAATCCTTCGGCCTTCGGCGCTTGTTTTGCAGAGATCGAAAAAGCGCTGGCTGCCGGATATTTTGTGGCTGGTTATTTTTCATACGAGTCGGGTTATTGTTTCGAAGAATCCTTGAGGATGGATAAAGATTATGCTTTTCCTCTGGTTTATGTTGGTGTTTACGATTCACCTATTCGGGGAAGTTTAGGGACAAAAATTCATTCCACTCGTAATTTTTTGAAGAACCTCCGGCTCAATGTTTCACAAAATGATTACTTTAACAATATCAACACTATTCGGGATTATATAGCCAAAGGAGACGTCTATCAGATTACTTATTGCATTAAGCTTATGTTTGAATTTCAGGGGGAACCTTTTGTTTTATACAATCAATTGTTAAAAGAGCAACCTGTGCCTTATCCGGCTTACCTTGAGACAGAATCGTTCCATATACTTTCTTTGTCTCCGGAGATGTTCATAAAGAAAATAGGCGGGTTAGCGCAGGTTAAACCGATGAAGGGAACTTGGCCGAGGGGAAACGACTTATTGTCTGATTTTGTGCGTAGGGCGCATTTTCAATTTGATAAGAAAAATAGGGCTGAAAATGTCATGATCGCCGATCTTTTAAGGAACGATCTGGGGAGGATAGGCCTTGATATCCGGGCACCGAGGCTCTTTGAAGTGGCTGGTTATAAGAAACTCTACCAGATGACTTCCACGGTTACCGGGAAAATCGATAAAGACATTCCGCTCTATAGGCTTTTTTCTGCGTTATTTCCTTCAGGTTCAGTAACCGGCGCTCCGAAGATCCGCGCGATGAAAATTATTCAAGGGCTTGAATTAGAGGAGCGAAAAATATACACTGGGGCTATTGGTTATATTGCGCCCAATAGAGATCTATTTTTCAATATTCCTATCCGCACGCTTCTTATAGACAAAGGAAAGGCTGAAATGGGTGTAGGCGGAGGTATTGTGTGGGATTCTACACCTTTGGGTGAATGGAAGGAAGGTTTGCTTAAAGCGAAGTTTCTTACGGACTTAGCGGCAGCCAGCTAGGCTGAAGTGAATAATTGTCCCAAATAATTGTCCCAATTCCCTTGACACAACTCTCTCCCCGCGTTATTATAATTTCGTATTCAGCCTAAACAAAAGAGCGGAACCAGCAACCCCAAGGAGGTGCTCCAGTGTC
>DJWJ01000003.1 GCA_002440965.1 Candidatus Omnitrophica bacterium UBA6233
AAGGATCTATGGTATCATTCCCACCGCCTAAAAAAATCTTCGTAGACAATTTATATACTTACTGTAGAATATTATTGTTAGATAACCAGTATTGCAACATAACTTAGCCTAATAAAAAAATGTCCGCGCATAAAGAAAATCCCAAAGAAATCCGGCTGGCCATATCCGCAGTTCTTAATTTTGCCACTACTGTGGCTCAGATTATCGGAGGGATACTTTCCGGAAGCCTTTCGTTGCTATCCGATGCTCTGCATAATTTCAGTGATACTGTGGCTTTGGCTATTAGCCTTTTGGCTGTGCGGCTGGCCAAGCGCAAAAGCACTGAAGCCCGGACTTTTGGTTACAAGCGCGCTGAGATTCTGGCTGCGCTTTTTAACGCCTGCGCGCTGGTAGTAGTTTCAATATTCCTTTTTAAAGAAGCCTTTGCCAGATTTTTCCATCCACATCCGATTAACAGCCTGCTTATGTTATTTATTGCCTCAATCGGTTTAGCCGCGAATATTATTTCTGTATTCCTCCTTAAGGCCCATGCGCATGAAGATTTAAATGTAAGGGCCGCTTACGTGCATCTTTTTTCCGATTTTCTTTCTTCTGTTGCGGTGATTATCGGCGCCTGCGCAATCTTTATGTCCGGGGCTTACTGGATTGACCCGGCTTTGACCATACTTATCGGTATCTATGTAATGAGAGAAGGCTATAAAATTATTGAAGAAACCACGCATATCCTTATGCAGCACGTCCCCAAAAATATAGACTTAAAGGAAATCCAGAAACAGCTCGAGCGCATCGCCGGAGTTAGGGATATCCATCATGCGCATCTGTGGGCGGTAACTGAGCGGGATATTCACTTTGAAGCGCATATCAATGTCTCGCGCGATATGCCGGTAAGCGAGTCCTGCCTTTTGATAAAACAAATAGAAGAAGCGCTAAAGAATGATTTTGCCATTACCCATATCACGTTACAGCTGGAATTCGATTCGTGTAAAGGAGTCAACCTGATTAAGGCTTGAATTGTGCGTAGGTTATACTGTAAATCGGCCCTCGGGATAAAATTCGTTTTTCTTAATGTTAATTGACAAAAACTATTTTGAATGATATATTTTATTTGTGAACAATTGTTCATTAATTAAACAATCTTTATGGGGGAGTAAGAAGTGGCTACATTAAGTAGAAAAGAAAGGGATAGGCAGTTACGCAGGTCTGACATACTTAAGGCGGCAGAGCATCTATTTGCTTTAAAAGGATACAATAAGGCGACAATAAGAGATATTGCCAAAGAAGCCCAGTATGGAACCGGAACGGTTTATCTGCATTTTAAAGATAAAAACGCTCTTTATTTTGCTTTATTCGAAGAAAAGTTTAAAAGTTTGTTGTCTATAATAGAAGAAAAGGTGGGCCAGGCTAAGGATGCGCCAGGCAAGTTAAGAGCTTTTGTGCGGGAGAGCCTGGCTTTTTTTGAGCAGAGCTGCGATTTCTTCCGGATATTCATCTCTGAAGACGATAAGCTGGCAGTGGAATCGAAAATCTCAAGGTCTCCTACCGGCCGGCAGTTTCACGAGCACGCTGTAAATCTAATTAGACAGGCGCAGGATGAAGGAGAAATCAGCAGAGATTTTGATCCCGGGCAGATAGGGGAAGTATTCTCCGCTATCCAGAAAACTATCGTTCTCGATTGGTTTAAGAAAGATAAGACAGAAAGAAAGAGTTTATCCGGCCTATCCGATATTATTCTTAGATACTTGCTAAAAGGGGTTGGGAGCAAGTAACTCTTGTTTAAGAATTATCCGGATTACTTAAAAAATATCTTGACGGGAGTAGGTTTGAATGATATATTTCTATTATGAACAACTGTTCATATAATGACTATATGTTCAGGGTAAAGATTAACTAAGCAAGAAAGCGTGGGTCCGGTTATAATTGATTAAGTTGAATTGCGGTTTGAACCGGGGAGATAATGATGGCCGATGATAAAAAGTTTGAATATATCTTAAACCAGATAGAGTATGGCGTTGTCTTGGTAAATAGTAAGAGCCTGAAAATCATTAAGATTAATGAGGCTGCCCGGAAAATGTTCGCCTTTCCTGAAATTGATGAGAATTTTAACATAGTCCAGTATATAAAAAATAAATTCCGGGTGAATGTTAGCGACAAGGGGTATTTTTATTTTGAAGGCGCCGCAATCGATAATTGTAACCGCATTTTTGAAGTATATACCAAGTTCATATCTAATCCTGATGGTGAAGGCGCCGAAGTAATTGTAGCGATTATCCGGGATGTCACAGTTATCAAGGCGCAAGAGCTCAAGAAATGGAATCTTTTGGGGATTATGGCCAATAAGCTTAAAACCGAGATAACCGAAATAAGGTTTTCTTTGAAGTCAGTGAAAGAATCCGGCGCAAAGCAGGAACAGGCTTTGAATACGGTAAATGACCATTGCGAGAAGCTCGACAGGTTGATTAAGGAACTGCTGTTATTTGCGGAGTCTCCGGTTTAATGGAAAAATCGGATTTGTCCTGTTTTATTACCAGTTGTTCTACGATTCCAGGGCCGTAGCTGCTATTAAAAATGGAGAATTAATATCTAAAATATGAGATATAACCACGCTTTGTTCTTGAATCCCTATATTGAAAGCAGCGCCAACAGCACAATGATGCTTTTTCCTCCTACCGGGCTTGAGTATGTGGCGACCAGCGCCAAGGGGCTGGTTAATAAACTCACGCTTATGGATTTAAGGCATGAGCCGGAACTCTCTGATCCGGATAAGCTCATTGCCTTTATATCCAGCCAGATCGATATTCTCTGCGTAAGTATCGGTTGGGACCGCCAGCTGGACGAAATCTGCCAAATGCTCAACCGTGTGCCGGAAAAGATAACGCTGGTTGTAGGCGGTTATAAAGCTACCGAGAAAGTAGAAGAGCTTTTTCAGAAATGCCCCACGATCGATATCATTGTCAGGGGCGAGGGTGAAGAAACGATTAGAGAGGTATTAAAAGGCGAGCCGCTCGAGAATATCCTGGGTATCTCTTACCGCGAAAACGGTTCAGTAAAACATAATCCCAACCGGCCGCTTCCCGGGGTAGATATGCTGGGTTCTCCTGACCGCGCTCTGCGGCGCACCGAATATTCCTTTGCCTTAAACGGGATAAAAGTTGCGGATATCAGCTTTGACTCCGTGTTAAGCGCCCGGGGCTGCCCTTTTAACTGCAAATTCTGCACCTTTAGTTTGAATCCTCTCGGCCAAAAAAGGAATTATTCCGCCCGCAGCGTAATTTCTGTAGTCGATGAAATACAAAGTTTAAAAGCGGGAGTGATTATCCTTAGCGACGATGATTTCTTCGCCGACCCAAAAAGGGCGGAAGAAATCTGTGATTTGATTATTGCCCGGAAACTCAAGAAACGTTTTATGGCTCAGGCGCGTATAGATATCGCTAAGCACCCGCGGCTGCTTGGAAAAATGGTCAAAGCCGGATTTAAGGCGCTTTTAATCGGTATCGAATCCCCGCATAACTGGATACTCAAACAGCTCAATAAAGGTTTTAACCAGGAGGCGATCCGGAAATATTTCAAGGTTTTGAAAAAATACCCTATTTTCTATAACGGTTATTTTATCTACGGGAATATCGGCGAAACGGAAAAAGAAATGCTTTATATCGGGCAATTTGCCAAGGAGATTGGGGTTGATTCCATCGCCTGCAATAAGTTAAGGATTGAGAAGTTCTCTCCCCTAAAAGAACTCGCCGAAAAAACTCCCGGCTATCATGTTACCGCAAGAGGAGAGCTTTATTCCGATGCCTACAGCCACGCCGCCTTAAAGAAAATAGGCCGGCGGATAAAATTCTCTTTCTACACTCCTTCAAGATATTTAAAAATACTCTGGAGGAATATTTTTATAGTAAAGTTTTTTACCTTTAAAGAGATACTCTTTTTCTTGTCCGCCGCGCCGCGCATTTTTTTAAGTGTAATTATAAGAGAAATGCAGCGTGGCAGGCTCGGAGATTCCTTAAAAAGGACGTTTATAAGTAACAAGGGGTGATGTTGAAACGTTATTGTTGGTTAATATTCGGCATTTTCATTATTTCCGGCTGCGCCAGCGCGCGGCACGCTGTCCCGGAAGATCTGTTAAATAGCGCCCGGATTTCCGGTATGCGGGATATTCGGGCCTTTGGCGGAATTCCGAGCGATTCCTTTAAGAAAGATTTCGTAAAGTTGCTTGAGCAGGAAGAGAGAGAAAGCCCCTCTTTTCTTAGTTTCAAGGCCGCTCGAACTTATTCTATGCTTGTTATTTCGGGAGGAGCCGCGAATGGCGCATATGGGGCGGGGTTGCTTAATGGATGGTCGGAGTCCGGGACGCGCCCGGTCTTTAAAGTTGTTACCGGTATAAGCACCGGAGCGATAATCGCGCCGTTCGCCTTCCTGGGAAGTAAATACGATGATAAGTTAAAAGAATTCTATACAAAACATTCCACAAAAGATGTTATGCGGTTACGTATCCCATTTATCAATTCCTTCGTCAGCACTTGTCCGTTGGAACGCCTTATTGAACAGTATTACGACGCAGGATTGCTAAAAGAGATAGCTATTGAATATAATAAAGGCCGCAGGCTCTATGTGGGAACGACTAATCTGGATGCGCAACGCCTGGTTATCTGGGATATGGGCAAGATTGCGTCTATAGGCGATGATAAGGCTTTAAAGTTGTTTCGCAAAATCATATTGGCATCAGCATCTGTCCCAATTGCCTTTCCGCCGGTTTATTTAAGCGCGGAAATTGATACTCAAAATTATGACGAGATGCATGTTGATGGAGGGATAACCAGGCAGGTATTTTTTCTTTTCGATGTCTTGCAGGGGTTTAATAAAGCTCTCAAGGAAAAAGGTATTGATGTTTCCAGGAATAAGTATGCAATCTATGTAATAAGGAATGGTTATGTTGACCCTGTTTACAGAGAAGTCCCCGATACGCTTTCGGCGATTGCCGAGCGCACGGTTGACACTATGACCAACGCTCAAAGCATAGGCGATCTTTATCAACTCTACGTTTTCGCCGAAAACAGTAAGGGCGATTTTAATCTTGCTTATATCCCGTCCACTCATATATCAAAAGCCAGGGAGTTTTTTGATCCGGTTGAAATGCGGGAGCTTTTTGGCCTTGGTTTTAAGGAAGCGCAAAAAGGCTATAACTGGAAAAAAACTCCACCCGGGATAAATAAAGATCAATGATATATATTCAACAAGAGAGAATTATTTCAACTTGAGCGAAAGGGGTTTTTGTGAAAGTAAGATGTAAAAAGATTGATTTGACCGATTACATTAAGATAAAGGCCAAAGAGCTCTGGGAGAAAGACGGCTGTAAGCAGGGCCGGGATTTGGACTATTGGCTTAAGGCCGAAAAGATTACCAAGAGCCAGATGAAAAAAGAATATCCGGACTGTATTTTTTAAGGGCCGGGGGGCTGATTACGATAAGTTTAATATTGAAAGGAGACAGGCGCAAGTGGAAAATTCAACTGTAGGGAAAATCGGGCTTTCAGTGGTAATTTTGACCAAGAATTCCCAAGAAATCATCGAGGATTGCCTGAAGAGTGTTTACGGCTGGGCTGGAGAAATCATCGTTGTTGATGATATGAGCTCCGATAAAACTCTTGAGATAGCAAAGAAATTTACCGACAAGATATACGTCAAAAAGTGGATTAAAGAAGGGGCGCACCGCAATTACGCCTATTCGCTGGCTAAGTATGATTATATCCTTAGCCTCGATTCCGATGAGCGCGTGACCCCGGAGTTAAAAGAAGAAATCATTAAAATATTCGAAGCTAACCCGGCCTATCTTGGTTATAACATCCCCCATCGTAATTTTATCGGCAGCCATTGGATTAAATACGGAGGCTGGTATCCGAATGCCAAATTGAAAATGTTTGCCAAGGCAAAATTCAAATATGAGGAGGAGGCGGAGTATCATCCCCGGGCTTTTCTTGAAGGTAAGACCTTTACTCTTAAATCCGATATCATTCACTATGCTTATAGGGATTTTCAGAATTTATTCAGTAAATTAAACCACCAAACCGATTTTGAGGCCAGGAAATGGATAAGAGACAAGCGTAAGATGAATTTCAGGATTTGTCTCTTGAAAATGTATTCGCGTTTTTTCAAGTTCTATATCGTCAAGAAGGGGTATAAAGAAGGATTCATTGGATTTATGATGGCGCTTGCTTCAGCCCAATATCAGCTGATGACTTACGCTAAATACTGGGAAATGAAGAATTCCCGGGAGCTGTGCCAAATGATTAACACCGCTTGATATATTTTCTGTTTTCGCAACTCTTGAATAATTTTTGAGGTATAGTATAATATTTCTGCTTTCTTTAGCTATCCAATAGGCAGGATAATATAAAATGCGCGAGGAAGGAGGGGTAGTTCTAAGTTTCATAAAAATTAGAACTACCCCATTTGTTTTCTTATGATGCCAATTGAAACTATCTTATTATGGGTTGCGGTATTGATGTTCGTGAGCGTTATTTCCAGCAAGCTTTCCGATAGGCTGGCTATTCCTGTTTTGCTGTTATTTCTGGTAATCGGGATGCTCGCCGGTTCAGAGGGGCTGGGCAGGCTTTATTTTAATAACGCGCAATTGGCCAAATCCATTGGCCTTGTGGCCCTTGTTTTCATTATCTTTTCCGGAGGCCTGGATACCAATTGGAAAGATACCAAGCCGGTTGTTTGGCCGGGGATCATTCTTTCGACCTTGGGAGTTTTGGTTACCGCGATCATCACGGGTTTTTTCGCCGTTTATATCTTAAAATTTTCTTTTCTGGAAGGCATGCTTCTGGGCTCTATAGTTTCCTCAACTGATGCCGCCGCGGTATTTAGCATCTTAAGGTCTAAGCGAATAAGCTTAAAACAACCCTTAAAGCCCTTGCTCGAATTTGAATCCGGCAGCAATGATCCGATGGCGGTATTTTTGACTGTCGGTTTTATCAGTATCCTGACCGTGAAAAATATGAGCATTCCCGCTTTGGTTCCCAGATTCTTTCTGGATATGGGTATGGGGGCGCTCGTAGGTTATCTTATGGCGAGATTTATCGTATTTTTCATTAATCGCCTGAAATTGTATTACGAAGGGCTCTACCCGGTTATTATGATTTCGCTGGTTCTTTTGACTTATGTAATTGCCGTTTTTCTAAAAGGTAATGGAATACTTGCGGTGTATTTGGCGGGTTTAATGCTGGGGCAGGCAGAGTTCCCCAACAAAAAAATGGTTGTAAGGTTCCACGATGGCCTGGCCTGGCTTATGCAAATCGCGATGTTTGTAACGTTGGGTTTGCTCGTTTTCCCTTCGCATATTGTTCCGTTAATCGGGGCCGGATTATTGCTCACGCTTCTTCTTATGATAGTTGCCCGGCCTGTCAGTGTTTTTCTGTGTTTATTGCCGTTTAAAATAAATTTACGCAAGAAGACTATGATTGCCTGGGTGGGCCTTAGGGGGTCTGTTCCGATTATCCTGGCAACTTTTCCTTTTATGGCGGGTATTCCGCAGGCGGATACCATTTTCAATATTGTCTTTTTTATCGTTATCTCCTCTGTTCTTATCCAGGGGACATCCATACCGGTTATTTCCAAAATGTTGAAGCTGGACGCTCCCTGGGTTAATAAAACGAGTTATCCTATTGAATTCGAAAAAACAGAGGGTATCGATGCGGAGTTGACTGATATAATAGTTCCGTATAATTCAGAGGCTGCCGGTAAGATGATCCGCGATTTGAACGTTCCCGAGAAATGCCTGATTATGCTTGTTTCCCGAAACGATAAATTCGTCATTCCATCCGGGTCTACAATTATTGAAGGCGGGGATATCTTGTTAGTTCTTGCCAGCGAAGCGGATTTTTCTGTTTTACAGAAAAATATAGCGCATCTGAAAAAAGAATAAGTTGTTCAGGCATAAACAAAAAAGCCCCGAGTGTTTCGGGTTTTTGCAGGCTCTATTTCCTCCTGCGACCCTAGTATGCCATATTTTGTTAGATTTCAAGCCGTCCATTAAATTCAAATGACAAAATCCAAAATCCAAAATAAATCCAAAACCACAATATCAAAACCAAGGTTTTGTTATTTAAAATTTGACCTTTGAGTTTATTTTGGATTTTGAGTTTTGATATTTGACATTGGCTTTTAATTTTTTGGGCTTTGGTATTTGGATTTATATACTATAATATTTTCTAAATATGAATAATCCGGAGCATACTCCTATCCGCTATTTAAAAGGCATCGGCCCGAAGAGGGCCGGGGTTTTCGCCGGCGCCGGTCTAAATACAATCGGCGATTTGCTTTATTATTTCCCGCGCCGCTATGAAGACCGCGCTAACCTTGTTTTGATTTCTAGGTTAAAACTCGGTGAGATCCAGACTATCAGGGCAAAGGTTCTGGCTTTTGACCAGCATAATTCCTGGCAAAGGCGCGGTTTTAATGTCACTGAAGTTAAAGTAGAGGACAAAACAGGCAGGATATCCTGCGTTTGGTTTAATCAGCCGTATCTCAAGAGTTACCTTAAGCCGCAAACCGAGGTTATATTATACGGTAAAGTTGAACTTTACGGCAAACGCCTGCAAATGAGCAATCCGGAGTTTGAAATTATCGCTGATGAAACTGATGCCCGGATTTCTTGTGGTTGCTTGGTTCCGGTCTATTCTTTACCCGAATCCCTTTCGCAGAGGATCTTACGCCGCCTGATCAAGAAGGCCTTGGATGAATATTTGTCCAAAATCAAAGAATGTCTGCCTTACGATATAAGGCAGAGGAACAATCTGTTGAATTTAGCCAAAGCCTTGCTCAATATACATTTTCCGGAAAGCCCTGATTTGCAAAAAGAAGCCCATAAGCGCCTTAGTTTTGAAGAATTCTTTTTGTTCCAGCTGCCTATTGTTTTGCGTAAATTAAAGAGGAAAAATAAACAGGGGATAATGCATAAGGTTGACGGAGAACTAGCCTCGGCTTTTATATCCGGCTTGCTTTTTCAGCTTACCCAAGCCCAAAGCAAAGCCTTGGAAGAGATTAAGATAGATATGGCCGGGCCGCAACCGATGCAGAGGCTTCTGCAGGGAGACGTAGGTTCGGGTAAAACCGTAGTTGCCGCCGCCGCAAGCTTGATGGCGGTTCAGGGAGGGTATCAGGTTGCGTTTATGGCGCCTACGGAAATATTGGCCCGCCAGCATTATGAAAAAATAAAAAGCCAAGAACCCGGAGTCAAAACCGGAAAACCAT
Organism: Candidatus Omnitrophica bacterium UBA6233; assembly: GCA_002440965.1. Classification (GTDB taxonomy): domain Bacteria; phylum Omnitrophota; class Gorgyraeia; order Gygaellales; family Profunditerraquicolaceae; genus UBA6233. The sequence goes on from DJWJ01000003.1 coordinate 9,252, forward strand.
TGAGCATGGAGTTGCTTACCAGCAGTTTAGATAAGAAAGAAAAGGCGAAGATTTATCAGGATATAAAAGAGGGGAAGATAGATTTTATTATTGGCACGCACGCGCTGTTGGAGGGAAGTTTGCAGTTTAGGAATCTTGGGCTTGTGGTTATTGATGAACAGCATAAATTCGGAGTTGCTCAACGCCTGCTTCTTCCGGCCAAAGGCGCAAACCCGGATGTTTTGATTATGACTGCGACTCCCATACCCCGGACTTTGGCAATAACGCTTTACGGAGATTTGGATGTTTCCATAATCAATGAACTTCCTCCCGGCAGGCTCCCGGTAAAAACTCTTTTGTTTGAACAGTCAAGGAGGGCAGAAGCCTACAACTTGGCCAAGCAGGAATTAAGATTAGGCCGGCAGGCTTACATTATTTATCCTGTTATTGAAGAATCTTATGCTTTGGATATTGCCGGAGCCAAAAAGATGTTCGCGGAGCTTAAATCCGGAGAGTTTAAGGATTTCAAGCTCGGGCTTATTCATGGCAAGCTTAAGCAGGAGGAACAGGATAGGGTTATGCTGGAGTTTAAAACCGGAAAGATTGATGTGCTGATTTCTACTACGGTTTTAGAAGTAGGTATTGACATTTCCAACGCTACTTGTATGATTATCGAACATGCCGAGCGTTTTGGCCTTAGCCAGCTGCATCAATTGCGGGGCAGGGTGGGTAGAGGCAGCAATGAATCTGTTTGTTTATTGGTTTCGGATGGCCCGACAGCCCAATCCAGCGGCCGTCTTTCCGCGATGATTAAGTATAATGACGGGTTCAAGATTGCGGAGGAAGACTTAAAGATTAGAGGGCCGGGAGAGTTCTTTGGCCGGGCCCAGCACGGTTTAAGCGAGTTAAAAATAGCTAATCCTTTGGCCCAGATGCAGTTATTGAAAAGGGCCCGCGAGGAAGCGGTAAAATTGCTTAATCTGGACGCGCGGCTGGAAGACAGGCAGCATCTGCTTTTGAAAGAAAAGCTAGCGCAGCGTTTCCCGGATTATGAAAAGTTTATGCTGGCAGGCTGATAGTTCTTGAGATAATTGAGGGACGAATATATAATAGTTCAATGACAAATGACAAAATTCAAAATCCAAAATAAATCCAAAGCTAAAATGCCAAAACCAAGGTTTTATCATTTGACATTTGTTATTTAAATTCATTTTGGATTTTGGGCTTTGACATTTGTCATTAAAACCTGTTTTTTATATTGATTTCAGAAATATATGTCTAAAAAACGTATAGTCATAACCGGTTTAGGCGTAATCTCCAGTATTGGGATTGGTAAATACGCCTTTGCTGAGAATATACTTAAAGGTATTTCGGGAATAAAGCCGATTTCTACTTTTGATACAACTCCTTTTAAGGCCAAACTTGGCGCTGAAATCAGCAATTTTGCGCCAGAAGTCATTTTAGGGCCCAAAGGCCTGCGCACTCTTGACCGGAGCATAAAATTAGTTGCTTCTGCCGCTAAACTAGCTTTAGCCGATGCTCAACTGGAAATAACCGAAGCTAATTCCCGGGATACGGGTATTGCCATAGGCACAACTTTTGGCAGCCTTGCGAGCATCTGCGATTTTGATAAAGAAGCGCTTACCGAAGGCGTGCGTTTCGTAAACCCCGCGCTTTTTCCTAATACCGTAATCAATTCACCTGCCAGCCAAGTCTCTATAAAATTCAATATCAAGGGTTTTAATATTACTGTATCCACTGGTTTCTCTGCCAGCCTGGATGCCATAAATTATGCTTTAAACGCTTTAAGGAATAACCGGGTAAAAATAGCCTTAAGCGGCGGAGTGGAAGAGTTTTGTATCCAGGCTTTTTTAGGTTTTTATAAATCCGGCTGCCTTAGCGATTCTCGTGGAATAGTTTTAGGAGAGGGTTCCGGCATCATAGTATTGGAAGAGTTGGATTCGGCTCTTGCGCGCAAGGCCAAAATTTACGCTGAAGTTTTAGGTTTTGGCTTTGCAGTGCAAGACCTAAAGAAGTCTATGCGTTTAAGTTTGGAAGAGGCAGGGCTTGCGCCGGAAAAAATAGATTATATAAATTCCGCGGCGAATTCTAGCGAAGAATTTAACGCAAACGAAGCAAGCGCAATCGCGGAGTTGTTTGAAAAAAGGGTTATAGCTGTAAGTTCTATCAAGCCTTTGGTTGGCGAACTTTTTAGCGCTTCCGGCAGTTTGCAAGTGGCGGCAGGCATCAGCGCGCTAGAAAGCCAGGTAATCCCCGCTAAAGTCTTCAATAATGCCCAAATTTCTAAGATCGAAAATATTTTAATCAATACCGCAGGTAGAACCGGCTCGAATTCCAGCTTGATAATTTCCAAATTTAAGGGATACTAAAGTATATGTTATTCCAGGATAAAGTAGCTATAGTTACCGGCGGCTCAAGAGGTATAGGTAAAGCTTTGGTTTTAATGCTGGCGCAGGAAGGCGCGAATGTTGCTTTTACTTACGCTAAAAGCGTGGAAGATGCCGGGAAACTAAGCTTGGAGATAGCTAAATTGGGCCGAAAACCGTTAGCTTTGCAAATGGATGTGGCTGATTTTGACAAGGCTAAAGAATTAATCGAAAAAGTCAAAGAACATTTCGGCCGATTGGATATATTGGTCAATAACGCCGGCATTATCCGGGATAAAGCCCTGATGATGATGACTAAAGACGACTGGCGCGAAGTTATCGATACCAATCTTACCGGAACTTTTAATGTTACCCGCAACGCCATCGTAACTTTCTTAAAACAAAAAAGCGGCGCAATCGTCAATATTACTTCAGTAAGCGGCGTGGCCGGAATGAGCCGGCAGACTAATTATGCCGCTTCCAAGGCCGGAATCATCGGTTTTACCAAATCTCTAGCCAAGGAAGTCGCGCCTTACAATATCCGGGTAAATGCGGTTGCCCCGGGTTTTATCGAAACCGATATGATTTCCGGTTTAAAAGATGAATACAAAGAAGAGCTAAAAAAGAAGATTCCCCTTTCCAGGTTAGGCAAGGTTGAAGACGTGTCGGCAGCAGCCAAGTTTTTATTAAGCGAAGCGGCAAATTTTATCACCGGGCAAACTATTATCATCGATGGCGGTTTATTCATTTAATCTAAACAAAGGAGGGATGGGCAAAATGCCGGATTTAGAAAACGAAATAAGAAATATGATCGCGGAGATAGTTGAAAAGGACCCCAGCCAGGTTACTTTGGATGCCAAATTTTTCGAGGAATTAGGAATGGATTCGATGATGGCTTTAGAGATTATGGCCGGAATGGAGAAGAAATATAAGATTACTATTCCGGAAGAAAAGCTTACCAAGTTGACTACTTTAAGAGAAACTGTGGCTGTGGCCAGGGAGTATTTGGAAAAAAATAATGCTTAATATTGAAGAGATACAAAAGATTTTGCCTCAGAAATTTCCTTTCTTAATGCTTGACAGGGTATTGGAACTGGAGCCCGGAAAGAAGATTATCGCGCTCAAGAACATATCCATTAATGAGGGTTTTTTTGGCGGGCATTTTCCGGGCATGCCGGTTATGCCGGGAGTTTTGATAATCGAAGCTATGGCTCAAGCTGCAATTATAATGTTGTGTTCGCCTAAAGAGGGGCTGGCGGATAGTAAAGCCGCCTATTATTTGGCTTCGGTAAAAATGAGATTCTCGCATCCTTTGACTGCCGGAGATCAACTAAAAATAGAAGTTGAACCGATTAAAATAATATCCGGGGCAGGTTTGGTTAAGGCTAAAGCCAGCGCAGGAGATAAAGAAGTTGCCAGCGGAGAATTAAGCTTTAGTAGAAAAAATGGATAAGCGTATTGTCATTACAGGATTAGGTGTTGTATCTTCCATCGGAACAGGTAAAGACGATTTCTGGAAAGCTTTAATTGCGGGAACATCCGGGATAAGCAAGATTAGTTCTTTTGACACGTCTGGTTATCCAACTCATTACGGTGGAGAAGTAAAAAACTTTGAGCCCGGGAATAAAAATATGGGCCGGGCATCGAACTTGGCAATAGCTTCGGCAAAACTTGCTGTGGTTGACGCCGGAATAAAATTAGACAACCTTGAGTCTCAAGAGACCGGCGTAGTCATTGGCACGACTATGGGAGAATCGCAAGTCCTTGAAAAATTAAATGACGCTTGGGTAAAGAATGGAACCGAAGCAATCGATCCTCAATTGATCCCCCTGTATCCCTGTAACGTGCTTTCGCTAAATGTCGCGCAAGAATTAAAATTAGCCGGCCCGAATTTTGTAATTCCTAATGCTTGCGCTGCCGGAAATTACGCCATAGGTTACGCCTATGACCTTATCCGGATGGGAAAAGCCCGGATGATGTTAGCCGGCGGGACAGACGCTTTTTCAAGAATCGCTTTTATAGGTTTTAACCGGCTGCTGGCGGTAGCTCCGGAAAAATGCCAGCCGTTTGACAAAAACAGAAAAGGGATGCTGGTAGCCGAAGGCTCCGGGATGGTGCTTATCGAAACGCTGGAGGCGGCTCTAAAAAGAGGGGCAAATATTTACGCGGAAATTTTAGGCTATGGTTTAAGCTGCGATGCCCATCATATGACCGCTCCTTTTAACGAAGGAATAAAAGAAGCCATTGAAAAAGCGCTTAGCGAAAGCAAAATCCCGGCAGATAAAGTGGATTACTTTAGCGCCCATGGCACAGGCACGCCAGCCAATGACCGGCAAGAGTGCCTGGCGATAAAAAAAGTTTTTGGCGATTATTCTAAGAAATTACCGGTGAGTTCTATTAAATCGATGTTGGGGCATACGATGGGAGCTGCTTCGGCAATCGAGGCGGTTGCTTGCGCGTTAAGCGTTAAAAACGATATCATTCCTCCCACGATAAATTTTCAAACTGCTGACCCGGAGTGCGGCATTGATTGCGTGCCGAATGTTGCGCGTTCGATGAAAGTGGATGTTGTTTTAAACAGCGCTTCTGCTTTTGGCGGGAATAACGCCTGCCTTGCGCTCAAGAAATTTCTTCCGTAACAAACCTGTTTTTTCCCCGCATATCTTTAGGAATAGGATCCATATTTTTAGGTTCGATTAACGGCTTTATAATCCTGATAATTAAATCAAGAAACGGGTTAAAGGCTTTAGCATAGATATCTAACGGTATTAGTTTTGCACCTAAGCGGATTTTAGGATGATAATCGCTAAAGCCCGGTTGATAAACCTTGATCCGATTCGTTATGCACCAGTTTATGTTGTAACAGAAAGTCGTATAATAGAGGCAGTATTTGCGGGCTACAGAATAATCGAACCCGATGAACTTATCGATGAATACCCCGTTTTTAATCAGGCATAGATTAAAAGCGATAATCTTGTTTTGGTCGTAGCTGATGAAATATTTCGCTACTCCGGGCATATTCTTGCAGATATCCAAAAAGAATTTTTTGGTCAGGGTTTCAAAGTGGACATCAGCGTCGTTAAAATTGTTCAGGTAAAGCTTGTAGATATCTTCGATAATATCGGTTACGTCTGTTCGCTCTTCAGTTTTGAGTTGGACAAGTTCTTGGGAGTAGCGCAGTTTCTTCTTTAAGTCTTTCCGGGTGTTTTTCCCCAGATTTTGGATATATTCTTCAAGAGAGCCGGCCTTTATGCTGATCGCGGTGGTAGGCATAGACTCCAATTTTATGAATTTTTTTTGTTTCAGGTATTCAGTTAATTTTGGATACTTTGCGGAGAGGTTATAAAAGGCCATCCCCAAAATTCCTCCGTTTTTAGAGAATTCTTGCAGTTTTTCCAGCGATTTATCCAAGATTGCCGCGAGGTTTACATCGGAGGATAGCCCCATTGAAAATCCTTCGGTAGTGGGGGAACCGATAAAAAGGACTTTTAGTTTTAACCAGCGGTTAAAGATATTAAATGTTTCCCGGAGGCGCTTAGGAAAGAGCATTGCGAAAGAAAAGTCCATAACGAAGAAAGGCAGGATTAATACCGTGCTGTTGTTTTCTTTCCCAATGAGGTAGCTGAAGGAAAAATTTCCCGCTTCGCCTTCCTCCAGGGTTTTCAAATAGCCGTAGCTTTCAATCAGTTCATTGCCAAAAAGAGCGTCCCAATCCTGCCGGGGAATATCGTTAATAGTATTGACTATCGAAAAATCGAATTTGAGGCTGTTTGTTTCCATAGGGTTGCAGTATAACAAAAAGAATCCCCAGGCACAACTAAAATAAAGAAAGTGTTTTATTAACAGGGCTTCCGGTGGGGAAATGATTTGAACGCGGGGATTTTTATCCAGGAAGTTTGCTTTTTACTGACTCGAATAGTCTTTGCGCGTCCTTAAAGATGTTTAGTGCTTCTGTTTGACGAACCAGCCTTTCTTCATATTCAGCCATATTTTTCATCTTTAGAATTCTTATTACTCGATTTGCAATGTTATCAATATTTTCTCGGTCAAGCTGTTTAATGTTTTTAAAAAGAGTGATGGCGTCTTCATGATTTTGCCCGGCATGCCGTTGGCCCAAATAATATATGCAGAGGGCGTCAAGGCTTGCTATTCCAGAGTGGATGGCGCTTATCGCTGAAGCGTTCCATTGGTTTAAACTCAATGAATTCTTAGCGGCGCTTAAACATTCTTCAGCTCGCACAAGGTAATTTATATACAAATTTCTTTCTACCTTGCTGATTTTTACTTTTTCCATTTAAATAATCCGGATTCCTTTTTCAATTTCTTTTAAAAGAAACAATTCCTTTTTTTCTTGCAATTGCGCTTCGGTTAATATATATGGCGCAAGCCTGTTTCCGTAGAGGCAAAGGCATAAGCCGGAGAGCCTATCAATATGCGTAGCCAATTCTTCGGCTTCTTTTTGCGTTTCTACTAAAATAAACAAATCAATATCGCTGTTTACCTTGGATTTTCCTCGCGCCAGAGAACCATACAGAATAACCTTTTTTGCTAATTCCTCCGGGATATTGTCCATTATGATTTTCTTTAAGTGTTCAAGGGGGGCGGGAATCCCGGATATTTCACCTACTATTTTAGACAAAGCGATGTAAGCGTAACTTTCTTTATTGACAGACCATACGTTGGCATTACCGATGCGTTCCATGCTTGCTAAATTCAATTCGCGCAGCTCCTTCATTAGCCGGTTAATAGTCATCGGCGATAGCTTAATTACTTTGGCTAATTCATTTTCACTCATTGAAGCTTGGTGCCCAAAAAGGTATTTTAAGATTTTAATCTTGGCCTTTGAACCAATTATTTTATCTAAAAATAATTCAAACTGCATTTTTCTTCTCCTATCTAACATCTATGTTAAGAGTATAACATTTATGTTATACTTGTCAAGTGTTGTCATCCAGAGAAAGCGTTTTCCAAAATCTCTGTTTTAACCTTGAATTCGCTTACCTATATTGTATACTTATATTGTATACTTAAGTCAATACGTATCTGGTAAACAAAAAACTGCTTAGAAGTGAGAAAATATGCTCAGGAAAAGCAAAATTTTATCCCTCTTATTGTGTTTTAGCCTTTTATTCGAGCAGTCTGGCTTTGCTCAAGTCGCGGGCGCCTTGGATATATCCGGGCATATCTGCGCTTTTCGTAATTCCCTTATCCAAGACAAATTCCGGCCGCTGCACCTGCGTTACCTTTCGTATGACAATCTTAACAATAATTTCAAATTACTATTAGATAAAGGCGATGCAAAGGGCTTAAAAGAAGCTAATCTTGAACAATCAACGCGGGTTCTTTTAAGTTATTTCTTCGTGGGGATAAGTCTGCCCAATGATTCTTTCTGGGTAAATCTCCGTCCGGATCAGGAAGGCAATATGATTGACCCGGATTTAGCGAGGACGGATGTCGGCAAAATACTTTTGGAAGCGGATTTACAGCTGAAGAAAGATACCGCTAAATTCACTTCTCCCGAAACTCCCGAAGGCAAAGAATACTGGAATAAGCTCTATCAGAAAGCGGGAGAAATCTTCGGTTCAGAAAACATTACCATTCCAACCTTAACTCGTCCTTGGATAATCCCGGGAGAAATCATTATCCGCGAGGCCAAAGACAATGCCTATATTTACAAGGCAACTCTCAAAGTATGCCTGGAACAGGATTATTTAAAAGACTCAAGCGCTTACAGCTTTCAAGACGAGCGCTTGAAAGAGCTCAACGAATATTCTGCTCAAATCATACGCGAGCGTATCCTTCCCAAGTTGACCAAAGAAGTGAATACCGCCAGGAGATACGCAGAGCTAAGGCAAGTCTATTATTCGCTTATCCTTGCCCAGTGGTTTAAGCAGAGATTCCTTGGAAAGGGCGGGCTTTATTCCTGGCTCATCGATAAAAAGAATCTCGATGGCCTTACCTCAAAAAGCGATTGGTCTAAAACCGCCTACTTTAAAGAATACCAGAAATCATTCAAAGACGGCGAATACAACGTTCAAGAGTCAGTTTATACCTTTTCCGGTAAGACTACCAGGAGCTATTTCAGCGGAGGGATTAGCCTTGTTGGTATGAAACAGGTCATTTCTGCAGGGGTTATCTCGGGTAATCCCAATGAACTGCCAACAAGTTTGAATGTGATAGGCATGGAAATTAAAGGGGGAGGAGTAGGAAATCTGGCAGAGATTGAAGTAGGCAAAAATCAAGTGGCCGGTGTCCCTCAAGAAACAGGAAATGAATCTGATTCCATTCTGTTGGTTACCCGGGGTGGCATAACGAGCAATATCAGCGTTTCAGAAATGGAAATAGCTATAACGGATGCATTAAGAAAACAATCAAACCAATTGTTTAATCAAGGCTCTGAACGAGCCAGAGTGGTTGATATTGGTTCTACGAGCCGCGGCACAGATATATTTGAAATTGGCGATAAAAAATTCGACATTGATTTTATGGTTCTTTTTAAAAATCAAGGAGATTTAGACTATTTTCGTAACAATTATATGGTTAATTTTGCAGATGTTAAGAATATCTTTGAAAAGAAAGGGTTGGCTATTAAGCATGTGGGTATGAATAAAAATCGCATAGGAGACTGGAAGGTAAATTATTTTATTTCAAACAAAGACCAGGAATTTAAATTAGAGGTGAATCTATCTATCGAGAAGAAGCTTTACGCTAATTGGTTTAATGAGCAGATTAAGGAAATAGAAAATCTGGGGGCAGATGTAGAACTTTTGAAGTACGATATAAAAAGAATGAAGAAATTGGTACGACAGTTAGGGGTGTATAAGATATATGAAGGCGGGATGGGGGCGGTGGGATTAGAGCAGTTGGTTATTCAGTCAGGAGGTTCTTCTGAAGCAGGCAGGCAGATAAAAGGAGTAGGGAGTTTTCATAATGCGCTGGATTGGATTTGTAGGGTTGGTTTAGATGGGAAACAAAACCCCGTTTCTTTGCAAAAAGCAAAGGAGAATTTTAACGTATTTGATCCTGAGACCGGAGAGGATTTTGTCGATAGATTAAATGAGCAGACTTGGAAAAGCTTGGTAGCTTTAGCTAAGGAGTATCAGAAAAGAAGATTATCTAATAGTGCAGAAAGAGATATGGAGTCGGGCCTTGGCAGGGGACAATATCATGCTTGGAGTCCAGGCGAGGTTAATAACGATAATATAGATGAGTATGTAGAGAGAGTCCGAAAATTCGGCTCAGGACAGCTCGCTGTGCATATCAGTAATTCAGAATTAATAAAAGAAATCTTAAAGAAAGGGTACTTGTTGCCGCGGATCTACGCCGAATCTTATGGGGAACTGGGAAAGTTAGCCAAAGACTTGCGCTATCCAACACGTTATCTGCATTTTGCAGTGGACTATGCGGGAAATTGGAAAGACAATAAGGTAGCTTTCGTTGCTTCGGTAGAGGCACTTTTAGAAAACAAAGCCTACACTAATTCACCGACAGAATCCAAACGAGATTGGGAGGTAACAGGTTTTAGCGATTCCGCCTACGATATAAGCAACAGATTCTATATAAATGAATTAGGCGTTATTTTGGCCCCTTCGGCATGGAAAGATGATGCTGAATTCCAGCAATTTATTTCTTCTTTATCATATAATCCGCGGATATATTATTATGAGGGGGAGACTGTTCAGGATGGGCTTGAACAGTTTCAGAAAAAATACCAGATTAAACCCGGAAGGCTGCCTAAAATCAGCGGTTACATAGAAAACTTCAGCGCGGATACCTCAAGCCGTCTCTACATGAATATCGCTCCTTGGGCTCAATCAGGCAATAGCTCTTTCGTAGATCTGCCGCAGACAGCCGAAGAATATGCAGAAGTAGCTTTGAGGCTTTATCTATTGCCGCATGTTTCTGTTCCGCAAGAAGCCAATCAATTTGCGCAAAAAGCTTATGAGTTGGATCCCTTTTCCGCAAAAAGTAATCTTGCCAGAGCTCTTTATCGTGGAAGAGATGGTTCAATAGGAGAGGCGATTGCTTATTTCGAGAAAGCAATAGAATTAGGTCTTCCCCGGCAATATGAATTATTGGCTTTATCGGGTAAGGGCGGATGGGTAGGGTTAATTCATTTTTATTCTTTAATAAGGGATTTCAGAAAAGCGGTAGAGGCAAGGGAGAGGCTGCTGGAGATTGCGGATTTTCCTTCGGGTGATGCAAGAGAACGGTATCGATTATACACGAGGGAAATGGAAGAATCCAAAGAGAAGCTGGAAGCTTATCTTAAAGAGGTCAATGGTGTTTCTTCGGTAGCAGATTTAGCAGTAATAGCCCAGTCGTTTCATCTCGTCAATTATGATATGGATATATGCGCGAAAGAAAAATCCTTCCACAAGTTTATAGATTTAGCTGCGCAGGAGTTAAATCAATTGCGCAAGGATTCTTTATCAAAAGTTGAACAGGCAAAAGAAAAAGCTTTGCAATCAACGGACAAAATTTCTGATTATTACGCCGCTGATTATTATGATGACGCCAGAAGTATAGTTAATTTGTCCAAGAAGAAACTGGAGTCCATTGAGAAATCCATATATTCGGTTTATGAGATGTTCGCTAATATGTCAAAAGAAGGCAGATTTGATAAGAAGAATCTGGCTGAATATTCTAGTATTGAGAAATTACAAGGAGACGTTATACGCGACATAGAGCGGTTCATCAAGAAAGGCGAGAACGATATAGGTATTGAAATTAATAAATCCGAATTCAGGAAAGAATCGGAGGATTTAAACAAAGCGATAAAGTCCGGGCCTAAGGATGCGAATCCCGGAGAAGTTAATGAGTATTTTGATAAAATAGACAATTTACTTAAGTACGCTATAAAAGAGAGGATACGGCGTTTTGAGGATAGCGGTGGAGATAGTGCTCAGTTTAAAAATCAATTGGCTCCCTTGATCAGAGAAGCGTCAGCTACGATAGATAAAGCTCTTGAAGCAATAAAAAATAAGAAAATTACTGCGCGAGTTATTGATTTTTGGCAGGGTAAGAAAATATTTATCCCACAAAACTACAAAGAACAGTGGAGTAATCTTTTTTCTTTTTCTACAGCCGGGAATCTCGGCGCCCAGGTCTCCCACATTAGAAACTTAGATCATCTATTACGTATCATTAATATTTTAAGAAAAAGTAAAAACGTGTCAGATATATCTGAAAGTGCCTCTGACAGGGAGATTATTGAGTTTTGTATTAATGAGTTAAAAGCGCAGGGTTTAACTGAAGAAAGCGCCGATGAATCCGGCAACAGGATAATAAAGATAAAGAAAGAAGCGGAAAGTAATCGCCTTGCCCAGGCTATCCGCGAATGGGCGATAGATAAAGATGGCGGAGTAAGGGCTATAAATTTCCAAGGGACTGATGGCATCTGGGCAATCGTTGGTTTTGCGTCTGAATTAGAGGATAAAGACACTCTCGAGCATGAACAGCAAGAAATAGTCTATAGAAAACAGGGGTATTCCTGGGTAGAAGCCCATAATCTGGCTGGAGGCCAAATAATCGATAAAGAAAGCGCTAGACAATACAATACCGGCCGGCAGGATAAAATTGGAGCGGCAGCAGGCAGAGGGGCATTGCCTAAAGAGCGGGCTTTAAAGCAAATTAATGAATTTAATAGCGCTGTCCGGGCAGGCAAGTATCAGCAGGGAGCCGTCGTTGATTTAAGAGGTATACTCGCCGATAAGGAAGTGATTCTTGTAGGAGATTTGCATGCCCGTTTGGATAACCTAAAAAAGGCGCTTAACCAGAACGGTAATCTAAAGAAGATTCAGAAAGGAGAAGCGGTTCTGGTTATTCTAGGCGATGCGGTGCATAGTGAAACAAATTTGCGGGAAATGGATTCATCGATTGAGATTATGCAGTTCATTATGGACTTAAAAATTGATAATCCGGATAACGTTTATTACTTGCTCGGTAATCACGATTATCTTTCCGGGAATTTTTCTAAAGGTCTTGTCGTTCAAGGGTTAGTTTATAGAAATAAAATGGAAGAGCTATATGGTAAGGAGTTTGTAGCGCTCTACGAAGATTTTATTAAGGCAAGCCCTCTGATGGTGATTGGTAAAGGTTTTGTGGGAGTGCACGGCGGCCCTATTAAAGGCGTGTCTTTGGGGCAGATACAAAAAGTCGATGTCGCGGATGAAGGTGATTCCATTGTTAAGCAGGCTCAATGGAAGCGATATAAAGACGCAGAATTTGGTTATGATGACAAAGATGTTCAGGAATTTATGAAGAATATGGGACAGGCAGATGGTTTATTGATAGTCGGCCACTCCCCGCATCTGATATCTTCAGGGAGATTCTTTGCGCGCCTATTCGACAAACATTATGTCATTTTTGCCGGATACAAAAATGCTGGATATGCGGTTATGCAAGAGGGGAAAATAAATTTTGTTGAAATTACTCAAGCCTCGCCTATCTTGGAGCTTGAGGCGACAAATAGGCAGAGGGAAGAAGTAGCGATAAGTTCAAAACTTACAAAATACTTAGAAATCAATTATTCCGAATCAGGGCCTATTCATATAATCCTGGCTCCCAATACTGGAGCTGAAGTTAAGCTGGCCGTTTTTAGATATAAAGACTTGCCCGCGCGTTTTAAAGAAATGGGGTTAAACCCGGATATCGAATATTTTATTGTTGACGAAGGTCCGGGAAAATTGTCCGGGGGAGGTTTTAAGGAGATTAGGGATGGCGAAACGGTAGGCATCGGCAGGTATAATCCGGGCAGGTTTATGTTGAATCCATTAATCTCCAGAGACCATATTAGCATTAAGAGGATGGGGGACACATTTATTGTTGAGGATCTTAATTCTAAGAATGGAACAGAGATCCGGTATACTCCCTTTAAGCAGGAAGTTGTGCCTTGGGGAATGGGCGGGACAGGATTCTTGCCGCACATATTTAATAGTATTGTTAGCAGGCTCAATAATGGCCAGCCTTTAGTATTGACTCTTGCTGAAAGAGAAGTTTTGCTCTGGGGGTTGTTGAATCCCAATAGGCCAGAATACACTCAGATTATAGCAATATTAAACAGTTTAGATAATTCGGAGTTATATCAATTAAAAGATATGGCAAATCGCTGGGGGCGCCCGGAAGATAATGCAGCGGGTAAATTGCAAGATGCGATAAATCGGGTATCAGAAAGAACTAAATTCGGTATATCCGACACTAAGGTAATACCTTCAACAACTATTCTTATTTCTCCTAAGGGGAAGAAAATGATCCTAACGGTAAGAAAAATCGACTCTTCTGTTAAAGCTATAATTCCGCAGTATCATCAAATGATGAATCTAATGACATTGGTCTTAGCTCCCGAAGTTGTTTTAGGAGAGGAGGAAGAGAAAGAGATTACCTCATTAGCAAAGGAATATAATGTTCCACTTACAATTGTCCAATTGGAGATGGCAGAAAAAAGAGGGGAGTTGGATTGCGTGCAGTTCGCTTTTCTTATTGATGCTATTGAACGGGATAAGGGGGTTCTGGGGGAGCTTGAGTTTTTCCCCTTTCCTCTCCGGGACGATGTCGGTATCAAGGGGCGTATTATCTATAGCGACCTTTTAAATGTAAATGAAATCAATGAACTTCAGCAAGACGCTTTAGCTGCCAAAGCGATGCTTGCGCACTCAGTCCTTAAGGTATTAAATCCTTTAAGTATAGGCGTCTTAGCCGTTTATTATCCACAAATTATAGAATTTCTTATTGAGATTATTCAAGAATACGGCAGAATAGGAAATCCTAATGTTTTAGAATCCTTAAGAAATTTAAAAGAAATTGTCTTAAAGGGCAAGGCTGAAAGTTTTCCTTCCGAGAAAGATTTAATAGGCGTATTTGAAAAAAATTTAGAGAGATTAAATAACGAGTTGGATAGCAGCATAAGATTGATAGAACAAAGGTCCAAACTGTCGCAATCCGAAGGCGGCATGGTTACGTCCGATATCCTTGAGGAATGGATAAAAGAAGGAGATATTCCAAAACTAGTTGCGCATATAACAAGAGGCCTCCAAGGGCAGAATGATAATACCAGAAATGAACAAATTAAATCCATAATTGATAATTTAGAGGAGAGTAAACGGGGTGAATTTATACAGGCGCTCAAAGAGAAAGGTATTGTTATTCCGGCTCTTAAGTTAGAAGAAGCGCAAGCTGAAGGTCCCGGCGGTATTGATTTCCGCGCCTTGCCTATTGTTAACCAACCGGTAAATACGGCTATATTAAAATTGAGTGCTGCTGATTTGGCCAGATTGAACAATATCAATATTGATTCGGAATGGTCCCAGATTCAAAATATGGTTAACGCAGGCATTATTCCTTCCAGCCAGCGTATCAAAGAATATATGTTAGCCTGTTGTTTAAGGAAAAATTCAGGCAGCCAGATAAGCAGGGTTTTGGGTTGTATTGCCGACATTCTGCGGATAGAAGAGGATCGCGTTCTAGATACGGATGTGGAGTTAAAGAGTATTTTAACCCTGGTTGAATCCGGCAGGCCGGAAAGCGAATTGCAGCTGGGTTTAAGCAAAATAGAAATTTTACCCCAAGAGCCGCGGTTTATAGCGCCGTAAAATCAACAGTTCCTAAATCACAATTAAGGGATTAGTCAATAGATCCTTACCCCCTTGATCCACAAAAGCAAGGTAGTTTTTAAGCAATACATCAAGGTCAATAGCAGCTGTCATAAGTAATCGTTTATCTAGGTCAGGCTTTTTCTCTTGGGCTAACTGCCAAGGAGTCTTATGTTCTTTGTAAGTATTGGGCCGTTCAA
>DJWJ01000010.1 GCA_002440965.1 Candidatus Omnitrophica bacterium UBA6233
GTAATGATCTATGGTATCATTCCCACCTAAATCACAATTAAAAATTTACCTTTTATTTTTTTGTGGTATAATGCTTCCCTTATGGATAAAGCAAGTTCTAGAAAATTCGATTTTTTTCTAAAAGGTGATAGTGGGAAAGCGGTTTTGCTTATTCACGGCATTACCGGCACGCCTTCCGAAATGAACTATTTGGGTAAGGCTTTGAACAAGGCCGGTTTTAGCGTGCTTTGTAACGCTTTGCCGAGGCATTGCTCTACTTTAGCCGAATTAAAGAAGGTTACCTGGCAGGAGATTGCCGATTTTTGCTCCAAAGACCTTGAAAATCTAAAAAAAGAACATTCCCAAGTTTTTGTGGGCGGATTATCTATGGGCGCCATTATGTCGGTTCACCTTGCCTATAAGTATCCATCTTCAGTTTCTAAGATTATCGCTTTGGCTCCTACGATCTTTTATGATGGCTGGGCAGTCCCCAAATATAAATTTCTGATGGATTTTTTATGGTATCTGCCTTTCTTCCGCAACTGGTATAATATAAGGGAGAGTTGGCCTTTTGGATTAAAAAACGAGCTTTTAAGGGCAGGCATAGAGAGGTTTTACCGTAACGCTAAAACAATAGGCAATGATGACAAAGCAGCTATTTTCGGCAGCCCGTTTTTCCCGATGAGTTGTCTTTATCAGCACTATCTGCTTACTAAAACGGTTAAGAATGAGTTCTCTAGTGTTAAGGCTCCGATTCTTATTATGCATGCCCAAGAGGATGATATGACTAGCCTTAAAAACGCGCGTTTCGTGTATGGCCATATCGGCTCCTCCGACAAAACTTTGATAATACTCGAAGATAGCTATCATATGATAACTATCGATAAAGAAAAAAATAAAGTAGCGGAAGAAGTAATTAAATTCTTAAACAAACTTAGTTAATAAACCGCATATAACAAAAGTAGAAATTCAAAAGTAAAGAATCAAAACCGTAATCTAAAACCAAAAAGTTTAATGTCAAATGACAAGATTCAAAATCCAAAATAA
Source organism: Candidatus Omnitrophica bacterium UBA6233 (assembly GCA_002440965.1). Classification (GTDB taxonomy): domain Bacteria; phylum Omnitrophota; class Gorgyraeia; order Gygaellales; family Profunditerraquicolaceae; genus UBA6233. Next base: position 1,027 of record DJWJ01000010.1, read on the forward strand.
ATCCAAAATCAAAATGACAAATATCAAGTCAAGGATTTTGACATTTGTGTTTTGTGCTTTGGTATTATTTTGTGCTTTGGATTTTGACATTTGTCATTCTCAATTTGGCATTTGTCATTTGTGCTTATTTTGAATTTTGAGCTTTGGCCTTTGACATTAGCAGCTTTGCTTTTTAACTTTTAGTTTACCTCTTGTATTTTATTAGTTTTTTAAAATATGGACTATGACGCGATTATAATCGGCGCAGGAGTTGCCGGCCTGGCTTCTGCGGTTAAACTTTCCTCTAAGGGCAAAAAAATCCTCTTAATCGAGAAATTACCTGTTCCCGGCGGTTTTGTCACTACCTTTAGCCGCAAAGGCTTTGTTTTTGAGAGCGCTTTGCATTGTGTCGATGGCCTGCAAGAGAAAGGAGAGGTAAGGAAGATTCTCGGGGAATACGGCATCGACAAGAAAGTAGATTTTATTGATCTGGCTGATTTCAGCCGGGTTATTTATCCGGAGTACGACTTTACCTCTAACTTTAAACGGGATGAATTTGTCGCTTATTTAAAAAAAGAATTTTCTCCGGAAGAAGCCGGTATTGATAAACTTTTTCTGGCTATTGATAAATTTTACCATCAAGTTGATTGGTATAAACGTTCTAATTTACCGTTACCCTTGAAACTTATTTGCGCTTCTTTTATGTGTCCGATGATTATCAGGACTTCGATGATCACCTTTGAAGAATTTTTGAATGAGTTTGTAAAGGATATAAAACTAAAAGGTATTATCACGAATATCTGGAATTTTGTCGGCCTTCCTCCGGCAAGAATATCGGCTTTTTATTTTCTGGTAGTTTTTACCGGTTACCATTATGTCCCGACAGCTTACATTAGGGGAAGCTCGAGCGCGCTTTTTAAGGCAATAGTTGAAAAAATTAAAGAAAATGGTTCGGAAGTGAAATTCAATACTCAGGTTTCCAGAATAGTTACTGAAGGCGGTAAGACGGTTAAGGCGGTAGTTACTGATAAGGGAGAGGTATTTACGGCTAAGTCGATAATCAGCAATGCTAATCCTCTGGATACCTTTGATAAGCTTATTGATAATTCAACGGTTAAAGAAGCGTATCGCAAAAAGTTTTCGGGTTTGGAAAAGTCAATTTCCGCTTTTCAGATTTATTTAGGGTTAAAGACTACGGCTAAAAATTTAGGTATGAGCCATTATATGTATTCGATAAATATCAGCTATGATCATGAAGAAGATCTGCGGAGTTGTTTCAGCGCGGACTATGAACAGCGCGCTTTTGCTTTGGTTGATCATTCTCGGCTTGATCCGAATCTGGCCCCTGTCGGAAAAGGAACGCTTTTAATTATGGTTTTAGATTCTTATACTAATTGGAAGGATCTCTCACCGCAGGATTACAAGGCTAAAAAAGAACAGGTTGCCCGGAAGTTGATTGAACGCTGTGAAAAGTATCTTCCCGGATTATCCGCTAATATCGAGGTTATGGAGATTGCTACTCCTAAAACGATGGAACGTTACGGTTCTTCGCCGGAAGGCGCAATTTACGGTTTTGCCCAGACTCCGGCGCAATCGGTTTTACGCCGGACCGGGTATTGCACGCAGGTAAGAGGGCTATATTTAACCGGCGCCTGGACCCAGCCCGGAGCAGGGGTGCATGCTTGTTTTGTCTCCGGGGTGGACGCAGCGGATACGGTGTTAAGATATTTGAAATAAATGCGCATAACCACTGGTAAATTTAAAGGTAGGAACATTGGTATGCCTGGAGGTATCCGGCCAACCCAGGCTAAGGCCAGAAAAGCGGTCTTTGATATTTTAGGCGACATTGAGGGCTTGGCGTTTTTGGAGCTATTTGCCGGTTCCGGGGCAGTGGGTTTGGAGGCAGCTTCGCGTGGAGCCAGAGAAGTGATTTTTGTAGAAAATGAGCCCGGTGTCCTTAAGACTCTGGCCTCGAACACTTCGGTATTGAGTAGTAGGTATCTTATAATACCTCTGGATGTCCAAAAAGCCCTGGCGCGCTTAAGCAAAGAAGGGAAGCGGTTTGATATTATTTTCCTGGATCCACCGTATTTTAAGCTTAACGTTAGCGAATCCGGGGTAGATGAGGAGTCGCTGGCAAAAAAAACCTTGAAAACCCTTGAGGCTTGTGATATATTAGCGCCCAATGGCTTGATAATAGTGCAGCATTTTGATAAGGAGAACCTCCCAGTTGAACTGGGAGTTTTAAGTTTATTCAGGAATTATACTTACGGAAGCACTATATTATCATTATATAGGAAAGAAAACAGATAAAGTGTGCCAGAAAGCCATCTATCCCGGAACTTTTGACCCGGTAACTAACGGTCATATCGATCTGATTAAGAGGGCGCAGGATATCTTCCCCGAGTTAATTATAGCTGTAGCTGCCAATCCTCAAAAAGGGCCGCTTTTTGACACTCAAGAGAGAGTGGCTATGCTTAAGCAGGCTGCTGTCGGCTTAAAAGGCGTGGAAGTGGTAAGTTTCGACGGGTTGGTTGTAGATTACGCGCGTAAGCGCAAGGTCAAGGTTCTGGTTAGAGGCTTAAGGATGATTTCGGATTTTGAGTTTGAATTCCAGATGGCTTTAACCAATAGAAAGCTTTCTCCGGATATCGAAACCATTTTTCTTATGCCCCATGAATCATATAGCTATCTTTCTTCGAAGCTTTTGAAAGAAACTGCGGCTCTGGGCGCGGATTTAACGAATTTCGTCCCGGATTTTGTGGAAAAGGCGCTTAAAGCAAAATTACGCGTAAAGCGGTGAATCCCGTTAGAAACAGGTTGCCGCGGGCAACCGTTAAATTTTCTATGGCGGGGGTATGTTTTTATAAGCGAGGTTTCTAACGGGGTGAAAATTGACACTCGTAAAATACCTGATGAAGGGATAACTCTTGTCGAGGAATTCAGTCCCGCGAAGTTGGATCTGGATACCGGGATTATCAAATTCTCCGGTCCAATAAAAGCAAAAGCGGTTGTTGCCAAAAGTTATAGCGCGGTTAGCGTGAATCTGGCTTTGGAAGCGCCGATGGTCATAACCTGCAGCCGTTGCCTGGAAGAGATAAATACCGGTTTTAACCGGCAGCTCGAGTTGCATTATGCCGTTGATAAGCTCGAGCCGGTAATTAATTTGGATCCGGATATCCGGGAAGAAATAATTTTAAATTATCAGATTAATCCTTTATGCGGCATTGATTGTAAAGGTTTATGTGCTAAGTGTGGTGGAAATTTAAATAATGGAAGTTGTAGCTGTAAGTCCAAGTAAAAGATTTGTTTTGGGATTTTAATTTTGAAATTTGGATTTTCGAGCGACTGAAAGGAGCGAGACGTGGCCCTACCTAAGAGAAGGCATTCAGCAACGCGCGGCCGTAAGCGCCGTACCCATTGGAAAGTAAAAGCAGGGGGTTTGAGCCCTTGTCCGCAATGCAAGCAGCCGAAATTAGCTCATATTGTTTGCCCTATTTGCGGTTTTTACAAAGGTAAACAGGTTATTGAAATAAAAGTAAAAGAGAAAAAGAAGAAGAAATAATTTGCTTAGATAAGTGTTGCCAGTAGGGACTGTCTCCGAAGGGGGCTGTCGCACGACAAGATAAGGGTTGGTTACGAAATTAGCGAAAAAAACATTATTTGGGAGATAACCAAATGAAAATAGTGGTCGATGCTATGGGCGGGGATCACGCGCCCGGAGTGGTTATTGACGGCACATTGGCGGCGGTTAAAGAGTATGGCGCCGAAGTTATCCTGGTAGGTGATCAGACAAAGATTGATCCTCTGCTTAAAAAAGCCAAATATTCCGGGAACAATATTGAAGTAGTCCATGCTCCTGAGACAATTGAGATGTGCGAGTCTGCTGCGCTAAGCGTGCGGAAAAAAAGAAATTCCTCTATTGTCGTAGGAATAAATTTAGTTAAAGAAGGCAAGGCCGGAGCTTTTTTTAGCGCCGGGAACACCGGAGCGGTTGTCTGCGCCGCGACCTTAGGTTTAAGGATGATACCCGGAGTTGAGCGCCCAGGAATTGCTATTATTACTCCTACCTTAAAAGGCATATCTTTGATCATTGATGTCGGCGCAAACATTGACCCCAAGCCAAACCAGCTTTTACAATACGCGGTTATGGGTGATGTTTACTGCCGGACTATTTTAAATAAAACCAATCCTTCCATCGGATTATTGAATATCGGCGAAGAAGAGGCCAAAGGCCCTGAATTTATGCGCGAGACGCATGAGCTGTTGCAGAAGAGTAACCTTAATTTTATCGGTAATGTGGAAGGCAAGGATTTTTTATCCGGAAAAGCCGATATCATTGTCTGCGACGGATTTGTGGGGAATGTCGCGCTGAAAGTTTTGGAAAGCGCGGCGCAAGCAATGCAGGTATTTTTAAAAAGGCATCTCTTAAGCAATGCTTTGGGCAAGATCGGCTTGCTCTTTTTATTGCCAAGTTTAAAACGATTTAAAAAAGAACTTGATTATTCCGAGTATGGCGGAGCGCCTTTATTAGGGGTTAATGGCGTAACGATCATCGGCCATGGCCGTTCCAATGTTAAGGCAATCAAGAACGCGATCAGAGTGGCCAAAGAAGAAGTTGACCGTAATTTCAACGAGAAAATTACCGAGGCGATCAGCAAGAAATGAAAAAAGTCGGTATCATCGGTGTAGGCGAATATCTACCTAAAAAAGTTTTGACTAACGCGGATTTAGAGAAGATGGTGGACACTTCTGATGAGTGGATCACTACGCGCACCGGTATAAAAGAACGCAGGTTGGCATCTGACGAGGAAGCTACTTCGGATTTGGCTATTGCTGCTGCCAGAGAGGCTTTGAATAACGCGAAAATAAAACCCGAAGACCTGGATTTGATCATCGTAGCAACTATTACTCCGGATATGCCTTTTCCTTCAGTAGCGTCAATTCTTCAAAACGCGCTCTGCGCAAAGAAAGCCGCTGCTTTTGATATCTCCGCGGCCTGCGCCGGATTTGTTTACGCGCTTTCTATCGCCCAGCAGTTTATCTCTACCGGGGTCTATAAAAACGCTTTGGTTATCGGCGCGGAAAAACTTTCTTCCATAACAGATTGGAAAGACAGGAACACTTGTGTTCTATTCGGCGATGGAGCAGGCGCCTGCGTTTTAGGAGAAGTTAAGGATGGCGGAATAACCGCTACTTATCTTGGCTGCGATGGTTCGAATTTAGGCTTATTAAATCTTCCGGCTGGCGGCTCAAGAAAACCTGCTTCGTATGAAACAGTTGATGCCCGCCTGCATTATCTTAAAATGAACGGAAATGAATTATTCAAGATTGCCGTTAGGACCATGACTGACGCGGCCCTGACAGTTTTAGAAAAAGCTGGTTTGAAATTTTCCGATATTGACCTTATCATACCCCACCAGGCAAATTCCCGGATCATTATGGCAGTTGCCAAGAGATTGGGGCTTACCGAAGATAAAATATTCCTGAATATAGAAAAGTATGGCAATATGTCTAGCGCTTCTACTGCCACAGCCTTAGTTGAGGCGGCAAAAGAAGGCAGGATTAAAAAAGGCGACATTGTTCTTTTAGACGCTTTCGGAGCCGGCTTAGTCTGGGGAGCAGCCGTTATTGAATGGTAGGATTCCTTTTCGCCGGTCAAGGCAGCCAATATGTTGGCATGGGCAAGGATTTATACGAAAACTTTCCCCAGAGCCGAGCCATATTTGATAAAGCGCAAGGATTGCTGGATTTTGATTTGAAGAAAATTTGCTTTGAGGGCTCTGAAGATCAGCTCAAAGTTACCAGGGTTTCTCAACCCGCGATTGTAACCGTCACTATCGCCGCATTCGAAGCTTTTAAATCCAAAAATAAAATTACTCCTGCCTATATGGCGGGTTTAAGTTTAGGCGAATATAGCGCTTTGATTGCTTCCGGCGCTCTTGATTTCGAAGATGGTATCTGTTTGATCAAGCGAAGAGGCGAGTTAATGGATGCGGCAGCTAAGAAGTATCCCGGAAAAATGGCCGCTGTTCTGGAATTAGAGGTTGATATGCTTGAAGATATCTGTACGGAAAGCGGAGCTGAAATAGCCAATTTGAATTGTCCGGGTCAGGTGGTTATTTCGGGTTCAGGCATAGCCATAAATAAAGCTATACCTCTATGCAATGAAGCAGGAGCAAAACGGGTGATCCCGCTGGAAGTAAGCGGAGCGTTCCATTCATCTTTAATGTCCGAAGCTTCAGCCGGATTAAAAGAAGCGCTGGATAAAACGCCTATTAATGAGAATTTTGTTCCGGTAGTAAGCAACTACACAGCTTTACCTCAGGATAAGCCTGATCAAATAAGGGAAAATCTGGTCAAGCAAGTCTGCTCTTCGGTAAAATGGGAAGATTCCATGCGTTTTATTCTTTCAAAAGGCGTTACGCAGTTTTACGAATTTGGCCCGGGAAAGGTTCTTAAGGGCCTGATGCGCAAAATAAATCCTGCTGTTCAGGTTACGAATATAGAGAAAAGCGCGGATATCCCATAATCTACGGGACATTTTCCGTGGTAGGCTATTCACGTAGGCTGGATAGGAAAGTGTCCCGGGGGAATAAAAGGTAAGTATGGAGGATAAAAAAAATGAAATTGAAAGATAAAGTAGCCTTGATCACTGGCGGGGCAAGAGGAATAGGCCAGGCAATTGCTATGACTTTTGCTAAAGAAGGCGCGGATATCGTAGTTGCGGATGTTAACCTGGAAGTTGCCCAGAAAACAGCCTTAGAAATCGAGGCTTTAGGCAGAAAATCCCTGGCTTTGGAGATGGATGTTACAGACTACGCCAAGGTCGAAGAAGGATTGAACAAAATTCTTGACAAATTTGGAAAGGTTGATATATTAGTTAACAACGCTGGGATTACAAAAGACAATCTTATCTTAAGAATGTCCCAATCCGAGTGGGATTCAGTGATAAATGTGAACCTTAAAGGCACTTTTAACTGCATCAAAGCGGTCTCCCGGCCGATGATAAAACAACGAAGCGGTAAGATTGTCAGCATAGCTTCGATTATCGGTCTGATGGGAAACGCAGGGCAGGCAAATTACGCCGCCTCTAAAGCAGGTATAATCGCTCTTACAAAAACCGTAGCCAAAGAATTGGCAAGCCGTAATGTTAATGCCAACGCAGTAGCGCCTGGATTTATCCAAACGGATATGACTGCTAAGCTTCCTGAAGATGTAAAGGCTAGGATGCTAGAGGCAATACCTCTGGCTAAGCTCGGGCTTCCTCAGGATGTGGCGAATGTCTGTTTATTTTTAGCGTCCGAAGAAGCAAATTATATAACCGGACAAGTTATTACAGTTGACGGCGGCATGGTTATGGCCTAGGAACACAATCCCTTATTTAGGGATTATTTTTCACATCCGTGTGTAACGGAAAATTAAGGAGGAAAAAAGAATGGCAGTTCAAGAGAAAGTTAAGTCAATAATTGCAGAACAGTTAGGCGTAAAACCTGAAGAGGTAACTCCTGAAGCATCTTTTGTGGATGATTTAGGCGCGGACTCTCTGGATACCGTAGAGCTGGTTATGGCGTTAGAAGAGGAATTTGGCATTGAAATACCGGATGAGGATGCCGAGAAGATAGCTACTGTCGGCGATGCCGTTAAGTATATTGAAGAAAAAAGCGCTAGCAAATAATAAATTTATATAGATATTTGGTTCAATCACCCCGCTATTTTTTGCTTAGCGGGGTGAGTTTTAATAGCCAATATTAAAAAAATGAAAGAAAACAGGGTAGTTGTTACGGGTTTAGGGATAATTTCTCCGGTCGGCAACGACGTTTCTATTTTCTGGAAGTCGATAAAAGAAGGTAAGAGCGGCGTAGGGCCGATGATCAGTTTTGATCCTGCTAATTTTGATTCGCGGATTGCCGGTGAAGTTAAAGGATTTGATCCGGCTATGGCTGGTTTGGACTTTAAAGAGACCCGGCGCACTGCTAAATTCGTGCAATATGCTTTGGCCGCGGCAAAACAAGCTGTAACTTCTTCAGGTTTAGATTTAGATAAAACGAATAAAGAAAGGTGTGGAGTTTTAATTGGTTCGGGTATAGGTAGTCTTTATACCATAGAGGAAGAGCATAAGGTATATTTGACTAAAGGCCCTTCGCGGCTGTCGCCTTTTCTCATTCCGATGTTGATTGTTAATGAGGCAAGCGGTTTAGTGGGGATAAAATTCGGTTTTAAGGGCCCGAATTCCTGTGTAGCTACTGCTTGCGCTTCGGGATCGCACGCGATTGGTGACGCGTTCAGGATTATAGCTCGCGGAGACGCGGATGTAATGATTACGGGTGGAACGGAAAGCTGTATTGTGGCTACTGCTGTTGGCGGATTCTGCGCCTTAAAAGCTCTTTCCAAGAGAAATAACGATCCGCAAAAAGCTTCCCGGCCATTTGATAAAGAGCGCGATGGTTTTGTTATGGCTGAGGGCTGTGGTTTAGTGGTTTTAGAAAGTTTGGAACACGCCAGGAAAAGAGGGGCTGACATAATTGCCGAGATTGTCGGTTTTGGGATGACTTGCGACGCGTATCATATAACCGCGCCTGACCCTGCTGGAGAAGGTTCTGGCCGGGCGATGCAGTTAGCTTTAACCGATGCTAAACTCAATCCCGAAGACGTAGGCTATATTAACGCTCATGGAACTTCCACTAAACTGAATGATAAAATTGAAACGCAGGCCATGAAAATGGCATTTGGCGCCCATGTTAAAAAAGTTATGGTTTCTTCAACTAAATCTATGATCGGCCACTCTTTGGGGGCTGCCGGCGGCGTAGAATTCGTTGTTTGTTGTATGACTCTGAAGGAAGGTGTCGTGCATGCCACGATTAATTACGAGCATCCTGATCCTGACTGTGATTTGGATTACGTGCCCAATACTTCCCGCAAAGCCGATATAAAGGTATGTATGTCCAATTCTTTGGGTTTCGGCGGGCATAATGCCTCTTTGATTGTTAAGAAGTTCGAATAAGTTTTAAAATTCAAATGTCAAGATTCAAAATCCAAAATAAATCCAAAACCCAAATATCAAAACCGGTGTTTTATCATTTGGTATTTGTCATTTAAATTTATTTTGAATTTTGCGCTTTGTCATTTGACATTAAAATAACCATGCCATACACAATCTCAGAAAAAATATTACTGGCGCATAGCAACAAAAAAGATATCCATCCTGGCGAATTTATCGAGGTTAATGTGGATATCGCCTTGGGTAATGATATTACCGCGCCTTTTGCTATCGAACAATTCAAAAAGAGCGGGGTAAAACATGTTTTTGATAAAAACAAGATCGTGCTGGTTCCGGATCATTTTGCTCCGGCCAAAGATTTAAGAAGCGCTAATCAATGCAAGATTTTGGCTAATTTTGCCGCGGAGCAGAAGATAAAAAATTATTTTGAAGTTGGCTGTATGGGTATTGAGCACGCGCTCCTGCCGGAGATGGGGTTGGTGACTTCCGGAGACCTGGTAATCGGCGCGGATTCCCACACTTGCACTTATGGGGCTTTAGGCGCATATTCAACCGGTGTAGGCTCAACTGATCTGGCTCGCGCTTTTATCGATGGAAAATGCTGGTTTAAGGTTCCGGGCTCGGTTAAATTTATTTATAAAGGAAAGCTAAAGAAGTGGGTCGGCGGTAAGGATTTAATCCTGTTTACTATCGGTAAAATCGGAGTAGACGGCGCTTTATACAAAGCTATGGAATTTTCCGGTCCGGTGATTCGCACCTTGAGCATGGATGATAGATTTTCTATGAGCAATATGGCTATTGAAGCCGGCGCCCGGGCAGGATTGATTGAGCCCGATGGAATCACTAAGAAATATGTTAAGGGAAGGCCTAAAGCTCAAGGTCGTGCCCCGAAATTCTATGCGTCGGATAAAGGCGCCCATTATGATTATATTTACGAGTGGGATATCTCGGATTTAGAACCGCAGGTAGCTTGTCCGCATCTGCCCAGCAATACCAGGGTAGTATCGGAATTGAATAAGGTTAAGGTCGATCAGGTGGTTATTGGCTCCTGCACTAACGGCAGGATTTCGGATTTAAGGATTAGCGCTAAAATATTAAAGGGTAAAAAAGCGGCTCCGGGAGTGAAGTTGATTATTTTTCCGGCTACGCAGAAAATTTATCTGGAAGCGGTAAAGGAAGGATTAGCGGAAATTTTTATTAAGGCAGGAGGAGTATTTTCTACTCCTACTTGCGGGCCGTGCCTGGGCGGGCATATGGGAATTTTAACCGAAGGTGAAGTCGCTTTGGCTACCACTAACCGTAACTTTATTGGCAGAATGGGCAGCCCTAAGAGTTTTGTCTATTTGTCTAACCCGGCGGTTGCAGCTGCTTCAGCCATTACCGGCAGAATTACGCATCCCGAGGAAATATAGGGACGGTTCTCAAACCAAGGCAAAACTGTCCCCTAAGGGGACACTTTTAGATTGAGTTGAGAACCGTCCCTGAAAAACATATGATTATAAAAGGTAAAGTCCATAGATTCGGCGATGATATAAACACCGATGATATTATTTCGGCTAAGTATTTGATTTCTACTGATCCTAAGGAATTAGGTTCGCATTGCATGGAAGCGATAGCCCCGGATTTTACCAAAAAGGTAAATCCGGGGGACATAATTATAGCGGGAAAGAATTTTGGCTGCGGTTCAAGCCGGGAGCATGCGCCGGTTGCGATTAAGGGTGCTGGAATATCTGCGGTGATTGCCAAGAGTTTTGCCGCGATATTTTTCCGGAATGCCATAAACATCGGTTTGCCTTTTTTGGAACTGGCGGATACGGATAAAATAAAAGAAGGGGATTTGATTGAAATAGATTTAAGCACGGGCGTAATCAAAAACCTGACGCAAAGCCAAACCTATCAAACCCAGGCTTTTCCTGAATTTCTACAGGAGTTGGTAGAAGAAGGCGGCCTGATGAATTATATAAAGAAGAGAGGAACCAGGCATGTATAAAATCGCGGTTATCGGCGGAGATGGCACGGGACCGGAAGTTGTTGCCGAGGGGTTAAAGGTTTTAAAAAGAGCGAGCGAAAAATTTGGTTTTAAGTATGAAACTAAAGATTTTGACTTTAGCGGCAAAAGATATCTAGCTACCGGAAAATTAGTGGATGATAGCGATGTTGCCGAATTAAAAAAATATTCCGCGGTTTACTTGGGCGCGGTAGGCGATCCTAACGTAAAACCCGGGATCATTGAAACAGGGGTTTTGTTAAAGTTAAGGTTTGCTTTGGACCAATATATAAATTTAAGGCCGGTTAAGCTGTATAATTCCAATTTTTGCCCTTTGAAAGACAAAAAACCGGAAGATATAGATTTTGTAGTTGTGCGTGAGAACTCCGAAGGCATTTATAAAGGTATGGGCGAGTTTAAGGATAAAGGGACTAAGGATGAAGTGGCGATTCAGATTTCTTACAATACCCGTAAGGGTGTTGAACGTTGCATCCGCTACGCCTTTGAATTCACCCGTAAGCGCAATAAAAGAAAGAAACTTACTCTTTGCGGTAAAACTAATGTTTTGACTTATGCCTGGAACCTCTGGGAGAGAGTTTTTAACGAGGTTGCCAAGGAATATCCGGATGTTACTACGGATTACGCGCACGTTGATGCGACTACGATGTGGTTTGTTAAAAATCCGGAGTGGTTTGATGTTATTGTTACCGATAATATTTTCGGCGATATTATTACTGACTTGGGAGCGATGATCCAGGGTGGTATGGGTATTGCTGCCGGTGGCAACATTAATCCGGAAGGTGTATCGATGTTTGAACCGATCGGGGGAAGCGCTCCGAAATATACAGGTAAGAACGTGATTAATCCTTTGGCCGCGATTTGCGCAGTTGGAATGATGTTGGATAATTTAGGCGAGAGCAAGGCGGCCAAAGCGGTTGAGGATGCGGTTATTAAGGTTGCTAATGGTAAATTAAAAACCCTGGCTGCCGGAAAAATGGGTTATTCTACGACTGAAGTCGGAGACCTGGTAGCGCAAATTATTTAATCTATTTCTTTAGAAAGAAATTAAAATGAAGAAAACTAAATATAATGTGGCCGTAGTTGGCGCAGGTGTGGTGGGTATAGAGATGCTGCGGGTTTTAAAACAGCGCAATTTTCCTATTGGAGAATTGCGTGTATTTGCGCGTTCCAGCCGCGAGATGGATGTTGATGGGCAGAAATATGCGGTAAAACCGATTTCCCCGGAAGGTTTTGAGGGTATAGATATCGCTTTATTCGCCGGAACCGAGGGTGAAAAGGGCGCAGCAGTGACTTATGCCCGGGAGGCGGTAAAAAGAGGCGCGGTAGTTATTGATAATGGCGCGGATTTCCGGATGGATAAAAACGTTCCGTTAGTAGTTCCCGAAGTTAATTCCGCGGATGTTAAGAAGCATAAAGGGATTATTGCTAATCCAAATTGCTCAACCATCCAGATGGTTGTAGCTTTGAATCCGATTCATAGAAAAGTCGGGGTTAAAAGGATTATTGTTACTACTTTACAGGCTTCCAGCGGTGCCGGTAAAGGCGCTGTTGAGCAATTAAAAGAAGAGAATTTTTTAATAGCGCAAGGAGGTTTTGGAAATGTGCGTGTAAGCGTTGTTAATAAATCTATGCCTCAGCAATTGGCGTATAATGTTTTTCCCCATATAGGTTCTTTTGGGGAGGGTGATTATACCAATGAGGAGTGGAAATTGGTAAAAGAAACTCATAAGATTATGCATGCTCCGAGAATCAAAATCTCGGCTACTACGGTGAGAGTTCCGGTTAGGACCGGGCACTCCGAATCAGTTTACTTTGAGGCTTCGCGTCCTATCTCGGTTGATAAAATTAAAGCTATCCTTGCGAAAGCTCCGGGAGTAGTTTTGATAGATGAACCTAAAAATAATGTTTATCCTATGCCTAAAGATGTTGAAGGCAGAGATGAAACTTTTGTCGGCCGTATCCGTCAGGACGCTTTTGTAAAGAATGGCTTCTGGCTGTGGGTTGTCGCGGATAACCTGCGTAAAGGGGCTGCTACCAATGCCGTGCAAATCGCCGAATGCGTAATCTCAAGCTCGAAATAGAATACGACGGAACAAATTACGCGGGTTGGCAAATCCAGCCTAAAGGCCGCGGTAAGACAATTCAAGCAGTAATCGAGAAAAAGCTCCGCAAGATCCTTCAGGAAAAAGTAAAATTAATCGTTTCCGGCAGGACTGACTCCGGCGTTCATGCCGAAGCCCAAATCGCCAATTTTCTTACGCATTCTAATATCTCTTTGCCTAGGTTGAAACTAGGCTTAAATGGGATTCTTCCGGAAGATATAAAGATTGTTAAAATAAGTTTAGTTCCTTTAATTTTCCATAGCCGTTTCTCGGCAAAATCCAAGATTTACCGCTATACTATATTAAACCGGGATTATTCTTCGCCTTTGTCAAGGCATAGAGTTTTTTTCTATCCGCATCCTCTGGATGTAAGGATTATGCGGGAGGAAGCTTTAAGTTTATTAGGGAAGCATGATTTCAGCGCCTTTCAAGCTTCTTTAGGAAAAGACAAGAATCCCGTTAAGATTATAAAGAACATTGATATAAAAAAGAAAAATGATTATATATCTATTGATATCGAGGCGGATGGGTTTTTATATAATATGGTCAGGAACATTGCGGGAACTTTGATTGAGATAGGCAGGGGAAGATTGGATAGAGGAGCGCTCAAAAAGATATTGCTCTCCCGCAATCGCCGGCTTGCCGGGCAAACTGCTCCTGCCAGGGGGCTTTGTCTTTCAAGGGTAAAATATTAAGCTATGGCGGATAATTCGAAAATGCCGATGAATGAGGCTCAAACTTCAGCCGAAGGAAGATTAACGGCCGGGATAACAATTTGCGTTATCCTGATCGTTGTGTATTCATTCTTGAGCCTTCCGGGGAGCTTCGATTCTTACTATGTCAGGTTTAGGCCTTCTCCTAAGAACTTGATTTTTATCAGGTATCTTTTTTCTCTGGGGATAAGGGCGGCCTTATTTATCTCCGGGATAGGAATTTTATTCCGTAAGGATATTTTTCGCAAAATAGTCATATTTATCGGTTTATTCACCATAGCCACTATTTACTGGAAGCATCCTGTAGAAGTCTACAGGAAAATCTTATGGTGGCAGATTAGGCAGGGGGTGCTTTCCGTAGAGGCGATTCCACGGATAAACATGCTGGCATGGCTTTGCGCCGTCACTTCTTATCTTGTCGATATCATTGTTTCTCTCTGTTTGGTATATTATCTTACCCGGCCCAAGGTAAGAAAGCAATTCAATTAGATTCCTTGTTTTCGCCTATTTCTCCAAAAATATTCTAAAATATTCTAAATTTTCCTTGCATTCACCATCTCATAATGATAAACTTTTGAAAGAATGATTGGTTTAAACCAAGG
>DJWJ01000034.1 GCA_002440965.1 Candidatus Omnitrophica bacterium UBA6233
CAACGCTAATTACGGCGTCGGCCTTATTAACCGTCATTGTACCTGTCCCGCTGGTGGCAGCGTAACTTGTGTCTCCCGCAAAGCTGGCGCTGATAGGATAGGAACTTGCATTAAGGCCGGTTACAGTAGCTGTAGCAACCCCGTTAACATTAGTAGTACCGATATAATTTACGCTGTTAACGGTAAAAGTAACCGTTTTTCCGCTTACCCCAGTGGAACCAGCGGTAAGGATAGCAGTTAAATTAACCGTATCACCGTAAGTGCTAGTAACAGGAGATACGATAAGCTTGGTAATAATAGTTAAATTATCATACCTTAATTCAATAGGTGCAGGAGAGATTGTGCCTATGCCGCCAGAAGCATCCAAAACAATATTTAAAGCACTTATGTCATAGTTACCGTCATCATATGCATCCTCTATATTACCGCCAGACTTAATATTTACTGTGCCAGATGTGGGAGCAACTCCAGTGAACTTTCCATCAGTAGAGATATTATATACATAAACATCACCAGTAGCATCTAAGGTAATATTTCCGCCGTTGGTGACAATTTTACCATCAGCGCCAATTTTAATAAACGCAGTGGTCGCCGGCGCTTTGTTACGAGTACTTATAGCGACATTCCCGCCGTNNGCCGGCGATATTCAGGGTAACGGTATTCCCCGGAGCTTTAACAGACTGCTCAAGAATTAAATCATTTCCTGATTCTTTGGTACTTATAGCGACATTCCCGCCGTTATTTGTTACTCCAACCGTCCCATCTACGGTTGTGATTGTTAAATCGCCGGTATTAAGTATGTCGATTACGCCTGAGCCGGAGTTATAAGCTGCGAATTTATTTACCTGGGTTTCCAAGGTAACCGGCCAGCTCATATTGGTCTTTGTACCGTTTACAGTAAGAAGCTTTAATTCATCCGCAACGACATCGTCATAACCGTTATGATCATCATAGACAGCGCCGTTGATATCCAAGGTTACCCTCTTTCCAGGAGCCTTAACAGACTGCTCGAGAATTAAATTATTCCCTGATTCTTTAGTAGCAAGGATAACATTGCCGTTGTCATTGGTTACGCCCGAGGTTGAGCCGACAGTAGTTACAGTTAGAGTGCCGGTATTAAGTATGTCGATTACGCCTGAGCCTATGTTATGCGCTGCAAGTTTGCCTACCTGAATCTCCAAGGTAGAATTCATTCCGGAAGCGGTTGTCGTAATCCCGTTAATCGTGATAAGTTCAAGCCCGGCCGCGACGATATCGTCATAACCGCCATGATTGTCTGCAACGGCGCCGGCGATATTCAGGGTAACGGTACCGCTGGCGGTTATATTATCAACCAGGATAAGGTCGGAATGGGTAGTAATCTTTACGTCACCGCCCAAATTACTGATGCCGTTTCCAGATATAGTCAAATTACCAGTATTATCGATTTCGATATTCCCGACACTAGAATTTATAGCCTGAAGGTAGGCAACCGCTGTTTTAAGAGGACACCCTGAACCAATACCATTGACTGCGGAAAGAATAAGACTATTGGCGGTGATATCAACTTGATTATTAGTACTAGTAATGGCTCCTTCAGAACTAAGGGTTACTTTACCGGTAGCAGTAAGCCCGCCAGTTACGCTTGCAGTTCCGCTAATAGCAGCCGGTGTGGTTTCATTTATATAGGAAGCTTTTATCCAATCTGCGCTACGGGTAACATGAGATATCCAGACTTCATCTATTGCGCCATCAAAACTCGGCTTATAGTTATTAGTGCTTTCCCCGATTGCAAGCGCAGCTGTTTGCGTAGCATTCTTAGCACTACCTGCGGTCCAGCTATAAATTCCAAGTAGCTGGCCATCACGGTAGGCCTTTAGGCCGGAAGAGTCAACCGTAACTGTCAAATAGACCCATGATGTTGAGGCAGACCCAAATAAGCTATTTAAGGGATATACCTTGTTTTGAGAATCACCGAAGTAATAAAAAGTATACCCGTTACTAGATCCAGTATTATATAAATCAAAATTCCAGCCGTTGCTAGAAGAACTGGTATAGTTACCTAAAAATGCAGTCCAAGTTTCTTGATTAAGTGAATCAGCCTTAACCCACAGCGAAATAGTCAAAGGCAGTTCGTTAAATCTATTGCTATAAGCAACGACTATCTTATTATTAGAGATTCCGCTATAGTTACTCGCATCGCCTATTTCGCCATCAACGGTATTTACGTCCCCTACATTTGTGCCGTTATTGTTATTTGATGTAGAATCGGAATAATCGCCGTCCATATGCTGTACCATGACATAATTGGCGCTCCACACATCGGAAGAATTATTAAAAGCATCAACAGGCAAAGCGGAATTATTATCATAATACATATAGAAAGTGGTATCCGAAGAATGGCTTAAGGTGGGTAATTTTACCCAGATATAAGCTACTCCATCAGAAATTGACCACTTTTCCACTTCATACGATAACGCGTGTCCCTGGCTGTCTACAAAACGGATATTACTGTTTGAAAGGTCAAAATCAACACTGGTCAATTTGACTAAAACAGGAAAATCGGAAAGGTCGGAGGTTATACCTAAAGAAGCATAACTAATTGTAAAAGTGCCCTTATGCCCCCAAGTAGGGGCAATGGTAAGTAAATTTTTGGCGGTAATCTGAAGATCTTTCGCGGATTGGATAGCTCTTACTGTTACATTAACGCCGCTTATACTGATATCCCCTGCGGTAGAACTAGTAGTCTTTATTAGACCGAACTCCTGGTAGAAATCTCCTACACCGTCATTATTATTGTCTGCTATAAAAGTGAGGCTTCCGTTATTAACGGTTAAATCGCCTCTAACGGTAAGATTATTAACTGCGGTAAAGGTAGTATTTACATTATAAATACCGCCTTCTACTATCAAATCATCGGGGTCAAGTATTGCAGTCCCAGTTTTATACCCCGGAGGAGCCCGGCCGGATAATATACCAAAGAATCCCAATTGTTTATATGCACTAACCTCAATAAAACCGGCATCCCCGACGCCTGAACCTGCTGAAACATCAATTACAGCGTTTTTATTTACTGTCGTATTGCCACCGGTTGAGTTTACAGTAACTCTGCCCCCAACGCCAACAATACCTAAGGCCCGGGCTTCAACTGAACTGCCTTCATCTAAAACAGTGGCTGTCTCGGAAACAATAGTGACTTCTCCTGCTGTGCCGCCTTCAAGGGCGTTAGCAGAAATTAAACCCTGTTGTAAAATGGTGCCTGCCTGGATATTTATCAAGCCGCCATTAGGCAAGCCATCTACGCCATCAGCTATTATCTTACCTATATTAATGAACTCTGTGCCGAGAGCGCTGATGGAAATCTTGCCGGCATCCAGTGTGCCGCTGTTAATGATGGGCGCGCCTTGCGCAACTAATTCAATTACGCCATTGTGATTTTCTACGCTGGTCGCCTGGATTACACCGGTGTTATTTACGGCATAATCAAAAACCTTGTTTAATACCTTGGCAGTCAGAATGATCTTGCCGCCATTAGCGGTAATCGAACCGGTATTTTTAACAGCGCTGTCAAATTTATTGCCATCCGGCCCGAACACTTCGCTCTGCACCGCTTTGTCAATAACCACTGAAATGTCCGCGGCATCATCCAAAGCCAGAGTAATCGCTTCACCGCTTGCCAAAACTACCGTGCCCAAGCTGGCTTCCACGGAAATATTGCCGAGGTTCTGCACTGCTTGTGACAGTAAAATGACATAACCGCCATTACGGATATGGATATTGCCGCGGTTGACAATGAAAGAATTCGCGCCGTCTTGAAAGAATTTATACTTGCCGCTTAAGAAATCGGCATTGGTAATATTTAAAGTAGAAGCAAGGAAACCCGCCGCATTGATATTGGCGGTTGAAGCGATGTTGATACCGTTGGAATTAATTAGATAGATGATGCCATTGGCAGTAAGTGTTCCGGCGATATCCGAAACACTGCTTCCGGTAACGCGGTTTAACGCGGCCGAGGTAACGCTATTCTGAATGAAATTGACTACTTCGTTTGCGGCAATACTAAAGCTGGAGTAATCAATAACGACTTTATCGGTAGCGGCGGTAATGGTAAGCGCGGTATTATCGCTGGAATATTCAACGGTAGCGCTGCCTTGGGTAACTTTCGCGCCTTGAGGCAAGGCATATGAAAAAACAGGACAGCAGAATAACGCGATTGCGATTATTGCTGTCCTTAACCCGAAAACATTTTTGTTACGTAACGCCATTACGAAACTTTCCAGCTTAACTTGAAGCTTGTTGAAATTATTGGGGTTATGATTCTATTAAAATAAAAACTTCAGATAAGTATGCCATATAAAAAGGCTCTCGTCAAGTTTTCAACCAGTTATTTTTTCTAAAAATCTTTGGTAACCTGGGCCCAGGTCCGGGCGCCGTTGCCGTCCGACGGCATTTTACCCAAAGGCCAGGCTACTTCGACCCTAACGGAAAGGCTCTTGGGAAGATTAAAACGCACTCCACAACCCGCGGAACTCAAAGATTTGTTCTTATCCTGAGTGTCGGTGGGCCTTTTCAAATGCACCCTGCCCCAATCATAAAAAGTAACTATTCTCAAGGCATCATAGATTTTAACTTTGCTGAAAGGAACATTGATATCCTTGGGCAGTAAATACAAAGGGCAGGACCATTCAAAAGTCGTGGTATATCCCTGATCACCCACTGCCTCTGCCGAAGGATAACCACGCACATTGGTGATGCCGCCCAACTGGAATTGTTCGGTCGAAGGTAAAATATAAGGGCTCAATTGAACCTGGCTCTTCCACAAAAGCGTTGAAGAAAACGGCATTCTTTGCAGTCTCAATAAATTTATGCCATTCTTGACAAACTTGCCTCCTGCCCCGGAAGTGCTGGCATTGCTGTCTTTTGCTTTTAACCCGCCCATAATATTCGGTATGCCGCAATCCAACTCATAAGTGAATATGGTCCGGCCGAACATATCGGACAAATCCATATCAAAACCGGCCTTGGCAATACGCAACCGGTCTTTGCTGGTAAGCACATTCTCCTGGTAATTGTTAACGTCTTTGTAATCGAATCCTAAATTAAGATTCATATCAAAATTCTCGGTATCTATCAGGCTCTGGTTGGCGAATAAACCGTAAAGCTTACTCCTGCCGTGAACATCGGAATCTTTATACTCTTTACCCAACTTTACCCTGCTTAAAGTGGCGTAAGCTCCCGCTTCCAAAGTGTTATTTACCGGGGCGGTATAACGCAGACTGTTTAAGTAGTAGGTTCCGGCCTCGGCCATCTGATATTGATAGCTCAATTTATCGTCAAAACCCAAAAGATTGTTATCTGTAAAACGGGCTGAATACCTGTTTCCGTGTATATAACGGGAGCCGAAATTATCGTAGTCAAAGCCGACGTGTATAGGCAGATTGTCTTTTACCTCCAAGGTTAAATCCGTAGTGCCGGGCTCTTTACCCGGGGCAAGCACGGTTTTGCAAAACCTGTCCGGAGCCTCGTTTACTTTAATCAAATCTTTCCTTAATATATTGTAATTAAACGGCGCGCCTTTTTTCAGGGTAATTTTACTCTTAAGCAGCCTTGAACTGAAATAGCGGTTACCCCTTACATCTATACTCCCCATCATCCCTTCCAAAACCCGGATCTCTACAACGCCCTCCGCTCCTATTTTCTGGGGAGGCAGGTAAGCGCGCGAAGTAATATAACCATCCTGCCGGTAAATATCGGTAATCTTATCCGCCGCTTTTTGCAATTCTTTGATGGTAATTGTTTGATTTTCCAAAGTCTTGGTTATGGCTTCGATTTCTTTAACGGATATCAGGGTGACTCCGGTAACGTTGATTTTCTTGGGGGTTATTTTTTCCAAGGAATCGATTTTTGCCTGAGGAGGGTTCAATTCCGGCGGAGCCTCAGGAGTTTTTCTTTTAGCTTCTACCCTGCTTCTAAGCTCTGCATTCTGGTCTTCCAAGCTTGTTTTTCTTTCTTCGGCGCTTAATTCTGCGGTAGGCGAAGGAGCAGCGAAAGAGAAATTGCTGAGAAAAAATAAAAAAAGGCCCGTAAATATTAAAGCAAGTATCCTGTCTCTGCGCATAAAACTCTCCTTATTTAATATTTTATTCTTTGGCCTCAATTATAAGCTTATAACCTTCTATCCGATAAGATATCTGCGGAAGCGCCTGATGAGGTTTTTTTCGGTAAAGTTCTTTGAGCGAATCGATAAGCTGCTGGATATCTTTCGGGGTAAGCCAATGCCGGAAATAAGGTTCAATCACGGCGTTAACTTCGCCGCTGTCAAGAAGGGTAACTCCTTTTACAACGATATTCTCAATATACGCCTTCTGCCCTTTTTCTATCTTTTCTTCCAAGCGGCCGTATCCTTCCAAATCCTCAAGGCTCTTTTGAACTTGCGCAACTGCCTGCTGGGAAGAAGGTTGCCCGGCAAAAGAAGTATTTAACGCGGTAAACAACAAACTTAAAAACAAAACTATATTTCTTGCAGCTGAAGCAAAGTTATATATAGAGGTAAGAGCCTTTGCCATCTTTTATCTGCCTTATATTGCTTATTTTAGCCTGCTCTTTAGCGCCGTTTCAATAATTTCCAGAGGAACATCTTTTACAACCCTGGCCTTGCCTAATCCCGCGGCTAAAACCAGCCTGTTTCTTGAACCGATAAATTTCTTATCCCGGTAGAACGCTTTTATAATCTTTTTAAGCGTCAGTCCCTTTATTTGAACAGGAAGCCCGGATTTTTTAATGACATTCTCGACTCTAACCTTTAAGCTATTATTTATAAAGCCCAAATCCCGGCTTATTTCCAAAGCCGCCAGCATTCCCAAGGCTACGGCTTCGCCATGGGTATATTTAAAACCTGAAGCGGCTTCGATAGCATGGCCTGCGGTGTGGCCGAAATTTAAAATTGTCCGCAAGCCTTTATCTTCCCGCTCATCGCGCTGCACTATATCCGCTTTGATTTTGCTTGAAGCGCTGACTACGCGCTCAAGCGCCTCTCTCTTAACCTTAAGAATATCCTTCCAATTTTTTTCTAAATAAGCAAAAAGTGAAGCATCTTTGATTACTCCGTATTTTATTATCTCGGCCAAACCGGTGCGTAATTGCCTTAGAGGAAGAGTCTTAAGCAAATCTACATCGCTAAGGACAAGGCGCGGCTGGTAAAACGCTCCAATCAGGTTCTTCCCCTCTTTTAAATCCACCGCGGTCTTTCCGCCGATTGCAGAATCCACTTGAGCCAGCAAAGTGGTTGGTATTTGTATGTAAGGAATACCGCGTTTATAAATAGAGGCGACCAAACCGCTTAAGTCTCCGACAACTCCACCGCCCAGGGCGATGATAAAAGTGCGCTTTTTAAGGTCAAACCTTGCCAGATCATTTATTACGGAAACTAATATAGAAATAGACTTGCTTTTTTCCGTATCCGGAATAACCTTGACCTTAAAACTTAGCCCGCTTTTCTGCAATTCTCTGGATAGGCTAGAAAAACAGGCCTTTTTCACCAAAGGATTAGTAATTACGTAAGCGCTATTTCCCAAATTTAATTTCCCGGCATATTTAGCCAACAGGGAAAGCGCGCCTGAACCTATCACTATATCGTAGGAACGCTTATCAAGTTTTACTCTTATGGCGCGCATCTTTAAACTCCTAAAAGCCGCAAAATTAATTCAACTAGCGGCCAAACAAGCCAGTTTAAAGCTCCCAACCAAATCAAAGCTAGCAATATGATAAAAGAATACGCTTCGATTCCGGCATAACTGGAAGCTAACGGTTCAGGAAGCAATCCCATCAATATGCGCGAACCATCCAAAGGCGGGATAGGAATAAGATTAAAAACACCGAGGACCACATTGATAGCGATTAAATTAATAATTAAGGAAACTGCTATCAGAGGCAAAGGAATAACCCTTATTGTTACGGCAAGTATTGCCGCGAAAATAAAATTCACTGCCGGGCCGCTTGCTCCAATCAAAACCATATCTCTTTTAGGATTTTTAAGCGCCCAGTAATTGACCGGCACCGGCTTGGCGGCGCCGAAAACAAATCTTCCTCCGGAACTGACAAAAAGAAGCAACGGTAAAATAAAGGTCCAAAACAAGTCTATGTGGGCGAGGGGATTAAGGGTTAACCTTCCGGAATATTTTGCGGTGGGATCCCCCAATTTAAAAGCGACCCATCCATGGGCAAATTCATGAACGGTCATAGCGATAACCAAAAGTCCGAAAGATAGGCCAAAAGCCAAAAGTAAACTTATCAACTCACAACCTCAATTATCTTCACTTCAATCACGGGAGGCTTTTCCTGGGGAGCGCTGATTATTTTACCGACAACCTTGACTTTTCTGTAGTTAAGAGCATTTAGGCTGGCGCGGTTACCCTTCAACAAAAACACCTTATTGTCCGAAGTGATAAATTTATGGGTGGCTTTACGGAAAAATACCACTCCGTAAGGCTCAACCTTGCCCGTAAGAATAACCAACCCTTCAGAATTGCCGGAAATGCCCCCCGGTTCTTTAAGCGCGGGGGTTTCTTGCGCAGGCTTTACAGCCACAACGGCTTTATTCACAAACTTTTTATAAACCCAGCCGAAACTATTTTGGATAGGTTCGATTTTATACCAATCCCCCGCCTCTGAAATTACGTTAACCACCTCTGCCTTATCAGCTATGCCGACAATAGGAGCGCTCTCGCCAGGCTTTAAACGGATATTAACGCGGTCCCCTAAAAGCTTGGCAGATAAACACCCGGGAGTCGTTTCCGGAACTGCCGCCGACGGAGAAAGTGACTCGGTTAATTTTATGCAGGCAACCAGGCTCTTTTTAATATAGACGGGGATTTTCCGGGGAAGCCTGACCTTATACCAGTCATACATCTCCAAGACCACTTCCACCTGCTCGCCTTTATCCAAAGCGGCTATTACAGTAGAATTGACATTCGCGTCATTGCGTAAATTTATGCCCTTGGCGTTAATCTCGCCGGTAAACGGCGCTTTCTCTTCGGCGTAAACCAAACCGAAAAATAAAACCAAGGCGGCTGGCGCAAAAATGACAGACTTCCAGGAATTTCTTGAACGCATAGGTTATTTCGCCTTACCTGCCTGCTTGGAAGGAGCTTCCTTGCCGGCTGCTGCTGCCGGAGATGCTCCCGCTTCTGCGGTCGCGGCAGTTTCCGCTTTCTCGGCTTTTTCTTTCTTAATCTTAATCCTTACGGTCTTTATTTTCGGAAGGCCATAGACTCTATCCCCTTCTTTCCATTCGCCTTTATCGAGCATTGTCCTGATGCGCTCCGTTCGCTTTAATACCGATCTTTGTTTCTTATCCTTTTCCGATATTGCCAATGATGGGTGTATCGACATTTTTTACAACCTCCTTATTTGACAGTTGCCATAACGTTTGTTTAATTCATTAAGTAAACTCGCCGCGCTTTCCTTGCTGGAAAAGTTTCCGGCGCACAAGATAAAATAACCGTTTTTGCTAAACAACATCACGCCGAGCCCCCGCTTTTTGATAAATTCCGCTTCCTTAAGGGCATTGGCCTTAGTCTTAAAACTGCCCACCTGAATGGTAAAAGGCCCTTGCTGCATAACCGGATTGGCTGCCTGTTTAACCATCACCTCGTTTTTAGCCGCCTGAGGAAGAGGCTGGCTGTTTTGCGCCTTCAACATAATCAAGGCCCTGGCTTGATCCAGAATAATACTCTTTCCTTTTTCCACGCCTAAAGAAAAAGCCGCAATTCCGGTAACCAAAATTGCCAGAATAATCAGTATCGTTTTTTCATAACTCCAGATACGCGTCAAAAACGGATTACTCTGGCTGGCCCCGGAATCCCGAGGTTGGCTGCCTTGAGAAAATAATTCCAACTGAGAATTGCCTTGCTTTTCCACGAAGTAATTTATCTCTTGATTTTATCCTGCTTAAGGTAAACCTTGGTATTAATCTTCTTGATTATTTTTAAAAAGGCCTCCACGACCCGGGGATCAAACTGCGTCCCGCTTTTCTTTTTAATCTCCTTTATCGCGGAATTAATATCTTTTCTTTCACGGTAGGGACGGCCGTAAACCATAGCCTCAAAAGCATCGGCAACCGCCATAATACGCGCGCCTTCGGGAATCTGCCCCTTCTTTAATCTGGAAGGGTATCCGGTGCCGTCATACTTCTCATGGTGATGCATTATAATCGGTATTACCGGCCTTAACACTTGCAATGGACGCAATATCTGAGCGCCCTTTACAGGATGCTTTTTAATGATATTGAATTCTGCGGCCGTAAGCTTGGTAGTCTTGGTAAGTATCTCCGGAGGAATATCAACCTTACCGGTATCGTGCAGGAGGCTGGCATATTTTAAACTCTGGAGTTGCTTTTCATCCAAATGCATCTGATGGCCGATAGCAGTAACCAAGCGGCTAAAATACGGCGAATGTGTGTATTCCTGGGGAACGCGGGTATCCAACAGGGTAACCAGCGACTTTATGCTTCCAAAAACTATTTTTTGCTGCTCCTCGTAAAGCTGAAGGTTCCTTATGCCGATTATCGCCTGTTCAATCAAAGTCATCAATGTTTCCCGGTCGGGGCCTTCAAAAGGATGCGCGCTTCTTTTACGCCTCAAGAGGACAATACCGATCAGGTCATCGGAAATCAAAGGCGCGGCCATAAAATTATCCCGGATCATAACGGAACTATTCCGGATTATCTGCTTCTCTATCCTGTTGACTATTTTTGACCTCTGGTCGGTGCAAGATTTGTTTTTGCCGCTGACAAAACATTTCAAAACAGAATACCGTTTCGTAGTGTCAAGCATCGTAATCTGGCAATAATCGGCGCTCAATATCTGGCTGATGAGCCGGCACAGCCGCGGTATAAGATCAGACAATTCATAAGTGGAATTAACCAGCCGGTAAATACTATGGATGGTGGAAATCAGGCTCTTATACCTTTTCGTAGGGGTCAAATAATTTTTTGTATTCATCTAACGCATACCTGTCAGTCATACCGGCGATATAGTCGCAAACCGTTCTCTTGACGCCATCGCGGTCAATCCGGTTTTGAATTTTTTCAGGAAGCTGTTTGGGATTAGCTACGTAAACCCTGAATAATTCCTGTATAAAACGCTTGGCTTTTATGCTCATCCGCACCACGCGATAATGGTTATAAAGCTTATCCATCAGGAAAGCGCGCAGGGGTATCCTTAATTTTAGCATATCCTGGCTAAAAGTTACAATCTTTTTCTTTATTTTCTTGGCATCTTTATATGACTTAAGCCCGGCCTTTTGGATATTGCTTTCGGTTTCCCGGATTAAATCCGTAACCTGCAAATCAATCAGGGAACGGATAATAAGATACCTCTTTTTCTCCGGAGAAATACAGGAATATTTTGCAGCAATACCTTGATTAAGGTTCCTCCAGATAGAGAGCCCTTCCAAATCCGCCTCTTTAATTAGCCCTGACGCCAAACCGTCATCAAGGTCATGGTTATCATAGGCAATCTCATCGGCAATATCTACTACCTGTGTTTCCAGCGTCGGCGATTCTTCGGGAGCTAAACCCTTTAGCCTTGAACTTATATCAAAAGCCGTTGAATGCTTGGCTATACCCTCCCTTACTTCCCAAGTCAAATTCAGTCCGGGAAAATCCGGGTATTTTTCTTCAAGGTAATCCACTACTCTTAAACCCTGGGTATTATGGTTAAACCCGCCGTGCTTAGACATTAATTCATTTAAAGCGTCCTCTCCGGAATGGCCAAACGCGGTATGCCCCAAGTCATGAGCCAAAGCAATCGCTTCGGTCAAATCGATATTCAAACGAAGAACGCCGGCAATGGTCCGGGCAATCTGGGATACTTCGATAGTATGGGTAAGACGGGTCCGGTAGTCATCGCCTTCATGATTTACGAAAACTTGCGTTTTATATTCGAGCCTTCTAAAAGCTGCGGAATGCACAATCCTATCCCGGTCACGCTGATAAGCTGACCTGTAAGAATGCTCCTTCTCGGGATGGACTCTTCCCTTACTCTGCCCGCTTTCCATTGCGTAAGGGGCTAAGGCCGCGCGTTGAGTATCGTTAAGCTGTTTTTGCTTGAGCATTTTTTAATAATTTGGCCAACTCATCCAACGACTGAGAAATAATCTTCGTGCCGGCAAGCGAAGGCATAAAATTGGTATCTCCTACCCAACGCGGGACTATATGTATATGCAGGTGCCCGGTGATTCCGGCTCCGGCGCTGCGGGACAAATTAATACCTAGATTAAACCCTTGCGGTTTCAAGACTTTTTCCAAAAGTTTCTTGGCTCTTTTAACCGCGTTAAACAAACCCAATACCTCTTCTTGGGTCAACTGTTCCAGCTTGCTTAAATGCCGGACCGGAGAAACCAGCATATGCCCGTTATTATACGGAAAGATATTCAGCATCGCGATTACATGCGGGGTTCTAAAAATCACGTAATCACCCGCCTGTTTGCGGCTGGCCTTACAAAATACGCAGCCTTTTTGTTTTTTACTCCTGATATACTTGACTCTCCACGGCGCCCAAAGTTTATCCATATTATATGTTGACTATTTTTGACTGTATCTTATCGTTTATCTCGATTACCCCGTAGGTATTGCATTCAACGCAAGATTTATCCGTCGCGCTTCCGGGGTTAAAAAAAAGCGCGCCGTTGCGTTTTTCGTTAAATACCTGATGGGTATGCCCGAATATAACCACATCTAATTTATCGTTTTTAAACTCCGAGTCAAGAAGCTCAAATATTCTATTCGGCGCGCCAAAACCGTGGAAAATCCCGATTTTAAAATTTCCGGCTTTAAATATTTCTTTCTGCGGCAGGACTTTCTTTATCTCTTCGGGGTCCATGTTCCCGCAAACCGCCTTTAGGCACTTGGAGATAGATTTTAACTCATTAAAAAAATCCAGGCTGACCATATCCCCGGCATGGATGACCATATCCGCGTTCTTAATCTCTTCGATTAATTTCTCCGGCAAGCCTTGAGCCCTGTCCGGTATATGCGTATCGGAGATTACGACTATTTTCAATTTATAAACCTTTCGTTAGGGACGGTTCTATTCTTTATGGCCATTTAGCATAGAACCGTCCCTTTTCTATGCTATGACTTTCGGCTTGGAATACAGATCAAGAATCTGATTCAAACTGTTGATATCCCAAGTCCAGATTTTTTCTTCCAGCGCCCTTAGCCTCGTGTTCACATCGATATCTTTTAGCGTTACAATTACTTTTCTCTGAAGCTTATGCCGGTATCTCCGGCATTCCCTGGAGAAATCAACTACGTCCTCTTCGGTAAGCGAATCCTGTTTTACCGCGACAATCCAGAGGCTGTCGGTCGAACGGCCGATTAACCCGTTCTTGAGCAAGCGGCTGTGAAATTGCAATGGCTTAATCTCCCGCAAATGGTTAAGACGAACCTTGCCCTTGCCCATCTGAATCATTTCATCTTCAAAAGAACCCAGAAGCTCACTCATTCTCTCCATAAGCGGCTTTTGGGCCTGAAGTATAAACTCCTGAATCATACCCTCGATACTATCGCGAAATTTAGCTTTTTGGTTTTTGGCGTCAAAGGTGAGCGAATGCAGTTTGCCCTGATAAACGAATTTCATCCAAAAACTAAAAACACGGTCATTAATCTGCAGGAAATCTGCGCTGCGATTTATAGTATCTATCTCTAACAAATGATTGATCCGGGAAACAAGCTTGCTTTTCTGTATCCGCAATAAATGAGATATATCCTTAACCCTGTTCCTGCCGCTGGAGATTAAATAAAGAATAGATATATAGTCATTGCTGTAAGGATGGTCGAGAAAACTTTTTACGTAACTTGAGAATCTTTGATTGAGGATGCCGGTTGAATCAAAAAGCTCTCCTTCCAATATTTCCGAAAGCGGCCGGCCTTCTTTTTTCAACAAGGCGTTAGCAATGACCTCCAGATACATCGGGTATCCGCCGCTAAAATAAACAATGAAATCAATCAAAGGAGCGGCCAAGGGTATCCCGGAGAGCTTGTTCTTCAGGAATTCCATACTCATACCGATATTAAAAGGCTTAACCTCCACCACCTCAAAGTTACCGAAAAGCAAAGAAAGATTTTTCGAAAGGATATTTCTCGCCTTGAATTTCAAGGAGCTGGCGATTATATACATCGTGTTTTTGTTGGTAATCAAAAGCTTGGACCAATCACGATAGAGGCCGGTAAAACCAATGCCTTCGAGATTCTGAAACTCATCGAATATCACTACGCAATACTTGCCTGTCTCAAGGTGGATAAGCTCGCAGAGGGCGTTTAATTCCGTAAATATATTCTTCTTTTTCCTCTTGCTTAGGTCGTTAAGGATTGATTTTATCTTCTCGCAGGTCTTGGGAATATATCTTGCGGATTTACTGACCAGAAAATCCAAATCTTCTTTCAACTCTATGTCGCTGTTGCCCAGAAAATTATAAAGCAATACCCCGATAAACCTTTTGGAAAACGAAACAGCTGATTCCGGCCTTACATCAAGGTAAAGCGGAATAATCAGATTATCCTGAAATTTATCCAGAAAATTAAAGATAATGGAGGTCTTACCCACTAACTCATCGCCAACCAAAGCGATATTCTGACGGTAATTTTCTTTTAAACCGTTTACCCGCTTTTGAAGTATATCCTCGTAATATTTACGGCTAAAGTAAGTTTTCTTCATTATGGCAAATAAAATAAGGGGTTTTTCGGCACAGCTCCCTTGCGCACTTCGAAATGCAAATAAGTATTCCTGTCCCGGCCGCTAGCGCCGGCTTTGGCGATAATCGCGCCCTTTAACACGCTGTCTCCGGCTTTAACAAAGATTTCCGAATTCCTGCCGTAAACAGTAAATAACCCGTCGCTGTGTTCAATGATAACCGTCTTGCCGAATCCCGCGAAATCTTCGTCAGTAAAAACTACCCTGCCGCTGCGGGAAGCCAAAACGTCCAAAGAACCGTAAGGTTTTATATTGACGCCTTTATTCAACATATAATTAATGTTCTGCCCGAAAGAACCGATAACTCTACCGCGTATAGGCCAGATAAAATCATCGTTATCCGCGTATTTGCCTGCCTGCTGCGGGGCGGGTTTTGCCTGGTTGGGAATGAATATTTGCTGGCCTATTTCAACCGCCGTAGTATCTGTTATGCGGTTTAAGCGGGCCAATTCATCCAAATCAACCCCATAGATCTTAGATATCTTCCAAAGGGTCTGCCCGGCTACGACCTTATGATAGATGCCGGGAACAGCCTGAGGTATGGTTTGACTCGGCTTAACCAGCATAGGAGCAGCGCTGCAGCCGGCCAAGAATAGTAAATAGCATATAACAGGCAGAATATAGAATATTCTCGGCTTACTATTGAATATATATTTTTTCATCGCTCTTCCCTGAATATTGGCTACTACCTGCTAATTACTGTATTTCAGAGCGGGCGAAGGGAATTGAACCCTCCTATCCAGCTTGGGAAGCTGGTGTTCTACCGATGAACTACGCCCGCATAACTCCGCCTGCCGCTATGACAGGCACTCATCCATTAATTTAATAGAACAATACTTTCCGCACATTGTGCAGACATCTTTGTTTTGCGGCTGCGATTCTTTACGAAACCTTGCCGCTTTTAGCGGATCAATTGAAAGCTTAATCTGCTTTTTCCAATCGCGTTTCTTGCGGGCCAAAGACATCTGCCGATCCCATTTAATCGCCACTTGCCTATTTTTTACAAGGTCGGCGGCATGGGCTGAAATCCTCGAGGCAATAATCCCTTCCCTGACATCATCCTCCGAAGGATGTTTAAGATGTTCGGCAGGAGTAACATAACATAAGAAATCCGCTCCAAAACTAGCTGCCAACGCTCCTCCTATAGAAGCATTGATATGGTCATAGCCGCAAGCCACGTCAGTTACCAGCGGCCCCAAGACATAAAACGGCGCGCCGTGGCATATTTTTTTCTCTAAAGCGATATTCTCTTCAATTTGATTTAAAGGCACATGGCCCGGCCCCTCGATCATAACCTGAACATCATGCATCTTCGCCCGAAGCGCCAGTTCTCCCAAAGTTTTTAGTTCCGAGATTTGAGCTTTATCTGTGGCATCCAGAATTGAACCCGGACGCATTCCATCGCCTAAGCTTAAAACCACGTCATATTTATAGGCAATATCCAGTATTTGATCAAAATACTCATAAAAGGGGTTTTCCGCTTTATTAAAAGCCATCCAGTTCGCGATTATCGCCCCGCCCCTTGAAACAATGCTGAGTATTCTTTTATTTTTCCTGAGTGTCGCGATATTCTTCCGCGTTATCCCCGAGTGGATTGTGAAAAAATCCACTCCTTCCTTAGCCTGGGCTTCCAGAATATTAAGCATATCTGAAGGAGTAAATTTCAGAAAGTTCCTGTATTTTTTCTGGGCAAAAACCGCAATTTCATACACCGGAACAGTGCCCAGAGGAATGGTTGAACGTTTGATTATTTCTCCGCGGATTTTCTTCAAATCTCCCCCGACACTCAAATCCATTACGCTATCCGCGCCGTATTTTATGGAAATATCCAGTTTGCGCAGTTCTTCCTTGAGGCTGGATTTGTCGGTTGAAGTACCGAGGTTAGAGTTGACTTTCGTGCGCAAACCAAAGCCTACTGCGCAAGGCTTAGCCAATTTACGGGAGTTATTCTTAAGTATAACGGCCTTGCCGGCTTTGATATTCCTCAAAAGGCTATCCGGATGGACTCCTTCCGCAAACGCGATTTTACGCATCAGAGGAGTAATGATATTTTTCTTGGCGGACTCAAGCTGCGTCATTTATTTTGCTAACTTTCTTAACAAGAATCGGATATAGACGAGATTTTTCCAGCAGCCCTCTTTTCAATCTCATAGATTCTATACCTGATTCTTTTAAACTTAAGAGCGGAACTTACGTTAATAAGCTTGCTGAATTCTTCCAAAACCCGCGTTGATTCTTTTACCCGCTGGATATTGGCAAAAAAAACATCCTTAAGGCTATCGCGTTTCAATTCATTGCCCCGAAGCAGCCTGCCGATATCTTCCCCGGCCAATCTTTCCTTAAGCAGCAAAGGCTTAGGAACCAAATTGCCGGTTACAGAATCGATTGCGTGCCTGATTTTCTTCAATTCCAGCGTTAAGGCCCGGTTGTTTAGTATAAAACGCGTAACTTCCTCGCAAACACGCAAACCTTCTTTTACGCGGTTAATATTGGCGTCGATAATCCGGTTGACAGTAATCTTTCTACTTTGCTTTGGCAATCTTATTTATCAGGTTAGTAGTGGAAAGCCCCTCTACTAATTTTATTGTCGCAACTTTTCCGCCGTAAGAAGCGACGAAATCGCTTCCCGCTATTTTACTTTTACTCCAATCCGCTCCTTTTACCAAAATATCCGGTTTAATTTCAGTAATCACCGCTAAAGGAGTGGTTTCTTTGAATAAGACAAGATAATCTATACTTTCTAAAGCCGATAAAAGTTTTAACCGGTAATTTTGGCTGACAACCGGCCTGTCTTTGCCTTTGATTTTTCGTATGGAAGAATCGCTATTTACCGCCACAACCAAGATATCTCCTTTATTTTTCGCGTCGTGAAGATATTTAGCGTGGCCATAATGCAAAATATCGAAGCATCCATTGGTAAAAACTATTTTTCTGCCCTGTTTCTTTAATTTTGCGATTTCCCTCTTAAGTTCCCGAAGAGTAACAATCTTCCTGGTTAAGAGAGGTTTTCTTCCACTAGTTCGCATACAATGTGCCCTATGGTAATATGGGCCTCCTGAATCCGGGCGGTAATCCCCGAAGGGACAACCAGAGAGACATCCGCTAATTTTACCAGCTCTCCCCCGTCGCCACCGGTCAAAGCAATTGTTTTCAGGCCCATTTTCCTGGCTTGTTTAAAACCCAATGCCACGTTTTTGGCCTTGCCGCTGGTAGATATACCCAATGCCACATCCAGTTTTCCGGCGAGCGCCTCAAGCTGGCGGGAAAAAACCGTCTCGTAACCGAAATCATTCGCTAAAGCCGTAATTATCGAAGTATTGGTGGTTAAGGCTAACGCGGCTAACGCGGGACGGTCTTTTTTAAACCTGCCGACTAATTCCGCGACTATATGCTGGGCGTCGCTGGCTGAACCGCCATTTCCAAATACAATCAGTTTGCCGCCTTTTTTAATGGAGTCGATTACGATTTCAGATATCTGCAGGATCTGGCTGATGTTGTTTTTTAACAACTCTTCCTTAATCTGGATACTATCCAGAATAATTTCCCTAATCCTCTCTCTCATCTTATCCCCTTCCTTTCCACATAAAAAGTGGAAACGGCATTCTTAGCCAAAAAATACCTTGGCGATATCATAAAGTTCCATATCAACGGTCTTAAGCGCCTTGACCGCATCGGATAAAGGAACATCGACTATCTTATTGCCTTGCAAGGCGACCATCCGGCCAAATTTCTTGTTCTTAATCAGTTCTACCGCGTTTACTCCGAATCTTGTTCCTAAAACCCTGTCGAAAGCTGTCGGCGAACCGCCCCTTTGTATATGCCCAAGGACGCTTACCCTGGTTTCGTAACCGGTCCTCTTTTCTATTTCATTAGCCAGAGCCTCGCCAATGCCGCCCAAACGAACATGGCCAAAAGAATCCAGCTTCTGCTCTTGGGTAACCATGCCTTTATCCCCGAATATGGCGCCTTCAGCCACAACAACGATGCTAAAGGTTTTACCGCGTCCATGCCTTTTTCTGATTATGCCGCAGACTTCTTCGACGTCAATCGGCACCTCGGGTATCAAAACAACATCCGCTCCTCCGGCAATGCCCGCTTCCACGGCAATCCAACCGGCATGCCTTCCCATAACTTCAGCTACGATAATCCGATGATGGCTTTCAGCAGTAGTGTGCAACCGGTCAATACATTCAGTCGCCACGTTTAAAGCCGTATCAAAACCAAAAGTATAATCTGTCGAAGAGAGATCATTATCTATAGTCTTGGGCACACCGACAATATTGGGTATACCATCCTTGGCTAACTTAGAGGCAACGCCTAAAGTATCCTCTCCGCCCACAGCCACTAAAGCGTATAAACCCATCTTCTTGAAATTTTCTTTTACTTTATTTAAATCTTCTTCCTTTTTATAAGGATTGGTCCGGGAAGTCCCCAATATGGTTCCGCCTTTAGGCAGTATGCCCGAGACCGCTGCCAAATCCAGAACCATAGTGTCATTTTCAACCAAACCTTTCCAGCCGTTCTTTACTCCAACCACTTCATAACCTTCCAATAACGATTTTCTGACCACCGCCCGGATAACCGGGTTTAAGCCGGGACAATCGCCGCCACCGGTTAAAATACCAACTCTGTTCATCTAATTTCCTCCCTATTTAATATGTTAGCAAAAACTGTTAATGTCGAATATCAAAACCCAAAATTTGAAATGTCAAATACCAAAGCTCAAAATTCAAAATAAGCACAAATGACAAATACCAAAGGTTAAAACTTTGGTTTTGATATTTCTATTTTGAGTTTTGGATTTATTTTGGATTTTGAATTTTGTCATTTGTCATTAAACTTTTTGGTTTTTAGATTGTGGTTTTGCCTTTTTACTTTTTGAATCTTGACTTTTATTCTCTGTCCGCCCTTACACCTTTGCGTAACCGCTAAATGGCACGGTAGGTTCTTCTTTTTCCGGCTCTTTTTTCTTTTTGTCTTCTGTAGCCGCTATTTTTGCAATATGTATCTTTACATTAATCTGTTCTTCTATCCCTAGAACCTCCTGAATCTTACTTCTTGTGATATCCTGCAGGCGGGAGGTCAATTCCGGAATGTTGGCTTCTTTTTTCAGGATTACTCTCAAATCCACGCTTATACCGTTCTTGCCGGCAATTACATCCGGCTTCAATTCCTTTATTTCAGGGATAACTCCGGTGAGCCTGCGGATTAAATCTTCTACCGCTGACAAAGCTATAGTCACTTCTCCGGAAGCCGTATCAAAAGCAATGGTTTTTTCGCGCTGAAGCTGCCCCAAGATAAGACGGGCGAAAGAAAAACTCACGAGAATCAACAATAACCCGGAAAGGCCGACAAGAAGGCGGGAATTCATACTACTCTGGGCCAAATTAATGAGGTTGCTTATACTTTGCGGTTGAAAAAGGTTAAGGGCAAAAACAATCAAACCAATTCCGGCCAAAATAATCACTATCGCGTAAAACAATATTCCCAGAACCGTAAATATTCTCATATTTTAGCCCCCCTTTTTTTGCTAATCCTTTATCCCGCTTTCCTCTTTAACCATATCCTGCACGAAATGCGTGGAAATATTCCCTTTCAAGAAAAGAGGATTTTCCATTAATTTAAGATGGAACGGGATTGTAGTCTTAATCGGTGAGATATGGAATTCGGTTAAAGCCCGGTGCATAATTTTAATCGCTTCCTGACGATCCTTGCCATGAACGATTAATTTTGCAATCAAAGAATCATAATAAGGAGGTATCTCATAACCGGCATAAATGTGCGTGTCCACGCGGACATTCGGCCCGCCGGGCAAAACAAGGGCCTCGATTTTTCCCGGAGAAGGCATAAAATTATTATCCGGATCTTCCGCATTTATCCGGCATTCAATTGCCGCTCCTCTAATATGAACATCCTCCTGCTTGATTTTAAGTTTTTCTCCGGAAGCTATGCGTATCTGTTCTTTGATTAAATCTATCCCCGTAACCATTTCGGTAACCGGATGCTCGACCTGAATGCGGGTATTCATCTCCATAAAATAAAAGTTGTTCGTTTTCTCATCCAAAAGAAACTCGATTGTGCCGCAACTCACGTAATTTACGGATTTTATTCCCTTGAGAACCAATTCTCCCAGCCGCTTGCGCATTTTACTATCCACAACCGGCGAAGGCGATTCTTCCAGCAGCTTCTGGTGGCGCCTTTGAATACTGCAATCGCGCTCGCCCAGCTGCAAAATATGGCCTGAGCGGTCAGCGATTACCTGAACCTCGATGTGACGGGGTTCTTCGATATATTTCTCGATATAGACATTTGAATTGCCGAAATTTGCTTCTGCCTCCGACTGCGCAGTCATAAGGCTGGAAACCAGGGTAAGATCATTGTGACAAATCCGCATACCTTTGCCGCCGCCGCCGGCAGCAGCTTTTATAATTACCGGATAACCTATTGATTTGGCGATTTTCAAGGCTTCTTCTTTAGTCTTGATTGCCGCAGAGCTCCCCGGAACAATAGGCAAACCCGCTTTATGCATACTCGACCGGGCTGCCATCTTATCCCCCATAAGCCGGATATTTTCAGGAGTAGGGCCGATGAAAGTAATCTTGCAGGATTCACAGATTTCGGCAAAGTGAGGATTTTCGGCTAGAAAACCGTAACCGGGATGGATTGCTTCAACATCGGTGATTTCCGCCGCGCTTATAATCGCGGGAATATTTAAATAACTATTGGCTGAGGCTGCCTGCCCAATACATATTGCTTCATCAGCCATACGCACATGCAAACAATTCCGGTCCGCCTGCGAATATACGGCAACTGTGCGTATACCTAACTCACGGCAAGCACGAATTATTCTTAAGGCGATTTCGCCTCTATTGGCAATAAGAATTTTTGAGAACATTTGATTATAGATTAATTTCCAATTTCCAAGCCACGATGACGAATGAATTTCCAAACCCCAAGTTCCGATTTTGGATATTGAATCATTGGGATTTGGTGATTAATCATTTTATGCCGGTTCTATCAGGAATATGGACTGCCCGAATTCCACCGGTTCAGCATTATCCACGAGAATTTCTAAGATTTTACCCTTTACCTCTGACTTAATCTCATTCATTAATTTCATTGCTTCGATTATGCAAATGACCTGTCCGGGTTCAATATTCTGGCCTGCCTCCACAAATGGATTGGCTTCAGGGCTAGGAGCGCGGTAAAAAGTTCCAACCATAGGAGATTTTACTTCGACGGTCTTAACCAGCGGTTCCTTAGGAGGTTCAACCACCTGTTTTACTCCCGGGTTTGCCACCGCCTGCCTCTCTACCACGATGGGGCCGCTAAACCCATCTACGCCGGTTTGAGTCTTCTTGAGCCGGATACGCATACCGTCCTTTTCAATCTCAAGTTCCACCAAACCGTTTTCGTTCATAAGATTAACCATTTCTTTTATTTCTTTGACGTTCATTTATGGCTCCTCTTTAATTGACCCGCTCTACATACTGGCCGGTGCGAGTATCCACTTTAATTCTGTCGCCTACATCAATGAACAAAGGCACCTGGATTGTCGCGCCAGTTTCAATTTCTGCCGGTTTAGTTCCGCTTTTGGCAGTATCCCCTTTTATGCCGGGCTCTGTTCCGGTTATTTCAACCTCGATAAAATTAGGAAGGTTAACCGTAAGAACATCATCTTTATAAAAATACCCCATTACTTCAATATTATCTTTAAGAAACTTCGTATTATCGCCAATAGCTTCTTCGGCAACGGCAATCTCCTCGAAATTATCCTGATCCATAAAATGATACAACTGCCCGGAATTATACTGATACTGCAATTTCCTCTCATCCACAAAGGCCTGGTCAATCTTTTCGTCTCCGCGGAAAGTCTTTTCCTGAATGTTCGAATTCTTCATATTCCTTAATCTCGCCCGCACAAAAGCCGCTCCCTTGCCGGGTTTGACATGCTGGGCGTCAACCACAACATAGACGACATCATCAACTAGTATAGTTACCCCTGATTTAATTTCATTTATCGATAGAGACACTGAGCACCTCACATCCTTTCCTAGTTACCAATACCATATCTTCTATTCTTATCCCAAACCTACCCGGAAGGTAAACAGCCGGCTCCACCGTAAAAACCATACCCGGAACCAAAATCCCGCTATTTCCGGATGATATCGACGGAGCCTCATGCGTTTCTAAACCGATTCCGTGGCCCAAGCTATGGCCGAAATATTTTGCATACCCTTTGCCAGCTATACAGTTACGGCTTAAAGCATCGATCCGGGAAATCTCTACTCCCGGTTTGATTTTCTCAATTGCCTTGCTTTGCGCTTTGAGAACAATGCCATAAACCGAGCGGGTAAGACTTTTTATTTTATCTAAAAAGAATACCCTTGTCAAGTCGGATTTATACCCAAAATAGTCGACTCCGATATCAATTAATACCGTTTCATTCCGCTTAATCCTTTTTGGCCCCGGTTTATGGTGAGGAAAGGCTGAATTAGGCCCCGAGGCGACAATAATATCGAAAGCCGCCCCGATGGCGCCGTTATAGCGGATGAAACGCTCCAATTCTCCGGCTATCTCAATCTCTTTTAGGCCCGGCTTAATGAAATCCCGGATAAATTCCAAACTTAACCCTGTAATCCTGAGAGCTTCCCTGATTTTTCTGATTTCATCAGGATCCTTAATCTGCCTCTGATTTTCGATGAGATTATGGGTAGGGATAAAATAAAAGCCGGTCTTAAGAAGTCCCTTAATCTTTTTATACTCGGCATAAGGCATATACCTTTCTTCGAATCCAATTCTCTTTAAGCCTAGCTTAAGGCAGGTATCCGCGATAAGCGCAAATACAGAACCATTAATCTTTTTAAGGCTGGCTACGCCTTTAAGCTTAGAGCGCGCTTCTTCGGTATACCTGGAATCGGTAAAATAGATGTTTTCTTTATTCGAAATCAAAAGGTAGGCGTCGGATGCATCAAACCCGCTAAGATACGAAATATTGGCCGGAGACGAAACAATAAGACCGTCCAGATTTTCCTGCTTTAAGCGGTTTAATAAACTCTTTATGCGCGGGCTCATTATACATCAAGCAAATCAAGTATAGCCTCAAGGCCCAAACTATAACTTTTAGAACCGAAGCCCATAATTGTGCCTTTGGCTACCGGGCTAATCAGCGATTTATGCCTGAACTCTTCCCGGGAATAGATATTGGACAGATGCACTTCTATAGTTAAAACGCCTGAAGCGGCTATAGCGTCCCTTATGGCAACGCTAGTGTGAGTATAAGCAGCCGGGTTGATTAAGATAGCGTCGAATTTCTTCTTGGCGCGGCCGACTAAATCCACAATCTGGCCTTCATGGTTGGATTGTTTAATGGTAAGAGCTGCCTTGCGTTTTTTGGCAATCTTCTTCAGTTCAGCATTTATCTGCGCCAAAGTAACCCTTCCGTAAACCTTGGGCTCTCTTTGCCCCAAGAGGTTTAAATTCGGGCCGTGAATGACCAGTATCTTTTTCATAATTTTAATCCTCTGCCTCGTCTAACAGCATTACCGGAATTCCGCCTTTTACGGGATATTTCCTGCCGCATTTTTTACAGACAATTTTTTTATCTTTCAACTCCACATCCCCCTTACATCCGGGACAAGCCAAAATTTCGATTAGTTGTTTATCAATCATCGATTTATTTCCCAAGTAAATTGAATTACATATTTAATAGTTATAATGTCAAATGACAAAGCCCAAAATTCAAAATAAATTTAAATGACAAATACCAAATGACAAAACTTTGGTTTTGATATTTGTGTTTTGAGCTTTGGATTTATTTTGGATTTTTAATTTTGTCATTTGTCATTCAACTTTTTATCCTTTGAAAGATACGCTGATCTCAACTCGTATAGAAGGCTCTCTAGCAATTCCGCCTCTTCTTTAATCAAATTCCCTTTGGTTTTTTCCTGAAGCATACCAAGGGTATCGATGATAAACTTTGCCTGGGGTAAGTCTTCTTCGGTTTTTTGAGTTGCGGGGTTGGGAATCTGGCCCAAGAAAATTGTGGCCTGCAAAGACAAAGTAGTGATAAAAAATTTAAAATCAGGAACCGGAGGAGTAAAATTATTCTTATTTTCGTCCATATTATCTTACGAGTATGCCGGCATATCCGACTACCTCGTTCCTGTCGCCGGTTACATCTGCGCTAGTCTGATATTTCACCAACTCGGCGCATTTTGCGCCCAAAGATTTGGCCGCGCTCAACATCGCTATCACGGGGCTAACCCCGCACATAGTTATATTATTTCCGGCAACTTCTTTGCTTAAGCCCTCCGGATCAAGATTTAATACCGCCTCTATGGCCTTTTTGTCTTTTGTTTCGGCTTGTTTTTGAGATTCGTAGTGAGTCATATCCGAGCTAGCCACAAGCAGGACTTTATCCTGCAGGTTATTTTTCTTGATAACCGCGGCAATATCTTCCCCTATTTTCCTGAGAGCATTGAAATCATCCGACATAAACGCGATCGGGACAATTGTAAAATTATTCCTAAAATACTGTAAAATCGGCAATTCGACTTCCAGAGAATGCTCTTGGGCATGCGCCGACAAATCATCTTTCAAGTATCCGCTTGATTCCAGCAAATCAACTGCCAGTTTTGTATCAATATCAAGCCGGCCTAGCGGCGTAAGCCAGGCGCCTTTTGCCGCTACCGCAAAATCAGCGCCTATTCCGGTATGGTTCGGGCCAAAAAGTATTACTTTTTCTTTTATGTTTATTCTGGAAATTGTTTCTACCGCCACTTTTCCGGAATAAACATAGCCGGCATGAGGCACCATACAGGCAAAGGCGTCAATTTTAGGTTTTTGCGAATCGCCGATGAAACCGCTGATTATTTTCCTGATACCTTGAGCGGACGCGGGATAAAATTTGCCTGCCCATACAGCCTGACGGATATTAGAGGATGCCATCAAATATTCTTTCCAGCAATGCCTTGCTCTTCTTTAAATCTTTTGCCGCGGCCGGCTGATGCGCTTCGACGACTTTCAATGTTTCTTTTTTCAAATAAGGCTTGAGTTCCGAAAAATCAAGTTCCCCGTTCGAGGGGGCTTGGTGGTCAACACAGCCGATTACATTATGGATATGCGTCCCAACCATTGTTTGGCCGTATAAGTTAAGGTATTCCCCGGAGCCAACAAAACCCAAATTCTCCATAATCCGGGCGTGTCCGGTATCGTGCCAATAGAAAATCCGGGAAGACCTGAACTTCTCCAATATAACGCCCAATTCTTCAAGATTAGGTATTTCCCGATAATAAAACCTGTTTTCTACGCCTAAATCAACGGATTCTTTCTCGGCATACTTATTCAATTCTTCGAGGCTTCTCAATGCTTGTTCAAGAAAAGGCCGGGCAAGGCCGGCTCTTGCGCGGATGAATTCTTCTCTGGCCGACCGAAACCCTTGCGTATCTTTAAGCCCGCGCCGGTAAAGATCGATAAGCTCCCGGGTCCGGTCAGGCATCTGCACTCTGCCGCAATGCAAAACAACCGCGCTTGCTCCTAAAGAACCGGCTATAGCTATTGTTCTTTTGGCGTATTTCAAGGCGTTTTTTCTTTCCTCCTCGTCAAGAGAGGCCATCGAATAGCAATCAGGCAAAGCATCAACCCGCTTGAAGGTTTCGGGTATAGGACAAAAATTATGCGCGCTTCTTATCCTGAATCCGCTACCGCCGAGAGAACTGGAAATCTCAGAAACCATTGCGGCGGTTAAATTAAAACTCAACTCCAAATCCGTAAACCCCAGTTCTTTTATCTCAAAGAGCATATCCTCTGCTTTATCAAAATTAGCCGCATTCCAAGAGGTAGAAAGAATAAGAGACATCGTTACCTTCTCTCTTTTGCCTTCTTTCTTTTACGCTCGCTGGGCTTTTCGTAATGCTTGCGGTCACGGACTTCTCTCAAGATGCCTTCCTGCTCAATCTTCTTCTTGAAACGGCGTAAAGCCGACTCAAAAGACTCATCTTTCTTAACTTCGACTTCTGACAATATAATCATCTCCTTTCCTGATCACAATAACTGCTAAAAAACTTAAATATTTGCATTAATATACCACTCTTTAAAGCGGGTGTCAACTGCTTGTGCTCCGGGGTTGCGTCAAGCGAATTGTGTAAAGTCCTTTAAGGAGCGTTCCTTCCAGTTGTTGTTTATGTGCGTAAATATGGCATAGATAATCCTATCACAGCTGGCGATGTTTGAGAAGCAGCTAAAGAATGAAAGGGGGCGGTTCTATTTTTCTTGAGTTTAAAGCTAGAAAAATAGAACCGCCCCCTTTATTTGTCCCCTTTATTTACAAAAAGAGCGCTCCTCGAATAGGATGAAACGGTTAAAGTATTAAGAAATGCTCGTTTTCGAATAGAAATACTTGCTGCAAAATGAATTTTTTCTATGTTGTCGAAATCTTTGGTTTTGAATTTTGATCGGTTCATTGGTAAACAGCGATAATATTCAAGTTTCCTCGAGCATAGTCGTGGAATGATGCGTCTACCTCTACGCATACATAGCATGGGGTGAGGCCGGCGCTTTCACGTGCTTGAACACTTATAGAGTGTGTTCCCGCGGCTAAGTTAGCAAAGTCAGAAAAAGACCACATTGTCCACCATGAATACGAGAAATTCGATACAAAGATCCGTTGACCATGACTTGAGTCTCCTCGAGCGACATCATCGACTACGAAACGATACCCAGTATGACAAGTATCAGCACCCGATCTTTGTGTTCCTGAAGCATTGAATTGAACTAACGCAGCTCTTGTTAATGTGAAGGTTTTTGTTAATCCTGGAATAGTTGTCCAACTAGTACTCATGGTGCCGCCAGTATTTTCGACAGACCACGCATCTGCTGTTCCGCCTCCCAGGACTTTGCCATTAACCTCCAAGGTGGCCGCCGGGCTCCTCGTCCCTATCCCGACGTTGCCGCCTGGCGAGTTTAACACTAAGTTCCTTGCGACAGCTCCAGTCCCATATTTATAAGCAAATATCTGAGCATAATTAGTTGTAGCATTAGGTGCAAAAAAACGAAGTGTTTCGTGTGTTGCTTCATTTTCATTTACATCAGACAGAGTGAGGCTCTGTCCCTCAGTCAAAATTAACGTCATCTTACTCAATGGCGTCGTCGTCCCTATCCCGACGCGGCCGCTCATATCTATTCTCATCCTTTCCACCATATCCGCTCCACTGTTCGGTTGCGTATATAATGCTAAAGCTCCGCCAAAATTCCCAGCCGGACCATTTTTTACACCATAAATCCCCGCCACTCTTACCAAAGATACTGTTTCTGACGGAGGATTCCAACCTTGGGAAAATACCAGACCAGCACCTACGGCTCCTACAGTTGCCCCGCCTGCCCCATTAAATTCCAATTTTAACGCATTGGTTCCGTCGTTTAGTGTAGTAGTTGCAGTTAATATGTCCAATTTTCCACCCGGCCCCGTCGTCCCTATCCCT
This sequence comes from Candidatus Omnitrophica bacterium UBA6233, assembly GCA_002440965.1. Lineage (GTDB taxonomy): Bacteria > Omnitrophota > Gorgyraeia > Gygaellales > Profunditerraquicolaceae > UBA6233. Next base: position 28,214 of record DJWJ01000034.1, read on the forward strand.
ACATTGCCTTCGACAATCAGGTCAGCGGCAAAGTCAACTTCTCCTGAGCCGCTCTCAGTATCCTGCCAGGTGTAGTTAGCTCCATCAATGTAGTCATCCCCTATGGCTATACGCTTGGCTCGCAGCTCACGGTAGACTCCATAGGGAGAAGGATAGTAGGTGGTGATGGTCAGGGTGTCTTCGGCAAGGAGCAGGCTGTTACAGGGAAGAAAGAAAGATAAAAAGAAGAAAGAAAAGAAGCTTAAAGAGAAGAAAAGGAGTTTCCTAGAGAGAGAGAGAGAGAGAGAGAGAGAGAGTATGTAGATAGTTAGAGATTAGATTA
>DJWJ01000032.1 GCA_002440965.1 Candidatus Omnitrophica bacterium UBA6233
TAGGGTGAGGATTATACCAGGAGGAGAAATGAGAAGTCCGTTAACGGTATTCCTGGTGTCTTTTGCTTTCCTGTTTTTGAGCATTTATTCATCCACCTGTTTTGGTTATCAACAGGTTCAAGCAGAAGAAGTCCAATACATAAAGGGAAGGATTACCCGTGTGGATTTTGTCAGATCAGCCATAATCATGAAGTTTATTCAGGAAAACGGAAATAGCGATGAAATTGCATTTTCCGTTACGCCGCATACAAAGATAAACAAAGGCGAACTGCTCCTTTCCATCTCGGAGCTTAAAGAAGGTGATGAAGTTGTGGTGCGGTATCAAGATTACCCGATGTCCTTTACTTCTTTGAAAGCCGATCAAATTAACGTTAAATCGTCCGCATAAGAAGCGATATGCGAAGTAAAGATTACGGTATTTGTGGGCGCATTCCTTTCTTTCGTTATTTTTGAGAAGAAAGCTAAAAGTATACTTTAACTCAGGTTTTGTAGTTATTGCCAATCCGGATAAATTCTGTTATACTAATCTGAAAATAATTTTTTGACGGGGCGTGGCTCAGTTTGGCTAGAGCGCAGCGTTCGGGACGCTGAGGTCGGTGGTTCAAGTCCACTCGCCCCGACTATTCTTCAATAGCTTTAGAATGGTCATTCTCGGCGTAGTCGAAGATGATTATTTATGAAAAAGCGGGCGCATATTTATTATTCCGGCAATGTCCAGGGGATAGGTTTTCGTTTTACCGTTATTCGTCTTGCTGAAAAATTGGATGTTGCAGGATGGGTGAATAACCTTGGAGACGCAAGGGTAGAGTTAGTTGCCGAAGCCAACGAAGGCGCTCTGCAAGATTTTCTTTCGCAAATCAGCAATATTTTCAGCCGCTATATTCAGAATATTGATGTGAGTTGGGAACCCGCAACAGGTGAATTTAAGGATTTCGGAGTAAGATTTTAAATGTCCGACCCGCATAAAACTATTCAGTCGCTAAGAGAACAGATTCAGCATCACGATTGTCTTTATTACGTTTTAAGCCAGCCGAAAATTTCCGATAAAGAATACGACGATTTAATGCGTAAACTTAAAAGTCTGGAGGATGAGTATCCTCAATTCAAATCGAGTGATTCTCCTACGGCGCGTGTCAGCGGAGGGGTTCTGGAAGGTTTTAAGGCGGTTAAACACGCCCAAAAGATGTTTTCTCTGGATAATACGTATGATTTTGATGAACTCAAAGATTGGGAGGCCCGGGTTTCTAAGGGTTTGAAAAAGAACGGAGAAAAAGAGTTTGTTGCCGAGCTCAAAATTGACGGAGTAAGCGTAAATCTTGCTTATATAAAAGGCAGGTTGGCGGTTGGAGCAACCCGGGGTGACGGAGAAGAGGGAGAAGATGTTACGCAGAATATCAAGACTATCCGGGCAATCCCTTTGGTCCTGTTAGGCGGGAATATCCCTGAGTTCGTAGAGATACGCGGTGAGATTTATATGGATAGGGTTGAATTCAATAGATTGAATAAAGACAGGGAAGACGCGCAAGAAGTTTTATTCGCCAATCCCAGAAATGCCGCGAGCGGATCTTTGAAACTTTTGGACACCGGGCTTATGTCCCGCAGGCGCCTGAATTTTTTCGCCCATTCTTTGGGGGAATCGTCAGGGCTTAGGGTGAAAACCCATTGGGAGTTCTTGGCTCAACTAAGAGAATGGGGCGTGCGTGTGGATACGCATTCTAAACTTTGCGGAAATTTAGGCGAAGCTATTGAGTATTGCAATGAATGGGAAAAGAAAAGGGGTAATTTGACATATGATATTGACGGGATAGTGATTAAGGTTAACGATATTGCTCAACAAAAGGAGTTGGGTTTTACGTCAAAGAGCCCGCGTTGGGCAGTGGCCTATAAATTCCCGGCGCATCAGGCTACTACGGATGTGCTTGGGATCAATGTCAATGTCGGCAGGACAGGAGTAATTACTCCTACCGTCGAGTTAAAGCCGGTGAAATGCGCCGGCGTAATCATACGTAATGCCACGCTACATAATTTTGATGAGATTAAACGTTTGAACATCAAGGTTGGCGACCGTGTTTTGATTGAGCGGGCCGGAGAAGTGATCCCGAAAGTGGTTAAGGTTGTCGATTCCAGAGGGAAAGAGCCGTTTAGGGTTCCAACGGCCTGTCCGGTTTGTTTGGGAAAAGTGGTTAAAGAAAAGGAAGAAGATGTCGCCTATCGTTGCATAAACCCATCTTGCCCTGCGCAACTTGAAAGGGCTTTATTCCATTTTGCTTCGCGTGGAGCGATGGATATTGAAGGCATGGGGGAAGTGGTTATTGCTCAACTGGTGCGGTTAAGATTAGTTAAGGATTTTGCGGACATTTATGAATTGGAGCCGCAGGATCTGAAGAAATTAGAATTGTTCAAAGAAAAGAAAATCGCAAATTTGCTTTTTGGTATTCAAAAGAGCAAGCGCCGTTCGCTCTCCCGGTTGATTTTTGCGTTAGGGATCCGTCATGTCGGAGAAAAGGCCGCGTTTGTGCTGGCCAGGGAATTTAAGGCTCTGGATAAATTATCCTCTGCCAAAAAAGAAGAATTGGATAGCATTTATGAAATAGGCTCGGTTATGGCGGATTCAATCGTCGATTATTTCAGCCAAAGTTCAACCCGCAGGCTGATTGAAAGATTGGAAAAGGCCGGATTAAACTTTAAAGAAGAATCCAGTCAGAATAAATCTGTTCTTTTTGATGGGAAAAATATAGTTTTTACCGGCGAGTTAAAAGAATTCAGCCGCCAAAGGGCGGAAGAATTGGCGCGCAGTCTGGGCGCAAATCCGACCTCTTCGGTAAGCAAAAATACGGATTTTGTCCTAGTCGGGAAAAACCCCGGTTCGAAATACGCTAAGGCGTTAAAATTGGGAGTAAGGATTATTAACGAAAAGAAGTTCAAGGAGATGATTAAATGAAAGTCAAAAATAATAATTCAAAAGTCAAAACTACAAGTAAAAAATCAAAAGCTTTGACTTTTAGGTCGTTGTTTTTACTTTTTGCTTTTTACTTTTTGTTTTTTAACTTATGCGGCTGCGAGGCATTTGTGCGCAAGTTCACGCGTAAATCCAAAAAAAACCAGCCCGAAGAGATGGTTTTGGCTCCTGAAGAATGGAAAGGCCCGCAAATGACCAAAGAAGAAAAATACCGGCAGTATTTTATTTTTTGGCAATCCTGGCAGGATGAGCTTATCAACGCTTTGTCAGCGAAAGCCTCCCGGAAAAAAAGGCTTGATTGCGCTGATCAAGCGGTCAAGAACCTGGCGGGTATGCGTTCTCTGCTTAATGAGAGCGGAAAAAAGCAGCTGGATGTTTACATAAGGCAGCTTATTGAGCTTAAGGGTGTGATTGCGTCTGACATATACGGCTATTCGAGGGATTCTAACCGTCAGGGCGCGGAGAGGGTAAGGATGAATATCCTGCAAAGATTTTCTTACAGCGATATAAAAAACGATTTGCTATGATACTAGAGGCGGTTTCTGTGGGTTCGATGGGCGTTAATTGTTACATATTGGCTGAGGCTAAAGGTTCCAGAGCCATAATTATCGATCCGGGGGATCAGGCCTTTAAAATCAGAAATGTTTTGGATAAATATGGGCTTAAGCCCGCCTTTATCATTAATACCCATGGGCATTTTGACCATATTGGAGCGGATAATGATTTTGGCATCCCGGTCTACGCGCATACATCCGATATTCCTTTGCTCAAGGATGCCCTGCTGAATTTATCAGGTTTATTTTCTTCTCCTGTTATGGTTGAGTCCGAAATCAAATCATTGGAAGATAACCAGATTATCGATTTGGATGGAATACGGTTAAAGGTTTTGCATACGCCCGGGCACACAGAAGGGGGAATCACCTTACTGCTTCAGAAGCCGGTGGATAAAATAGCTTTTACCGGAGATACGTTATTCTGCGGCGGAATAGGAAGGTCGGATTTAGCCGGAGGCAGCCAGGATTTGCTGGTCAAGTCTATAAAGGAGAAATTATTCACTTTAGCCGATGATACCAGGATTTATCCCGGGCACGGCAGGCCTTCTACGGTAGGAGAAGAGAAGCGAAGCGGCTTGTTATGAAAGAACTCATTGATACGTTTCTTAATTATCTTGCGGTCGAGCGCGGCCTGTCGAACAATACGATTATCTCTTACCGCGAGGATTTAAATGCTTACCTGGATTTTATTGAGAAAAGCAATATCAATACGTTGTCCAAAATATCCAAAAACAATATTACCAGTTTTATGTTTTGCCAAAAGGAGAAGGGGATATCGGTTAATTCCATTGCCCGCAGGCTTGCCGCAATAAGGATGTTTCACCGTTTCCTTACGCGCGAAAGGATATTGAAGGATGATCCCAGCACTTTAATCGATTCCCCGAAACTTTGGAAGAAGATTCCCGAGACGCTTACCCTCAATGAGGTGGAGGCTTTGATTATGCAGCCGGATGCCCGAAGCGTTCAAGGCTTGCGGGATAGAGCAATACTGGAAACGCTTTATGCTACCGGTATGCGTGTATCCGAGGCGGTAAACCTGAAGAAAGACAATGTAAATTTAGATATAGGATTTTTACGCTGTATCGGAAAAGGGAACAAAGAAAGAGTTATTCCATTAGGGAAGAAAGCCATAGTCAGTATAAATAAGTATCTGGAAGGCTCCCGGCCAAAGCTGCTGAACAATAAAGAATCGGAATTCCTGTTTGTCAGCCGTTTTGGCAAAAAAATATCCCGGCAGTCGTTTTGGAAGATTGTCAAGAAATACGCTAAATCCGCGCGTATCAAGAAACCGATTAAGCCGCATATCTTAAGGCATTCGTTTGCCACGCATTTACTTGAACATGGAGCGGATTTGCGTTCGGTGCAGGAGATGCTGGGGCACTCCGATATTTCTACTACCCAGATTTATACCCATATAAATAAGGATAGGTTAAAAAATATACACAGGCAGTTTCATCCTCGGCCGTAAAGCAGCGTTCAGCCGATAGCGATATGTAAAGAGAAGATGAGAAAATATCTGCAAAATATACCGGAAGAGCTGAAAAACTTAATAGAAAAAGTGCGTTATATTTCCGCCAAAGAAAATCTGAAGGCGTATCTAGTCGGCGGATTTGTCCGTGATTTGATCCTGGGGGTGAAAAATCTGGATTTGGATATCGTCATCGAGGGCGATGGAATAAAATTCGCCGGTATTGCCGCAAAATCGCTGGGAGCAAAAATCACGGCCCACGGGCAATTCGGGACGGCCTCGGTTTTTATAAAACCTAATCTAAAAATCGATTTCTCCAGCGCCAGAAAAGAATATTACCCCGGTTCGGCGCATTTGCCTGTAGTCAGCCCGGGCTCGTTAAGGGAAGATTTATTCCGCAGGGACTTTACAATTAACGCCATGGCTATCAATTTAGCTGATGAAAAACTTGTCGATTATTTTGAAGGGCAAACCGACCTGAAACACAAAGTTATCCGTATTTTGCACGATGTAAGCTTTATAGACGACCCAACGCGCATCTTACGGGCGGTCCGTTTTGAGCAGAGGTATGGTTTTAAAATAGAGCCTAAGACTCTGAGTTTATTGAGGGAAACGGTGGAAAACGGTTTATTGGAAAAGGTCCATCCACACAGGATGCGTGATGAATTGATGCTGGCCTTGAAGGAAGATAATCCTAATAAACAGATAAGGCGGCTGGATAGATTAACGGGATTAAATTTTATCTTAGCGAAGGCAGCTATGCCTGCAGGTTCTTATTTGTTTCTTAAAGCTATTGATAAGGAAATCAGCTGGTTTAATAAAACCTATCTCCGGCGCAGGCCGTTGGATAGCTGGTTGATTTATCTCATCGGTTTATTGGATGTTTTAGGAATCGGGGCGATTAAAAACATATGCGCTAAATTCGGTTTCCGCAAAGGGGAAGAGAAGAGGCTTTTGACTTACAAGCGGTTTCAATCCCAGGGTATCAGAGAATTAAGCAAGGCCGGAATCAACCCGGCGAGGATTTACGCGTTGCTGGAACCGTTAAGTTATGAGACAATAATCGCCCTGAGGGCTAGATACAGAAATCCGGTATTCCGGCGCAATGTGGCGGATTTCCTGGAAGTCTATAACGGAATGCGTATTTTTGTCGGCGGACAAGACTTGCGTCGCCTGGGCGTTTTGCCCGGGCCAAGATATCAGAAAATATTCGCGCAGGTTCTTGATGCCAAGCTTAACGGCCGGGTTAAGACCAGGGAAGAAGAATTAATTCTTATCAAGCAGTTGCTAAAAAAGAGGAGTTGAGCAAATGTCATCAAGGCAAGATAGAGTAGCTGAGGCGATAAGGCAGGAAGCCAGTCTTATAATTCATGATAAATTGAAAGACCCGAGATTAGGCTTTGTAACTATCACCAGGGTTGAGGTCACTCCGGATTTAAGATATGCCAAGATTTTTTTCAGTGTTTTGGGAAATGAAGAATCTTACGGTAAGACAAAAGAGGCTTTGGATTCGGCTTTGGGTTTTGTGCGTAAATTAGTTGCCGGGAGGCTTAATTTGAGATTCGCTCCCGAAGTCGCTTTTTATGAAGACAGGTCGACGGAGTATAGCGTGCGCATAGAAGAAGTTCTAAATGAAATAAAGGAGCTTGATGAACAGAATAAGCCTAAAAAAGGCCGTCGCGTCAATAAAAAAGTATAAACGTTTCCTGATTAGCAGTCATACCAGCCCGGAAGGAGATGCTTTAGGTTCAGAGATGGCTGTCCATTGTTTGTTGAAAAAACTGGGTAAGGAGGCGTTTATCGTTAATGAGGACCCGCTTCCGCCGGAGTATAATTTCTTGCCCGGCAAGGAAAGCGTAAATCTTTATAAACCTGATTTGAGGAATATTGATTTTGACTGTATGCTTATTCTTGATTGCACGGACTTAAGCCGGATCGGTTTGGTCCGGGAGTTAAATAAGGAGAATAAACCCATTATCAATATAGACCATCATATAAGCAATAAGGAATTCGGTTTAGTCAATTGGGTTGAACCTGAGGCGTCTTCGGCTTCGGAGATGGTTTTCAGGCTTTATAAAGAAATGCGCGTTCCCTTCGACGGAAATTCAGCCTTGTTTTTATATGCCGGCATGCTTACGGATACCGGGTCATTCCGTTATTCGAATGCCTCCGGTTTTACCCATAAAGCCGTTGCGGAGCTATTGGGTTTTAGCATCGATGTCAATCAGGTATATAAGAATATTTATGAGAACATACCTTTTAGCGATATGCAGATATTAATCAAGGTGTTGTCCTGTATACATACGGTGAATGCGGGAAAAATAGCTTGGGTGGAAGTCCCGGCAAAATTATTGAGGCACAAGAAGCTGTCTTTCGATTTGACCGACCATCTTTTAAGCTTTGTGCGGGCGATAAGAGGAGTTGAGGTTGCGGCGCTTTTTAAAGAGAATCTGGGAGTGAGAAACGAGATTCGGGTTAACTTAAGGTCTACTGGGCTGGCTGATGTGAATAAAGTAGCACAAGGTTTTGGCGGGGGTGGCCATAGGACCGCTTCCGGATGCACTATCCGCGGTAAACTTTCGGATGTGCGCGCAAAAGTCATCTCCAGCATCCGCCGAAATCTAAAAATAACATAACTAAATAATTTCTCCGATGCGGATTATCTACGGCATAAACAATATCAAAAAAATAAGAAACCCGGTGATAGCTATGGGTGTTTTTGATGGCTTGCATCGCGGGCACCGCCGGATACTTAAGGCCGCAAACGCTAAGGCTAAGAAGATCGGAGGCGAAAGCGTTGCCCTAACATTCTATCCTCATCCGCAAAAAGAAGAGAGTCTGTATTCGCTGGAGCACAGGCTGCAGCTTATCGCCGAATTAGGCTTAGATGTCTGTATTGTCGTGCATTTTAGCAGTCATTTCTCCAGGATTGAAGCCAAAGATTTCGTTGAGGATGTTTTGGTGGATAAAATCGGAGCAGCCTTTGTCTATGTAGGTAAGGATTTTCGGTTTGGATATAAATCAAAAGGAAATCTGGATTTTCTAAAAAAAATGGGAAAGGTTTGCAATTTTAAAGTAAGGGGTTTTAGCATCATAAAAGTCCGTGGTATTCCAATAAGCAGCACATTAATCCGCAAGCTCATAAGAAATGGGGATATTAAGGGGGCGCAGAAACTGCTGGATCGGCCGGTGAGTATCTTGGGAACGGTTATCCGGGGGACGAAAATCGGCAGGCTTCTGGGCTTCTCGACGGCAAATATTAATCCTCATCATGAAGTAATTCCATCAGAAGGGATTTATGCCGTGAGGGTAATTTTTGGCAAGAAAGAGTTCAAGGGCGCCTGTTATATTGGAACCAGGCCAACCGTGCCCGATAAGCTCAAGGCTAAAGGTTCACATAGGCGGGTGAATGTCGAAGTCCATATTTTCAACTTCCATAAAAACATTTACGGGAAATACCTCGAAATAAAGTTTGTCAAAAAAATCAGGCCGGATAAAAAATTTGCCTCTTTGGCTATTTTAGCAAAACAAATCCAAAAAGACGTGATTTGTGCGAAAGAAATCCTCTCTTAATCCTCAAGAATTCCACAATATATAGTCGTTTTGATTCTAAATAGCCACTACTTGTTGATTTATAATCAGTTAGGTAATTATTCTTCTTGACAAAAGGGAGTATTTTATCTATACTTTCTCTATTAAGTGGATTGAAGTGGAGTAAAGTGGAAGCCTGTTTATTTGACAGGCGAGGAGTCGGATTATGTTTTACGGGGAATTTTCGCATTCTATAGACCGTAAGGGCCGCCTGATTTTACCTGCTAAATTTCGCGAAACGGCCAAAACCCATTTCGTCGAAAAATTCTTTATTACCCGCGGATTAGATAATTGTCTTTTTATGTTTTCCGAAGAAGAGTGGCGTTCTCAAGAGTCTAAATTTAAGGCTATGCCTTTTACCAAGCTTGAGTCGCGTAAATTTAACCGTATCTATTTTTCCGGCGCAGTCGAAATAACTTTTGATACACAGGGAAGGATTCTCTTGCCGCAATACTTAAAAGATTACGCCCAAATCAAAAAAGATGTAGTTGTCGTCGGTGTTTCTAACCGTATCGAAATTTGGGCTAAAGATAAGTGGTTAGAGTTTTATGGAAATTCCCGGCAGTCGTTCGAAGAAATTGCCGAGAAGTTGATGGATGTCTGATATTAAAATTCACACTCCCGTTATGCTGCGGGAGGTTTTGGATAACTTAAATTTAAAGCCCGGCGACACAATAGTCGATGCGACCTTAGGCACTGCCGGGCATTCTTTGGCAATCTTGGAGAGGATTCTCCCTGGAGGAGGCCTTATAGGTATTGACCGCGACGGAGCGTCTTTGGCGGTTGCGCGGGAGCGCTTGGGTGTATTTGAATCCGCCTGTAAATTAATCCACGGAAATTTCGTGGATATAGATATGCTCTTGGGAAATTTGGGAGTTAAGTCGGTCGATGGAATTCTTTTTGATTTGGGCATCTCTTCTTTTCAATTGTTTGATGCTTCGCGCGGGTTCAGTTTCCAGGGCGATGGTCCCTTGGATATGCGGATGGATAAAGATAGTTACATATCGGCGTATGACCTTGTCAACAATCTTAACGAAGAGGAACTCTCGACTTTACTCTGGAATTTCGGCGAAGAGAGATGGCATAATCGCATTGCCCGTTTGATTGTGCAAGAAAGGGAGAAGGAACCCATTACTACCACACTGCAATTGGCTGATATCGTAACAAGGTCTATACCTTCAAGATACCGCCACAGGCATTATAGAATACATCCGGCGACCCGCACGTTCCAGGCAGTGCGTATCGCCGTAAACAGAGAGCTGGAGATTTTGGAAACCGCGGTTAATAAAGCCATTGTAATTCTGGAGAAAAAAGCTAGAATATGTTTTATCTCTTTTCACTCTCTGGAGGATCGCGTAATCAAATTCGCGTTCCGTAAGGCGCAAGAGCAAGGATTGATTAATATAATAACACCTAAACCTTTAACGTCTTCTGCCGCAGAGGTAGAGGCAAATCCAGCTAGCCGCTCATCCAAGCTGAGGGTGGCAGAAAGAGTTTAAGGCTATGAGACTGAACAAATTTTTATCCATGGCTATAAGCATGACGCTTTTCTCTTTGCTTTATGTTTATCAGCAAACCGAGATTTTGAGGTATGCGTACGCCGAGCAAAAGCAGCATGTTGTTTTTCAGGAATTGTTGGATAAGAATAGCATCTTGAGGTATAATATCGAGAAAAATTGTTCTCTGGTAAATATCGGGGGAAGTGTTGCGAACCATTCGGATTTTCAAATGCCCGATAGGTATCAATTGGTAAGATTGGTTCCTTCTAAGGATGGCGTAACCTTAGCTCAAGGAGCAGTGAATAGAGAAACTCTGTTGTCGCGCGTCTTCGGCATAAAAAAACAAGCTGAGGCCCGGACGATTAACCCATAAATTTCCTAATCAAGAGTTAAAGTGTATATAAGCAACTATCGCCGCAAGGCCGAGGCGGTATTCATATTTTTTCTTTCCTTCTTGGTTCTCTGTATCGGACGGCTCCTCTATATACAATTCTTCAATTCCAGTTATCTTGCGGATATCGCCAAAAGACAGCATAATTTCTTTGTAGAATTGGAACCTTTACGGGGAGTTATCTATGATAGCGATCTGAAGCCGCAAACCCTGAATTTGCCCGTCGATTCTCTTTATGCTTCGCCGGCCAGCATTAAAGATAACGACAAAGAGTTTATTATCCGGCGGCTCTCCAGTATATTAGACGTAAGCCAGGAATATTTGAGGGATAGGTTGAATCGTAAAAAATCTTTCGTATGGTTGGCGCGCAAAATAACTCCTGAACAATCATCTGCAATTAAGAAGCTAAACATCAAAGGCCTGGGCTTCTTAAGAGAAAGCAAGCGCAGCTATCCGAATTCATACTTAGCCAGCCAGATAATCGGATTCGCAGGTATTGATAATACGGGGTTAGAAGGTATTGAGCTTTATTTGGACAGATATTTGAAGGGCGAGCAGGGATGGGCTGTGTTTTTAAGGGACGCGCGGCAGAAGAAACTGGATATTTGGGGAGAAGTGGTTTTGCCCAAAGACGGCTATGATATAGTTTTGACCATAGATCAGGTAGTTCAGTATATAGCCGAGCGGGAACTCGATAAGGCCTTCAAAAAATTCCACGCCAAAGGAGCGAGTATTGTTGTTATGGATCCTCATACCGGAAGAATTTTGGCTATGGCTAGCCGGCCTACTTATGATTTGAATGAGCATGGTAATGTAAACAAGGATGCTAAACGTAACCGGGTCATCTGTGATTTATTCGAGCCGGGTTCGGTTTTTAAGATCGTTACTGCCTCGGCAGCATTGGAGGAAAAAAAGGTAAGCGAAGAAGATAAATATTTTTGCGAAAATGGTTCTTATCTGGTTGCCAATCACGTTTTACACGACCATACCGCGCACGGTTGGCTTACTTTTAGGGAAGTTATTGAGGAGTCAAGCAATATCGGAACGGTAAAGATAGCCCAGCAGTTAGGACCGAATACAGTATACAAATACGTAAAGTTATTCGGTTTTGGTGCGAAACTGGGAATAGATTTGCCTGGAGAGATATCCGGAATGATCAAGGAGCCGCGGGCTTGGTCTAAGACTTCCATAGGAGCGATTCCGATAGGACAAGAAGTAGGCGTCACCGCTTTGCAATTAGCCGGGGCAATGTCCGTGATTGCCAATGGCGGCCAGCTTATGAAGCCTTATGTCATAGATGAGATTCGCGACAAAAAGGGAGGAGTGATTATGAAAGCCCAACCTAAATTGATTCGCAGGGTCTTGTCTTTGGATACATCTTTGCGGATGACCAAAATGCTTACCGGAGTAGTGGAGGAAGGAACCGGAAAAATGGCGCAGATTCCGGGTTTTACTTCTGCCGGTAAAACCGGAACAGCCCAAAAGCTGGAACCTAACGGCGCCTATTCCCATAATAAATTTGTAGGTTCTTTTGTCGGCTTCGCGCCATCGGAAGATCCTTTGATTACTATTGTTGTTTCTTTGGACGAGCCGCACCCATCTTATTATGGAGGCGTGGTTGCTGCTCCTGTATTTAAGAATGTCGCCGAAGACGTGTTAAGGTATCTAAAGACTAAACAGGCGCTGACTGCGGATTTGTACCCAAATGCGAATAGAAGAGATAATTGAATTAATCAAAAAAAATAAGATTAGCGGAATAAGTTCAAATTCCAGGTTGACCGGAAAGGGTTTTATTTTTGTGGCAGTTAAAGGCGCCAAAGAAGACGGAAGCAAGTTTATCGACGAGGCTTTATCCCGGGGTGCTAGATTCGTAGTTTGCGATTCCAGGGTTAAGGCGGCTCATTATGGCCCGTTGGCGGTATTAATAAAAGTAAAAGATACGCGTTTAGCGCTGGCTAAGCTTGCCGTATCTTTCTACAGGGATCCTTCTTCAAGAATAAAAGTTATTGGGATCACCGGAACCAATGGCAAAACCACGGTTACTTATCTGCTGGAAGCATTGTTAAAAGAAGCCGGGTTCAACCCGGGGGTAATCGGCACGGTCAACTATCGATTCAAGAATAAAGTCATACCGGCAAAGAATACTACTCCCGGAGCTTTGGAGCTTCAGTCGATGCTTGCGGATATGGTTAATAAAGGCGTCGATTATGTGGCTATGGAGGTTTCTTCGCATGCCTTGGATCAGGGCAGGGCCGCGGGTATAGATTTTCATTCGGCAATATTTACTAATCTTACTCAGGATCACTTAGATTATCATAAGACGCCGGATAATTATTTTCGGGCTAAGGCGAAACTATTTAAGGGTGTTAGTCCTAAATCGTTCGTCGTGATTAATAACGACGACAAATATAGCGTTAGACTGAAGAAAATTACGCCTGCCAAAATAATTACATATGGAATAAACAAGAATTCCGATATCACAGCTAAGAATATCAGGTTTAATGCCGGATTTACGGAGTTTAATTTCTGTTTTCGCGGCAAGCAGACAAAATTCAGAATAAAATTGATCGGAAAGCATAACGTGTATAATGTGTTGGCTGCATCCGGTTGGGGGATAGCGGAGGGCTTGAGTTTGAGAACCATTAAATCTGTTTTCGAAAGGTTTACTTCTGTGCCCGGCAGGCTTGAGCGGGTGGATTCTAAAAAAGGATTCAGCGCATTCATCGATTATGCTCATACGGACGATGCGTTAAAAAACGTGCTTTGTGCTTTAAGGCAGCTGTCTCCCAAAAGGATTATCACTGTTTTCGGTTGCGGCGGCGAGCGCGATAAGCTTAAGCGCCCGAAAATGGGCAGGGTTGTAAGCAGGTTATCGGATTTTGCAATTGTTACTAACGATAATCCCCGTTCAGAGGCCCCTGAGGCTATAGTCAGAGATATACGTAAGGGTATGGCGGGCAATAATTATTGCGTTGTTTTAGACAGGAAAAAGGCAATCCGGAAATCTTTATCGCTGGCAGGAGCAGGGGATATCATTCTATTGGCAGGTAAGGGGCATGAAGATTATCAAGTGTTAAAAGACAAAACCATTCATTTTAATGATCGCGAGGAAGTTAAGGCATGTTTAAGGTCGCTGAATTATTAAAGGTTACCCGGGGACAGCTTATTTCGGGCAATATTGCTTTGAATACCAGAGGAATCTCTATTGATTCGCGCACCGTTAAAAAAGGCGAAGCCTTTATCGCTATAAAAGGAGGTAATTTCGACGGCCATGATTTTATCGGCGAAGTAATCAAAAAAGGCGTTAATTGCATTATAGTTCAGAACGAGGCAAAAAAAGAAGGTGTTACTATCATCAGGGTTAAAAACACGGTTAAGGCTTTAGGGGATATCGCAAGAGCCCACCGCAAAAAGTTTAAGGATATTCCGGTTATTGCGGTAACCGGTTCAAACGGCAAGACCACAACTAAGGATATGATAGCTTGGGTTCTCGCCGGGAAGTTTAATGTCCTTAAGAATGAAGGCACGAAAAATAACCACATCGGGCTTCCTCTAACCTTGCTTCAACTCAAGCGTTCTTATGACATAGCGGTTCTAGAGGTGGGGACGAATCACTTCGGAGAGGTTGAATATCTTACTTCAATAGCCCGGCCGAATATAGGAGTTATTACTAATATCGGCAAGTCGCATTTGGAATACTTCAAGAATCTAGGAGGGGTATTTAAGGAAAAATTCGAGTTGATTAAGAACCTTAATCATCCGGCTATCGCTGTTTTGAATACGGACGATGCATTTCTACGGAGAGAAGTATACAAAAAGAGGAAGTCGCCTTTTGTTGTAGGAGCAGGGATAAAGAGTAAATGTGATTTTTGCGCTTCGGAAATTAGGCCAAGCGGCGTAAATACAAGTCTTGTCCCGCTAAAGGCAAAACATCGGGGGCGCCCGGGGGCTGTTTGCGGCAATCCGCCTCTAACAAGATTTACGTTAAACAAAAGATTTGAATTTGCATTAAGTGCCTTGGGGTATTATAATATTCACAACAGTCTTTTGGCAATAGCCGTAGGGAGAATCCTTGGTTTAGGATACCGGGACATAGCTATGCGTTTATCCGGTTTCAGGCTCCCAAAAGGCAGGCTAAATTTTGCGGAAATCAAAGGGGTAGGATTTATCGATGATACTTATAATTCCAATCCTCTTTCCATGCAACAGGCTTTAGGCGTTTTGGGCAATTATAAAAATTCCGGCCGGAAGATTCTGGTTATGGGTGATATGCTGGAATTAGGGGAGCAAAGCGTGGCCTTGCACGCCGAGGCCATAAAACAAGCGCTTAAGTTTGTCGATGTGATAATTACCGTTGGGGATTTTACAAGAGATTCTTTAAAAATAATAGGCGCTAAAAATAATAAAATATTTACCTGTCAAGCTTCATCCGAAGCCAGAAAAGTTTTGTTTGAAAGAATAGGCGTAAAGCCCGGGGATATTGTTTTAATCAAAGGTTCCCGCCGGATGAAGATGGAAGAGGTTTTTACTGAGACTCCGGCAAATAATGGTCACATTGGCTGAGATGATTTTGGAGCGAGACAAGGAACGAAGACGCAGGCGTAGCCGAAGAGCTATCGCCTTAGGATCGAGTGACGCAGTCGCAGCCCAAAATCATCCAGCCCATATATATAGAATTAGGGGGGAAGCCCGCCTTTCGGCCGTCTGCGGCGTTGCTTCTCCTCGGCGTAGTACTACGACGCCATCGTCGTCGCGCCTTGCATCCGGCCAAAATTCGGGCTTCCAATGTAACCATTATTTGCCGGAGCCTCAGTATATAGATGCTCTATAATCTACTTTATCCGCTTCACGATACATTTTCCGCTTTCAATATTTTTCGTTACCTTACTTTCCGGGCGGCTATGGCAGTTCTTACCAGTTTTATCATTAGTTTAATGCTTGGCCCGATTGTTATCCGTAAGCTGAGGGCATTAAAGGTCGGAGAAAAAATAAATAAGGGCGACAGCCTTAAGCTGGATGATTTACACCGTTCTAAGAGCGATACTCCTACTATGGGCGGATTAATGATTTTAGCCGCAGTAATCTGCTCTACTCTTTTATGGGCCGATGTATCGAACAAATACATATGGGTTGTGCTTTTTAGCACGATTTGGCTTGGGATTACCGGTTTTGCCGACGATTATTTAAAACAGATAAAGAAGCAATCCAAGGGGTTAAGCGCCAAAGCAAAGCTAGCCAGCCAGATTGTGCTGGGCTTGTTACTCGGGGTGATTTTCTTAATCAGTTTTCAGAACAGCCTCAAACTGGATATTCCTTTTGTAAAAAACTTCGCCGTAGATTTGGACGGTCTTTACGTAGTCTTTGTCATTTTGGTTGTAGCCGGAACATCCAATGCCGTAAACCTTACCGATGGTCTGGATGGTTTAGCCATCGGTATCGTAGTTATGGTGGCCCTTACTTTTAGTATTTTATGCTATGTTTCCGGAAATATAAAGTTAAGCGAATATTTGCTGGTGCCTTATATTAAAGGCAGCGGGGAGCTGACGGTTTTTTGCGCGAGTATTTTAGGCGCGGGGCTAGGGTTTCTATGGTTTAATTGTTATCCGGCATCCATTTTTATGGGAGATGTGGGGTCTTTGGCTTTGGGCGGGGCTTTAGGGACAGTTGCGTTATTAATCCGCAAGGAGTTACTTTTGGTTATTGTAGGCGGTATATTCGTAATCGAAGCTTTATCCGTAATCTTGCAGGTAGGCTCATTTCGTTTAACCAAAAAAAGAATCTTTAAGATTGCGCCGCTTCACCATCATTTTCAATTTCTTAATTGGCCGGAAAATAAAGTTATTGTCAGGTTTTGGATTATCGCGGGGTTATTAGCGCTCCTGACATTGGTGACTTTAAAGATCCGTTAGCAGCCTACGTTGTAGAGAGTGGATAGTAGGTAGCAGATAGTATTTAGGGAAGGCCTGACTATTGTCTATTAACTACCACTTCTTTTATAGATTTATAATTATGCATAAAGATTATTTTAAGAATAAAAATGTTCTCATAGTTGGTTTTGCCCGCAGCGGATTAGCTTCAGCTAATATCTTGCATGATTTGGGCAGCCGGGTCTGGATAACTGATAATCAGGACAACGAATCTACCCGTTTGAACCTCGGCAGGTTAAAATCAAAAGAAATTAAAGTCGAATTGGGCGTTCATTCGCGAGATTTTGTCAAGGATAAGGATATTGTGGTTATTTCCCCCGGAGTTTCTAATGAAGCCTTGCCTGTTGTTTGGGCTAAGGCAGAAGGAATTCCGATAGTCAGCGAGATTGAGCTGGCTTGGGTTCTTTCTCCAGCCGAAGTTATCGCCATAACCGGAACCAACGGTAAGACTACAGTTACAACTTTAATCGGCAAGGTGCTGGAGGCGGCGGGAAAGAGGGCTTTGGTCTGTGGAAATATCGGCAGGCCGTTTTCCGCGGAAGTCGATAAAATTAAAAAAGGTGATTTTGTATCGCTGGAAGTAAGCTCTTTTCAGCTTGAATATATAGATACTTTTAAGCCCAGGGTTTCAGTTATACTTAATTTAAGCCGGAATCATCTTGACCGTTACCGGGATATGCGGGAGTACCTGGCGGCTAAAAAACGCATCTTTAAAAACCAGGATTCTGCGGATTATCTCGTTTTAAATTATGACGATCCGGATGTACGTCCTCTAGCGAATGAAACAAAAGCCAAGGTAGTTTATTTCCGTAAGGAGCAAGATTTAAATCCTAATCAATCCGCGGTATTGGCAGTAGCTTCTATATTGGGCATAAGTAAAGATATTGTTGCGCAAGCCTTTAGGGGTTTTAAGGGCGTTGAACATCGTATGGAAGAAGCTTTTAAGATTAATGGAGTAAGGTTTATCAATGACTCTAAATCCACGACTACCGAGGCAACTGTCTGGGCTTTGAATAATTTGACCGAATCCGTAGTTTTAATTGCCGGAGGCAGAGAAAAAGGCAATGACTACGGAGCGGTTTTGGAGTTGGCGCGCAAAAAGGTTAAAGCCGCGGTTGTGATTGGAGAAGCCAGAGAGAAAATTAAAAAGGCATTTAGCTCTGCAATTAAAGTGGAAGAAGCGGTAACTTTGGAAGAAGCGGTAAAGAAGTCCCTTGGTTTGGCGCGCCAAGGCGACTGTGTTTTGTTTTCTCCGATGTGCAAGAGTTTTGACATGTTTTCTAATTACGAAGAAAGAGGCAGGATTTTCAAAGGGCTTGTCGAAAAACTAGCCAAGGAACAAACATGGTCCGTAATATAAGAATCAGTTTATTTACCGTCGCCGTAATTCTCATGTGCATAGGGGTTGTAATGATCTATAGTTCTTCTAGTATTTACGCCTGGGAGAGATATAAGGACGGTTTTTTCTTTTTGAAGAGACATCTCATTTTTATGCTCATCGGAGCAGTCCTTACGTTTTTCTTCATGAGTATTGATTACCACAAGCTTAAATATATATCCCGTCCGCTTTTAATCATCTCCATAATCTTGTTGATTTTTGTCTTAATTCCCGGTTTAGGCAGGGAGGTAAGCGGGGCGCGTAGATGGTTTAGATTTAAATTCTTGAGTTTTCAGCCTTCAGAATTGGCGAGTTTAGCCGTTATTATTTACGTAGCGGACTTTATCTCCCGTAAAGGAAATTTAATTAAAACTTTTTTCAGAGGATTTGCGCCTCCAATGTGCGTTTTAGGCCTTTGCGCCGGATTGATCGTTATTCAGCCGGATTTAGGGACCACCTTAGCTTTAGGAGTCGTGGTTTTAGCTATGCTTTTTGTGGCCGGGGTTCGGCCGGTTTATATAGTGTCATTGATTTTAAGCAGTTTGCCTGCTTTGTATATTTTGATTTTTCATGTAGCTTATCGCCGGGCGCGTATTCTAGCTTTTTTGAACCCTTGGGTTGATCCTAAGGGAAGCGGATTCCAGATAATTCAGTCGCAGCTGGCTTTGGGTTCCGGCGGCCTATTCGGAGTTGGGCTTGGCCACTCCAAGCAGAAATTATTTTATCTGCCGGCAGCGCACACGGATTTTATCTTTTCGATAATTGGAGAAGAACTTGGGCTCTTGGGCACTATCGGAGTGATTGTATTGTTTATTATTTTTATCCAGCAAGGTATTAAAATAATCAAGAATACCCCGGATAAATTCGGCTACTTCCTTGCCTTGGGACTTGTTACGATGATTGCATTCAGAGCCATAGTGAACATAGGCGTATCTTGCGGGGTGTTTCCCACCAAGGGGCTGCCGCTGCCGTTTATCAGCTATGGAGGATCATCATTTATTTTTGATATGATTAGCGTTGGGATACTGGTAAATATTGCGCGCACCGGAGAGTATCCATAAAATTAATAAGCAAAAAGCTTAATGACAAATGACAAAATCCAAAACACAAAATAAATTCAAAATCAAAATTACAAATGTCAAAACCAAGGTTTTTTCATTGAGTATTTGTCATTTAAATTTATTTTGAATTTTGAGTTTTGACCTTTGACATTAATAGTTTTTCCTTTTGATTTGCGGTTTTTTACACTTTGACCTTTCAATATATTATCGACTGCTGCATTATGGTGAGGTAATTCGTGAAAGTATTGGTAGTTACAGGCCCAAGCGGCGGGCACATTTTCCCCGCGGTTAGTTTTATCCAAACTCTGAAAGAAAAGCATAGCGAAATAGACACACTTTTAGTCCTTCCCAAAAGAGGCCTTAAGCCGGGAATCTTGCCAGCGGATTGTAAGATAAATTATATCTCCACTTTGGCTATTAACGCAAATATTACTACTGCGAATCTTTTAGCCATATTCAGCTTTCTTAAGGGTTCTTGGGAGAGTTTGCGTATAATTCTTAAATTTAAACCGGATTTGGTAGTTGGTTTCGGAAGCCTTGATTCTATTCCTTGTGTATTCATTGCCTGGTTTTTTCGGATCAAAACAATGATTCACGAGCAAAATGTCTTACCCGGCAAGGCTAACAGGTTACTGGCGCGTTTTGTTGACCGAGTTGCCGTTTCTTTTGCCAAATCCCAAGATTATTTCGGTATAAGCCGGCAGAAGTTTGCGCTCACCGGAAATCCTTTGCGTCAACAGATAAAGAAAATCGATAGGAATAAGGCTTTGGATTTTTTTGGTTTAACCAAAGGCAAGTTTACGATATTGGTCATGGGGGGCAGCCAAGGGAGCCGGCATATCAATACCGCGTTTCTTAACGCCGTATCGAAATTAAACAATCCTTCGTTGATACAAGTTATACATCTGGTTGGTTCAGGCGGCCTGGAGAGTATTCAAGACGGTTACAAAAAAATAAATCTGAGCGCCAAGGTTTTTAATTTTTTGAACAATATTGAACAGGCTTACAGCGCTAGCGACCTAGCCATATCCCGGGCCGGAGCCGCCACTATATCCGAGTTAATATTTTTTGAACTCCCGGCCATTATTTCTCCTTATCCTTTTGCCTATGCGCATCAGTCCGAAAATGCCAAAATCCTCGGGGATAAAGGATGCGCGATTATGATTAAGGATAATGAGCTGGATAGTGATGTGTTAAGAGCCAGCTTGGATGAGCTTGTAAGCGATCGTATAAAACTAGAAAATATGCGTTTGGCATTTCGCGGTTTATCCGGGCCTTGCGCTTCGGAATTACTGGCAGACGCCGCGTTTTCTTTAGATAAATGAAAAAACATTATCATTTGATTGGTATAGGCGGAATAGGAATGAGCGGGATAGCCCAGTTGCTTTTGGCTTGCGGGTATAGAGTAAGCGGTTCGGATTTAAAAGATAATCGGATTACGCAGGAGCTTAAGGTAAAGGGCGCGCAGATTTTTATCGGCCACAATGCCAAAAATGTAGAGGGAGCGGATGTGGCAGTGTATTCTTCGGCGATAAAAGAAGATAATCCGGAGGTTATTAAGGCTAGGAGCTTAGGCTTATCCGTAATCATGCGCGCCGAGGCCTTGGCCTATCTTATGCAGGATAAAACAGTGATCGCGGTCGCCGGCAGCCACGGAAAAACTACAACCACATCGTTGGTTTCCTGCTTATTGCTCGAAGCCGGGCTTTTTCCGACAGTAGCAATCGGGGGGATTCTTAAGAATATAGATACAAATGCCTGTTTAGGCAATGGGAAGTTTTTTGTCGCCGAAGCAGATGAATCCGATGGATCATTCTTATATTATAAACCGGATTATTCTATAGTTACTAATATCGATCAAGAGCATTTGGATTATTATAAAACTTTCCAGAAGGAGATAGACGCCTTCAGGGATTTTATCAACAGAACCGGCGACAAAGGCTGCGTTTTTTGTTCAGCGGATGATTCTAATTTGGTTAATATTCTTAAGGAGAGCCGCAAGAAATATGTTTTATTCGGATTAAATCCAAACGCGCATATCTACCCTAGGAATATTAAATTTGCAGGTTTGTCGAGCGAGTTTGAATGCATATACAAGAACAATTCTTTGGGGGATTTTCGTTTGGCTTTGGGAGGCGAACATAATATTTCCAATGCTCTTAGTGTAATAGCTTTGGGGATGGAATTGGGGATAGATTTGGGTTTTATCAGGAAAGCCCTATCTGGATATAAGGGGGCGGGAAGACGCCTTGAGGTAAAATACGCAAGCCAAAGTTTTAAAGTCATCGATGATTATGCGCATCACCCGACGGAAATCCGGGCTACGCTTAAAGCGGCCAAAAAATTGGAACACGACCGCCTGATTGCCATATTTCAACCCCATCGTTATACCCGTACACAATTGCTTTTAGACGATTTTGCCAAAAGTTTCAAAGATGCAGATTGTCTTGTGGTTACCGAGGTATATGCGGCAAGTGAAAAACCTATTGAGGGAGTGAGCGCTAATCTGTTGGTTGATAAGATTAAAGATCAGGGCGATGTTAAAACCGTAATTTATTTGCCGAAAGATAATGTTATAGAGTATATTCAGGAAATAATCAGGCCCGGAGATCTGGTAATTACTTTGGGCGCAGGAGACATAGTAAAGGTAAGCGATGAATTGGCCGAGAGAATTAAAAATAAAACCTGGCTATCCTCTTAAAGATAAGACAACTTTTAAGATTGGAGGGAGAGCGCAGTTTTTTTGTGAGCCCGGGGATCGCAGGGAATTGAATCTTTTGGTTAAAGCAGCTAAAGGCGGAAAATTCCCGCTGTTCGTTTTAGGCGCAGGAAGCAATCTTCTGGTTAGCGATAAAGGGGTTAAGGGATTGGTTATAAAGCTCTCCTCCGCTTGTTTTAAAAAGATAACGATTGAAGATGAATTTGTCAGGGTCGGGAGCGCCGTAACGCTAGCCGGACTTACCAAGTCTGCCAAAGAGCGATCCTTATGCGGTTTGGAGTTTTTAGTTGGAATTCCCGGGACAGTAGGCGGGGCTTTAGCTATGAATGCCGGATGCTGGGGAAAAAGTTTTGGTGATTTCGTAAAAGAAGTGGAAATTATGGATCAAAATGGTAAGATAAAATGTTTGAAAAGAAGCCAGATTGATTTCGGCTATCGAAAGTCAAGCTTGACAAAGTATATCATTTTAAGTTGTTTGTTAAAACTTAAAAAAGGAGAACGCGCCGGGATAGAAAAAAATACCGCCGGATTTATGGCTTTCAGGCGTCAGACTCAAGATTTGGCTTATCCTAATGCCGGGTGCATTTTCAGGAATCCGGATGTCCCCGCGGGTAAGTTGATAGAGCTGTGCGGCTTTAAAGGCAGAAATACAGGCGATGCCTTTGTTTCGCAAAAACACGCTAATTTCATACTTAATAAAGGCAGGGCTTCTAGCAAAGACGTATTAAAACTTATGCAGTTGATAAAAAAACGGGTTAAGAGCAAATTCAAGCTTAATCTACAACCAGAGATCAAAATATGGAAATGAAAACCAAAAACCAAAAGTCAAAAGCTAAAAGTCAGTTCGGCAGGATAGGCGTTTTAATGGCCGGTTCGTCCACCGAAAAGAAGGTTTCTCTTAAATCGGGGCACGCGGTTTGCGAGGCGCTAAAAACAAAAGGGTTTGAAATCGTGCCGGTAATTATCAAAACCGAAGATTTAGGGGAGAATGTCCGTTTGTTAAAACGTAAGAAGATAGATTGCGCTTTTATAGCGCTTCACGGCAGGTTTGGAGAAGACGGCGGAATCCAGAGAATCTTAAGGATGCTTAAAATCCCTTATACCGGGTCGGGAGTCAAGGCAAGCCGTCTGGCTATGGATAAAATCGCTTCACGCAAGATATTCCAGCGATACGGGTTAAATGTGCCGCGTTTCGCAGTGCTAAAAAAAGATTTTTATAATGCGAAAAATTTAAGCAATTTAGGCTTACCGTTAGTGGTTAAGCCGGCTACCCATGGTTCAAGCATAGGGCTTTCTGTTGTTGACCGGGCAAACGATATCCCTAAAGCGATAAATTTGGCCTTTAGGTTTGACGAAAGAATACTTATTGAAGAATATATAAAGGGAAGGGAGTTGACTGTTGGGATTCTGGAAGAGGAAGCTATGCCGGTAATTGAGATTATCCCGAAGCACAATTTTTTTGATTACCAGGCTAAATATAAAAAGGGTTTGACGGATTATATGGTTCCGGCTAAATTAACCCCGGCGGTTTCCTCGCGTGTTAAAAAAGCGGCATTGTCTGCGCATAAACTATTGGGTTGTTTTGGCTGTTCGAGAGTCGATATTATTCTGAATCATAAGGATGAACCGTTCGTCTTAGAAGTGAATACTATTCCCGGCCTTACTGAAACAAGCCTCCTTCCCAAGGCGGCTGGGGAAATAGGCATCGATTTTACGTCTTTGTGCGTTAAATTAATTAGTCTAGCCCATGAAAAAACGAAAAAGTAATTTTCCGGTAAGACCTTTGGTGTTTTTTTTGATAATTCTACTTGCCTTGTGCTTTATTCTGGGCTATATTTGGAGAATCCTTACAACTTCAGAATATTTCCAGGTCGAATATATAATAACCAAAGAGGCTTTGAGCTTTGATCCTTCTTATTTAAAAGGTAAGAATATATTCACCTTTGATTTATCGAAAGAGGCCGCGGTTATCTCTGGAAGTTGTCCTGATTCTTTAGGGGTTAGGCTTGCCCGGGTCATTCCAAATCGTATTTATGTCGAACTTATCAGGCGCAAGCCGATCGCTTTCATAAAGCTATACCGTTATTTTGCAGTTGACGAAGACGGCTACATATTTTCTAGCTCAGTTCATCCGGATGACCCGAGTTTTTCCGGGGATGAGGCAGGTTTACCGATAATCACCGGTTTGGAGTCCCGGATTTTCGGACCCAAACCCGGAAGCAAGTATGAAAGTAAAGAGCTATCCGTTGCTTTGTTGGTTCTCAAGGAAGCGCGGCGATCCCCTTTGTTTAAGGATTATAGGATTCGGAAAATAGATATAGCGGGAATAAATGACATTACAGTTCAAATACCGATTTCTCAGGTTCAAAATACTTACCTGGCCTGGAAAGCCCCGAAAAAGACAGAATTTCTGGAGGTTAAAATCGGACAGGGCAATATCCGGGATAAAGTAGCGATTATGATCGGCCTTGTAAATCAGGAAAAACGAAACCTTGGAAATATAAAATATATAGACCTCAGGTTTAACGAGCCGGTGATTAAGTTCCGCGAAGACAAGGCCCAAAACTAAGAACTTTAATGACAAATGACAAAATTCAAAGCCCAAAATAAATTCAAAATTACAAATGTCAAAACCAAGGTTTTATCATTTGGTATTTGTCATTTAAATTTATTTTGAATTTTGAGCTTTGGTTTTTGATATTAAACTAATACGATGAATAATTATATCTGTACATTAGATATCGGTTCAAGCAAGATTTCTGCTTGCGTGGCGCTTTTCAAGAAGAAACGCCTGAGCAGTATTCATTTTGAGACCCTGCCTGTTAAGGGTATGCGGGAAGGGACGGTCGTTGATTCAATAGGCCTTATTGGTTCGATTGGCAAGGTGCTTAAGAATCTCAAGGCCAAATCAGGGGTAAATATTAAGTTCGTTTCCGTAAATATATCGGGGCAGGATATAAGCACTAAGCGTTCCCGCGCAATTATACCCCTTGCTGAAAGAGGGAACAAGGTGATTACCGTTTCGGATATGCAGAAGGCTAACGAGCAGGCTCGTGTTTTAGGTTCCAGTCTCGAAGAAGAAATAATCCATATGATTCCCTCCAGTTACACGATAGATTCGAAAGGCAATATCAATAATCCGCTCGGGCTTTATAGCCACAGGCTTGAGGTAGAATTGTATTTGGTTTGCGGAAAGTTATCTTCGGTGCAGAGCCTTGCCCGCGTGATTAATCACGCGGGATACGAAATAAAGGATCTTTATTTCTCAGGCTTAGCCACAAGCAAGGCAGTTTTTAACCAGAAGGCCAGGGAAGGGCTTAACTTACTTTGCGATATCGGAAGCGATACCACCGAGATCCTTATTTTTCAAGACGGCCTGCTTAAAGATATACAGGTCCTTGCTTTTGGCGGGGATGATTTAACCAACGAACTATCCGACGTTTTGAAGATTAATTTTGATTTGGCCGAGGATATTAAAAGATCCTCCGGTATTATTGGAGGAGTGGACCAGATAGGAGAAGACAGGGAAATTTTGGTTAAAAGAAGCGAATTCTACAAACCCATAAAACAAAGACTGGTAGCCGAGATAGTTACTTCTTCAGCCAAGAGAATTTGCGCCAAGATTAAAGAAGCCGTTGAAAACAAGATTTCGCTTTACGATATCAACAATTTTGTAGTTACCGGCAGGACGGTTCTCATAGAAGGTTTTATCGAGACCTTGGAAAATGCTCTGGCAATACCGGTTAAGCTTGGACGTATTACCAGCCTGGAAATAATTTCAATAATCAAGGAGAACGACGAATTATCCGGGCAGAAATATTTGACTTATCTGACCTGTATTGGAATGCTTTGCGAAGCTTTGGAAGCCAAGCCCCTCGGAATTCTGCCTTTGCATCAACCCGCCAAAAATCTTTTCTTCAAAGCTGTCAATCGAGTCAAGGAAGTATACCAGGAGTATTTCTAGGCGTTTTTCTACTTTTGATTGACCTGGGAGTTTTATGAGGTATAATAACTCATTTGAATGATTAGGGATAATATCTTAGAAGTTAAGAGACGTATTGAAGCCGCTTGTCTCAGGGTGAAGCGCCAGCCATCTGGCGTAAAGCTGATTGTTGTGAGCAAGAATCGAAGTATCGAAGAGATAGAAGAAGCCAGCTTAGCCGGGATAACTGATTTCGGCGAAAATCGAGTTCAGGAAGCTCTTTCTAAATATAAGGCAAAGCTGTCTATACGGTGGCATATGATTGGCCATTTACAGACAAACAAGGCAAGAGAAGCGGTAAGGATATTTGATGTTATTCATTCAGTGGATAGTTTGCGTCTTGCCGAAGAAATAGATAAACGAGCCGCTAAAATAAACAAAATTCAGGATATTCTAATCGAAATAAAAACTTCTCCTGAAGCGACCAAATTTGGCTTAGAATTTAAGCAGGCAGCCGGAGTCATAAAAGAGATAGCCAATTTTAAAAATATAAATGCTCAAGGCTTAATGACTGTTGCGCCGCTTGTGGATAATCCGGAGAAAGCCCGTCCTTATTTCAGAAGTCTAAATGAACTTAGAAACGAAATTAACCGTTTGCCGGTTATCAAACAGCCATTATCCGTTTTGTCCATGGGTATGACCGATGATTTTGAAATAGCAATTGAAGAAGGCTCGGGGATGGTCAGGGTGGGCAGGGCTATTTTTGAAGGAGGATTATGATAGACACGCGCAAGAATATCGGCGTCGCAGGTTATGGGACCATGGGGCAGGTAATTGGCCAAAGTCTGGTTCTGCAGGAGGGAGAATTCAATATCTATGTTTTCGATAAAGATAAGAATAAACTGGATGTACCTTCGGATATAAACGTTGCCAAGGGCATAAAGGATCTAGTCGAGAAGACCGATACGGTGATTCTGGCGGTCAAACCGCAGGATTTCGATCGTGTTCTAAAAGAAATAAAAGGCCGTGCCGGCAATAAATTGATTATTTCCATTGCCGCCGGAATCAGCACGAAGCACATCGAAAAGCTTCTTGGCGCGGTCCGGGTGATCCGGGTTATGCCGAATATAGGAGCCAAAATCGGAGAATCCGTATCTTGTTTATGTAAAGGGGCGTTTGCGACAGACGAAGACCTGGAATTAACCCAGGAATTATTTAATTGTCTCGGTTCGACCAGGATAATTGATGAAAGCATGATGAATGCGGCTACCGCAATCTCCGGAAGCGGTCCGGCCTATGTGTTTTATTTTGCGGAAAACAATTCGCTTGATCCTGAAAATATCCCGGAGCATGCCCGGCACGATATGATGCGCAGGCTTGAGAAAGCAGCCGAAGAATTGGGTTTTTCTACCGAAGACGCGGCGTTCTTAGCGGCTAATACGGTGAGCGCGTCCATAAATCTATTGCATAAAACAAAACTACCGGCGCCTGAATTAAGAAAACAAGTTACTTCTAAAGGCGGGACTACCGAAGCGGCTTTGGAGATTTTGGTTAAAGGCGGCACTTGGACAGACGCGGCAGTGGCTGCGTTAAAAAGAGCGGAGAAGTTAGCTAAAGGATAAACGGGTATGCCTAAGATAGGGATTATCGGCGGAAGCGGATTATATAAAATCGAAGGGATTAAGAATGTAAAAGAAGTTTTGGTTAGCACGCCTTTTGGCAAGCCTTCTGCTAAATTTATCCTCGGCGAGCTGGAAGGTAAAGAGGTAGTATTCTTGCCGCGACATGGAACCGGGCACCATATTTCACCCAGCCGCATAAATTACCGCGCTAATATCTTCGGAATGAAGAAATTGGGCGTGGATAAAATTATTTCGGTTAGCGCCTGCGGAAGCCTTAAGGAAGAGCTTAAGCCGTTGGATTTTGTGGTAGTTGATCAGTTCGTAGACAGGACCAACTATGCCAGGGAAATGTCTTTTTTTACTGAAGGGATAGTGGCGCACATCGAATTTTCTCATCCGGTTTGCTCCTGTTTAAGCCGGCTTATTTATGATACCGGAAAATCGCTGGCTATGAGCATTCATTCCAAAGGAACCTATTTAAATATGGAAGGCCCGGCATTTTCGACATTGGCTGAGTCAAGATTATACCGCAGCTGGGGAATGGATATTATCGGTATGACTAATTTCGCGGAGGCAAGACTCGCCCGGGAGGCAGGAATTTGTTATGCGGTGTTGGCTGCGATTACGGATTATGATTGCTGGCATTCTCAGCATGAATCCGTTACCATAGAGATGATTATTGCTAATTTAAATAAGAATATCGAAAACTCCAAGAAGATTTTGAAATCAGTAATCAAAAATATTTCTGGCACCTGCGCCTGCGGTTGCAAAGAATCGCTTAAATACGCGATTATGACGGATAGGAAGCTAATCCCGGCTAAAGTAAAAAAAGATTTGGATATAATTATAGGAAAATATATTAAATAATGTCAAATATCAAAGCTCAAAATTCAAAATAAATTTAAAGAACAAATGCCAAATATTAAAACCGAGGTTTTGTCATTTGGTATTGGAATTTTGGATTTCATTTGAAATTTGGATTTTGTCATTTGTAATTAAAACTATGGACTACAAATCTACATTAAATTTACCCAAGACCGATTTTCCTATGAAGGCTGATTTGCCTAAAAGGGAGCCGCTCCTTTTGAAAGATTGGGAGGAGAAGGATCTTTATGGCCTTATCCGCAAGAACTCCAGCGGTAAGCCTAAATATGTCCTTCATGACGGGCCTCCTTATGCCAACGGCAATATTCATATCGGACATGCCCTGAATAAAACCCTTAAAGACATAATCATAAAATATAAAACCATGCAGGGCTTTAACGCTCCCTATGTGCCGGGATGGGATTGCCACGGGTTGCCGGTGGAACACGCGCTTTTTAAAGAACTTAAAATGAACAAATATCAGATTGATCAGGTTGCGTTCCGCAAAAAAGCCCATGATTACGCCATGAAATATGTGAATATCCAAAAAGAGGAGTTTAAACGCCTGGGGGTTTTGGGGGATTGGGATAATCCATATTTAACTTTAAGCCATGAATATGAAGAAGGGATTGTCAAATCGCTTTCGGAGTTGGTGCGCAAAGGTTACATTTACCGGGGATTAAAACCGGTTAACTGGTGTTTCAGGTGCGAAACCGCGCTTGCCGAGGCAGAAGTCGAATATGAGGAGCATGTTTCTCCGTCGGTCTTTGTTAAATTCAAGCTTGATGCTACAGAAGATTTTCCGAAAGATAGCTGCTTGGTCATTTGGACAACTACTCCTTGGACGCTAATCGCAAATGTCGCAGTCGCGGTTCATCCGGATTTCGTTTATTCATATTTAAAGACCGATAAAGGTAATTTAATAGTTGCCAATGTCAGGATGCAGGTTTTACCTTCTTTAGGGATTGATAAGTATGAAATAATCAGAGAATTTAAAGGCAAAGAGTTGGAAGGTTTGGGCTATGAGCATCCATTTGGCCTGCGTAAAGGAAAAGTTGTCCTGGCAAATTATGTTTCGGCTGAAGACGGAAGCGGGCTTGTCCATACTGCGCCGGGCCACGGAGCCGATGATTATTTGACGGGTTTAAAATATAAGTTAGAAATCATTATGCCGGTTGATTCCAAAGGAAATTTTGATACAAGCGCTCTGGAATTTAAAGGAATGAATGTTTTTGATTCCAATAAGGTAATTCTTGATAAGTTACAATCTCTCGGATTGCTTTTATTAGCCGACAAGATAAGCCATTCCTATCCGCATTGCTGGAGATGCAAGAACCCGATTATATTCCGGGCAACTAACCAGTGGTTCTTGGGAATTGACCATGATGGTTTACGCCAAAAACTCCTTAAGGAGATTAGGGACAATATTAATTTTATTCCTGAGGCCGGCAGAGAAAGAATATCCAGTATGGTGAGCTTGCGGCCGGATTGGTGTTTGTCCCGCCAGAGGTATTGGGGCGTTCCGATACCTTCCTTGATTTGCAAAAAATGCAACAATGAATTCTTAGATACCGGAGTAATCGAAAAATACCGCGAGTTTACCGTAAGCGAAGGAACAGACTGTTGGTTCATCCGGGATGTTCGGGATTTTCTCCCGCCGGGATTAAAATGCGCCTGCGGAGCCGGCGAATTCATAAAAGGAGTGGACATATTGGATGTCTGGTTTGATTCCGGAGTAAGCGCTCAAGCCGTGCTTAAAAAACGTAAAGAGCTGGGAGGAGTTCCTTGTGAACTCTATTTAGAAGGTTCTGACCAGCATCGGGGTTGGTTTCAGTCATCTTTGATTCCGTCCATGTGCATCGACGGAAAGCCGCCTTATAAAAGTGTTTTGACCCACGGCCATGTTGTAGACGGCCAGGGGAGAAAGATGTCCAAGTCTATGGGCAATGTGATTCCTCCCCAGGATATCATAAAAGATTCCGGGGCGGACATAATCCGGCTTTGGGTTAGTTCCAGCGATTATAACGAGGATATCCGTATTTCGAAAGAAATGCTCGCGCGCCTTTCCGAAGCATATCGCAAAATCCGCAATACAGCCAAATTCATCTTAAGTAATTTATATGATTTTAATCCGGATAAAGACAGGCTGGAGTTAGATGGATTGAAAAGTATTGATAAGTGGATTCTTCTGAAACTCGAGGATTTAAAGGAGCAGGTAACTTTGGCTTACGATTCTTTTGCCTTCCATAAGGCTTATAAAGGGGTCTATGATTTTTGCAACGAGGAGCTTTCGATGTTATATCTGGATATGGTCAAGGGCAGGCTTTATACTGCCGGAAAGAATTCTATCGAAAGGCGCTCCGCCCAGACAGCGATATATGAGGTATTAAGCGTTTTAGCCCGGATTATGAGCCCGATTCTGGCATTTACTGCCGAGGATATCTGGAAATATTTGCCTAAATCAAAGGGGAATAATTTTGCAAGTATCCATCTTGCGAATTGGCCAGGCCCGGTTGATAAGAGCGTTTTGAATAATGAAGCCATAGCGAATATCGATACGGTAATGAGTATTTTGCCGGAGATAACCAAACTGCTTGAAGATAAGAGAGTAAACGGGTTAATCGGAAGTTCATTTGATGCGCAAATAAAACTATTGACAAACAATCCCAAACGGTATAAATTCTTAGCAAGTTTAGTGGTTGAATTGCCTGAGATTTTTAAGGTTTCTCAAGCGCGGATTATTGAGGAAAGGGAAAACTTTGAATCTCTTGCGAATAAGAGCGCGGTTTGCCCTGATATAGCAATCGAGGTCTGTAGGGCAGAAGGCGAGAAATGCCCTCGTTGTTGGAACTATAGTTTGGCAATAGGAAAATCTGTGAAGCATCCTCTAATTTGCGATAGGTGCGAGGCTGCCATAGAAGAGGAGAAAGCAAATTGAAAAATAAATTCACCAAAAAAGAATTATCCGCGTTTAAGCAGATAATCTTAAAGAGAAAAGAAGAGGTCAACGACGAGATAAAACATATTTCCGACGATACTCTTAAGAAATCCCAAAAAGACGCTTCAGGGGATATTTCGGGATATACCTATCATATGGCAGATGTCGCCACGGATAATTATGATCGTGAATTTTCTTTGGGGCTTGCTTCGAATGACAGAAAATCCCTGTATGAATTGAATGACGCCTTGAAAAAAGTCGAAGATGGGACATTCGGGATATGCGAAGAGTGCAAACACCTTATCACCAAGGCAAGGCTTAAGGCTTTGCCGCATGCCCGTCTGTGTGTTAAATGCCAGGAGAAAAGGGAGAAGAGGTAACAGTTCCCGTTTTATGCTTTCCTTTATTGTAGTATTCGTAACCCTCGCCTTCGACCAGATAAGTAAATACCTTATATCCGCTAAAATTGAGCTTAATTCTACTTTGCCTATAGTTAAGGGCATATTCGGGTTATCCCTTGTGCATAACCGGGGGGCGGCTTTTGGCATATTCAAGAACCAGCTTTACCTTTTTATAATCACTTCGATTGTTGCAATAGTGTTGATTTATTTTGCGCTCAAAGATAACCGGAACAATAAGCGTTACGTTGTTTCGTTAAGCCTTATACTGGCCGGAGCATTGGGAAATCTTATCGATCGAATTCGTTTCGGTTTCGTCATTGATTTTCTGAATTTTTATATCTGGCCGGTTTTTAACGTTGCCGATAGCGCTATAACTGTCGGGGCGGTATTGTTGGGTTGGGCCATATTAAGGCAAAAGTAAAAAGTGTAATGACAAATGACAAAATTCAAAGCCCAAAATAAATTCAAAATCCAAATATCAAATATCAAAACCAAGGTTTTGATATTAGGAGCTTAGAATATGCATCCTGAAATTTGCAAGATTGGGCCTTTAACGGTTTATTCCTATGGTCTCATGCTTGTTATAGGTTTCATTGTTTCAACGCTATTGGCCAGCGCCCAAGCCAAGAGGGAGGGGATCGACCCGGATGTAATTTTTAACCTGTGTTTTACCGTTTTTATCTTTGGGATTATCGGCGCGCGCATTTTTTATGTATTCTCGAATTTTGATTATTACCTGCATAATCCGCTTGAGATAATCATGTTGCAAAAAGGAGGGTTAGCCTGGTTTGGCGGATTGATCTTAGGAACCTTCTCCGGAATTTTTTACCTAAGGCTTAAAAAACTTTCTGTTTACAGAATCGCGGATTTACTTGTTCCGTTTGTAGCTTTGGCGCAAAGCATAGGCAGGATTGGTTGTTTCTTAAACGGATGTTGTTATGGCAAGGAATCGGCATTCGGGATTTATTCTCCGGCGTTTGATGCGGTATTGATTCCCACGCAGCTATATTCTTCATTGCTATTGGTTTTTATTTTTATATTCTTAAGGTTCTTGCAAACCCGGCCGCATAAAACCGGAACAATATTCTTTACCTATCTTTTATTGTATTCTTCAAAAAGGTTTTTCATCGAATTCTGGCGTGGCGATAGTCCTGCATTAGCTTTCGGTTTAACCCTATTCCAGTTTATCAGCATAACCATCTTTCTAATCGCAGGCTCAGGCCTGTTTTTTATCAAAACCAAAAAATAAATTATGCGGGAATATTTGATTAAGGTTTCCGATGAGACGAAGGGAACGCGTTTGGATTTATTGATTAGTGCTTTTTCTAAAGAGCATAATTTAGGGCTTTCCCGCACTTGCATACAAGAATTGATTTCAAAAGGCAGAATTACCGTTAATGGTTCTTCCGGGATAAAGCCGCATTACAAAGTCAGGAATACGGATGAGGTTAAGGTCAAACCGGAAGATAAGGTCAAAACCGGCATTAAGCCCGAAGATATCCCGCTGGATATTGTTTATGAAGACAAGGATTTGGCAATTATCGATAAACCAGTCGGTTTGGTCGTTCATCCTGCTCCGGGTAACCGGGAACATACGCTGGTAAACGCGCTTCTTTCCCATTTTAAAGAATTATCCGACATTAATCTTCAGAGGCCGGGTATAGTCCACCGTTTGGATAAAGATACTTCAGGGATATTGGTTAT
Source organism: Candidatus Omnitrophica bacterium UBA6233 (assembly GCA_002440965.1). Taxonomy (GTDB): domain Bacteria; phylum Omnitrophota; class Gorgyraeia; order Gygaellales; family Profunditerraquicolaceae; genus UBA6233. The sequence goes on from DJWJ01000032.1 coordinate 32,999, forward strand.
CGCCAAGAATAATCATGCCCATTTAAAGCTTGCCGAGCAGTTTGCTGACCACTCCATTAAGCGTAAGTACGTTGCCATAGTCAAGGGGAGGATGGAATTCGACGAAAACCTGATTGAAGCTCCTATTGGCCGGCATTCAACCAAAAGAGAAAGCATGGCTGTAGATTTTTCGAATAAATCCCGTTACGCCAAAACTTATTATCGGACTTTAAAGAGGTTTAGCGATTATAGTTTATTAAGCCTGGAGCCTTTTACCGGCAGGACCCATCAATTAAGAGTGCATTTGGCTTTCATAGGCCATCCGATACTTGGCGACAAAAAATACGGCAGGAATGATGAATTCAGCCGTTTGGCTTTACACGCGCAATCTCTGGGTTTTATCCATCCAACTACAGGTAAATTCGTAGAATTTCATTCTTCCTTACCGCAGGAATTCCTAGATGTTACGACTATCAAGGCGCCGGTAAATAAAACTTGATTTTTATCAGACTTATTGCTATATTTAAACCAAGTAAGGGTCAATTTGTTTTAAATGCCTGTTTGAATAAACAGTAAGACTGCTCTGGGCAGTCAAGGAGGAGAAAGATGGGTTCTAAAGTCAAGGCTATAGTTTTGATTATCTTAATAGTGATTTCTTTAGCTATTGCCGGAGGCGGATTCTATCTTTACCAGCAGGAACATGCTCGTAACATCAATCTTCAGGCCAGTCTTGATGATTTGACTATTAAACAAAAGTTAACCCAGGCGAAATTGCTGGAAGCGCAAAAATCGCTTTCCATTATAGAAGTAAAGCTTAAAGATGCTGCCAGTCAAATCGACACTTTGACTAACCAGCTGCAGCAGGAAAAGATATCCAAAGAAGAGGCTCTTTCCAGAATAGAGCAAATAAGGGCAGATTTGGACCGGCAGAAAGAATCAAGGTCTGATTTGGAGAACAAATTAAGCAAGGTCCAGGATGATTTAAGAGCTGCGCAGGGCAAGCTTAGCAAGATGGAGGCTGAAAAGGAAACATTAGAAGCAAAGATCAAAGTTTTTGAGTCGAAATCCAATGTGGAGTTGGGAAAAATTGTAGTTAATCCCGAAGCTTCTTCGGTTGATTCGTCGGCCGCCGCCCCGGTTGTTAACACCCAGGTTCTAGCAACAAAGAACTTGGAGGGTAAAGTTTTGGTCCTGAATAAAGAATATAACTTTGTGGTAATAGATGTCGGGAGTAAAAACGGCGTGGTTGTTAATGATGTATTTTCGGTTTATCAAGGGAATAAGATTGTGGGCGATATAAAAATAGAAAAAGTTCAAGAGACAATGTCAGCGGCAGGTTTTACCGCGGATAAGCTCAAGAATATTGTCAAGGAAGGCGATAGAGTAGTCAGAAAAAATAAATGAGGGGAGAAGTAATCCTGCCCGGCGATAAATCTATCGCCCACCGCGCTATAATTTTGAGTTCCTTGACGCAGAGGAAAACCAGCCTTAAGAATTTTCCTCTGAACGCGGACTGTTTAGCGACTATCGGCGCGTTTAGAAAACTGGGAATAAAAATAACATTAAATAAAGCTTCTTGCCAGGCTGTTGTCTGTGGTAAGAAGCTTTTTGGTTTAAGAAGGCCGGGTTCCGCTTTCTATATTAAAGAATCAGGGACGACATTCAGGTTGCTGCTTGGTGTATTGGCGGGACAATCATTTAAAGCAAAACTTAACGCCGGGCCAGCCCTATCCCGTAGGCCAATGCTTAGGGTAATCAAGCCGCTAAGATTAATGGGCGCGCAAATCAACGCAAGAATCCAGGAATATCCGCCTATCACGATTACGGGGGGCAGTTTAAAAGGAATAACCTATAAAGTTCCGGTTGCCTCTGCTCAGGTTAAAGGTGCCATACTCTTAGCCGGTTTATTTGCCAGCGGGTCAACTAAAGTTATTGAACCGGTTAAAACGAGGGATCATACCGAACGGATGCTCAAATTGTTCAGAGCAAACGTAAAGATTAAAGGCAGCGCCATAATAATAAAAGGCGGCCAGGATTTGGTTTCCCCGGGAGTTTTGTATATACCCTCTGATATATCTTCGGCAGCATTCTTTATGGTTGCGGCAAGCATCATTCCTGATTCGGAAATCCGCATTAAAAATGTAAGCCTTAATCCCGGGAGGCGGGGGGTGATTAAGGCCTTAAAAAAGATGGGGGCTAAGATTGTGGTTCAAAAATCCAATTATCCGGGCAATGAACCTATGGGAGATATTCGGGTTAAAAGCAGCGCATTAGGCGGGATAAGAATCAGAAAGAATGAGGTTCCTTCTTTGATTGACGAGCTTCCCATTCTTATGGTTGCTGCAAGCCTTGCTAAGGGCGTATCCGTATTCGAGAGTGTAGGAGAATTGCGGGTTAAAGAAACCGATCGGGTTAAATCGATGGTTACGAATTTAGCTAAAATGGGCGCTGATATAAAAGTAGTTAAGCCCGGAGTCCGGGAAAATATAATAATTAAAGGCGTAAACAGGCTTTATGGCGCAAAGGTAAAAAGCTTTGGCGACCATCGCACGGCAATGAGTATGGCTATCGCAGGGCTTGCGGCAAGCGGCTCAACCACCATAGACGATGTTTCCTGTATTAATAAATCCTTTCCAGATTTTCTCAAAACTTTAAATAGCCTAATTTAAGCATAAGCCTTTCATCTCGTTTTACTTAACTTTTTGTTTGACAGAGGGTTCAATCTCTGCTAGAATTCCTATAATTAACCGAAAGTCTGTTTACCGCAATTTTCCTAGGAGAAAAATGGGCAAAATTAAGCAATTATTCAAACAAGGCTTTGATTATCTTCTGGATTTATTCTCTAACGATATAGGTATAGATTTAGGCACAGCCACGACACTTGTATACGTAAAGGGAGAGGGGATTGTGTTGTGCGAGCCTTCGGTGGTTGCCGTTGAGCGCGGGACAAGCCATGTTTTGGCAGTTGGCGAAGAAGCCAAGCGTATGCTTGGCCGCACACCCGGCAATATAGTTGCTATAAGGCCTATGCGCGACGGCGTCATTACGAACTTTGAAGTTACCGAGGCAATGCTTAGGCATTTCATCAGGAAGGTCAAGCACCGCCGTTTTCAGATCAGGCCGAGGATTGTTATTGCCATACCTTCAGGGATTACTGAAGTCGAACGCCGGGCAGTTAAGGAGTCAGCGGAGCGTGCGGGCGCCAGAGAGGTATTCTTGATTGAAGAGCCGGTTGCGGCAGCTATCGGAGTAGGTTTGCCCATACAGGAGCCAGTGGGTAATATGATTATAGATATTGGCGGCGGCACAACTGAAATCGCGGTGATATCATTGGCGGGAATCGTTTTCTCTAAATCTATCCGGATTGGCGGAGACGAAATGAATGAAGCCATTATAGAATATCTTAAGAAAACTTATAATTTGATGGTGGGAGAACGCACTGCCGAAGATATCAAGATAAAGATTGGTTCGGCCTATCCTTTGGAAGAAGAAATGACTCTGGAGGTAAAGGGAAGGGATTTGATAGCCGGCCTTCCTAAGGCAGTAACCATTACGTCGGAAGAAATCAGAGAATCCCTGCAGGAACCGTTAAGGGCTATTCTGGAAGTAACCAAGATTTCTCTTGAACGCACTCCTCCGGAGTTAGCCTCGGATTTAATCGAGCACGGTATTGTTATGGCCGGGGGTGGTTCGCTTCTTAAGGGGCTGGACAAATTAATTTCAGAAGAGACAGGTTTACCTGTTCATGTCGCGGATGATCCGGTTACTGCGGTAGCCAACGGCACAGGCAAAGTCCTTAACGAGATCAAATATCTTAGGAAAGTCACTGTTTCGGTAAAACCCGAAATGAGCACCTTATAGATTTTTCAAGAAATATAAAATGTGTTTAACCTTAATAAAAAGAATTTAATCCCTCTCTTAGCAGTAATTTTTCTTCTCTTTTTTTTATCCGCTTCCATATCAATCTTTAGAACCCCTGGTTTAAATATTTCGAAATTGCCGCTTAGCTTTGTTTCTGCGCTCCAACGGGAGATCGGCGGGCTAATTTTTTATCATCATAATCTTCAGGATAATGAAATTCTCAAGAAAAAAAATGACTTCCTAAAGCATAAACTTAATGGCTTAAACGAAATATATCTGGAGAATCGCCGTTTAAATAACCTGCTTTCTCTCAAGCAAAAATCAGGGCTTAAATTTATCCCGGCAAGGGTAATCGCCCGGCCTGCGGATAATTGGTCAACAGGTTTGATTATTGACAAAGGCGCGGTTAACGGCGTCCGTAAAGGAATGGCTGTAGTGACTTATTTGGGGCTAGCCGGAAGGGTGGTTGAGGCAGCGGACTCAACCAGTAAAATAATGCTGCTTAACGATCCTAACATAGGGGTTTCCAGTTTAGTCCAGCGTTCCCGCCAGGAAGGTTTGGTTTGTGGGACATTGGGTTCAAATCTACTTATGAAATATCTTCCTGAGGATGCGGACATAAAATTAAAAGATACAATAGTTACTTCGGGATTAAATGATACCTATCCCAAAGGGCTGCTTATCGGGACAGTGATTGATATCGGTAAAGAATTTTCAGGCCTTAGCCGTTTCGCTGTAATTAAACCGGCAATAAACTTTTCCAGCATTGAAGAAATTCTAATTGTCGCTTCATGAAAATCCCCAAACTTTTGTTCGTTACTTTAATCTTAGGGTTATTTCAGCTGGTATTCTTGCGGCATTTAACAATTTTTGGGGCCAGCCCGGATCTCCTTTTGGTTGTTGTCGTTATTGCCGGTCTTTTTTTAAAGATGCGGTGGGCCGTTATCTTTGGGGCCTCGGTAGGCATGCTTAAGGATATATTTAGCTTGAACAGTTTTGGATTAAATATATTGTTGTTTAGCTGCTGGGGTTTTCTGGTGGTTAAGATTTCCCGCAAGGTTTCCATAGAGGATAACATCATTGCGGCTTTTCTGGTTTTCTTGATAGCGTTATTGCAAAACATTATCAGCGGCTTATTTATTTTTTATTCCGGCGTAAGCGTTCCTTTGGGGATATTTTTACGCATTGTTATTCTGGGCTCGTTTTATACAGCTCTCACCCTGCCTTTTATTCTTAAAGTTATTAAGGTTAGAATATGATTAGGATTCGGATAGTCATTTGGGCTGTAACTTCTGTATTCATCTTTCTTGTCCTCGGGTTGCTTAACCTGGAAGTAATTCACGGCAGGATGTATAAAGATTTGGGGAATAGGAATTGTGTAAGGCTGGTTGCGCAAAACGGCAGCCGGGGAGTGATTCTTGACCGCGAGGATAACATAATAGCCGGCAATAAACTTTCTTATGACTTGATGATTCTTTCGCAGGATGCTTCGCAGCGGGAGAAAATTATTTTAAATGCTTCGAAAATCCTGGGGAAGAGCGTTAAAGATTTAAAAAATGCCTATACGATTAATTTTATCTCTTCGTCGATTCCTGTTACATTAGCCAGGAACATAAGTATCAAAGATGCTATCTCTCTGGCGGAACTCAGAGTTGATTTACCGGCAATAATAGTTCAGCCCAATCCCTTAAGGCATTATCCGAATGGCAAGCTGGCCTCCCATGTTTTAGGCTATGTCAGCGAAATTGACCGCTGGCGGCTGACTAAACTGGAAGATTACGGTTATAAAACCAAAGATATCGTCGGTTTTGGGGGAGTCGAAGAAAAATATGACTATTATTTACGGCAGGAAGAAGGAGGTGTTTCGTTTGAAGTTAACCACCAGGGAAAATTCATACGCACTCTGGGGTTTAAGCCTCCGTTTAACGGCAAGGATATCCGGTTAAGTCTGAATATTAAGATTCAGAAGATAGTTGAAGATTCGCTTTCAGATAAACCCGGCGCCGTTGTGATTATGGATCCTTATACGGGGGAGATTTTCGCAATGGCCAGTTCTCCCGGATTTAATCCCGCGGTATTCGCGGAGAAAAGCAACAATGAAATTACCAGAATCTTTAGCGATTCTCGCTCTTTATTGGTTAATCGCGCGATAAGCTCCAGTTATCCTGCCGGTTCAGTTTTTAAAGTTATTGTAGGAAGTGCGGCACTAGAGAGTAAAAGAATAAACCAGAACACCTCGTTTAATTGTCAAGGGAGCACGCGAATCGGGAATCGGGAATTCAAATGCTGGAGTACGCATGGAATACAAAATTTAGCAGGCGCGCTCGCTTATTCTTGCGACGTTTTCTTTTATAGGACTGGTTTACTCATTGGAGCTCAAAGCATACATGATTATGCTCTTAAATTTGGTTTATCCAAAACAACTTCCTTTGAACTTCCTTATGAAGAATCAGGTTTTATCCCTTCGCCGCTCTGGAGGAAGATTAACAAATTCAGGAACTGGTTTGACGGCGATACGGCTAATTTAAGTATCGGCCAGGGAGATGTTTTGGTTACTCCGCTTCAGATTACCCGGATGATGGCAGTTTTTGCTAATGGGGGTTATCTAGTCAGTCCTTATGTAGTTAAGGCTATAGATGGAAAGGATGTATCGCTTTATCAGGAAAAAAGCGAAAAATTGGTTATAAACAGAGAGACTGTTAATTATATTAGGGAGGGGTTGCGCAGAGTCGTGAGCGATTCTAAGGGTACAGGGAGCGTTTTATCCGATTTACCTGTTAGCGTAGCAGGTAAAACCAGCACTGCTCAAGCTCCTCCCGGGCAGCCCCACGCATGGTTTGCCGGATTTTTCCCATACAAGAATCCGAGATTCGTAATTTGTGTTCTATTAGAACATGGCGGACCCGGTTATGTAGCATGTTTAGTGACTAAACAGATAATTCAGGAAATGGTTAATCAGGGGTTAATTTAATTGAAAATGTCCGAAATCCCAAGCTCCAATGACGAATGAATTAACCAAATTCCAAGTTACAATTGGGGCATTGAGTAATTGGGATTTCATTCGACATTGGGATTTGGTGGTTGGAACCTATATTTTAATTAAAAATAAGGAGTTTTAACTTGAGAAACTCATTCTTGATAATATTGGTTACGGCGCTTTTGATATGTTCGCTCGGCGTATTATCAATATACAGCAGCACTTATCAGAAAGAAGGCAAGCTTTGGCAGACTATTTTTGAGCGGCAGGTTCTCTGGATTATCCTGGGTTTAACACTTTTTCTCATTGTTTCCAGTATAAGTTACCGCAGGTTGTGGGATTGGACCTATTTCTTGTATATCTTTAATTTATTTTTTCTGTTTTTGGTTTTTATATTAGGGGCTATACGTTTAGGTGCCCAGCGTTGGTTAAGAATAGGTTGGTTTAATTTCCAGCCTTCGGAATTGGCCAAGATTATCATGGTTATATTTCTTGCCCGTTATTTCAGCCGCAAGTCAACCGATAGTATTCATTTATCTTCCGGTAAATTCGGCATATTCCGCGGGCTTATCCTGCCTTCTTTTTTTACCGCGCTCCCGGTCGCTTTAATTGTCGAACAGCCGGATTTAGGCAGCGGAATGATTGTTTTTATTTTGTTTGTCGCTATGCTTTATCTGACCCGTGTCCGGTTGAGATATATTATTCTTTTAGTATCGGCTGTCAGCCTGCTTTTGCCTTTTATGTGGCATTTTTTGCGTGATTACCAAAAAGACAGGCTGCTGGTTTTTTTGAACCCCAATATTGACCCGCTTGGCGCGGGGTATACGATAGTGCAATCAAAGATAGCAATAGGTTCGGGTTGGCTTTTTGGTAAAGGTTGGCTTTCCGGAACCCAGAGCCAGTTACATTTCTTGCCTGAATCGCATACGGATTTTATTTTCGCTACTTTTTCGGAAGAGTGGGGTTTTCTGGGTAGTTTTGCGTTATTATCTTTGTATTATATTTTAATAAGGCAGGGATTCCTCATTGCTCAAAGGACGCAGGATTCTTTTGGCCAGCTTTTGGCTTATGGGGTTACTTTGGTGCTTGCCATACAGATTACGGTGAATATAGCTATGAATTTGGGCCTGGCTCCTGTTGTGGGAGTGCCTTTGCCGTTAATGAGTTACGGCGGTTCGTCAATTTTAGTTACCTTTGCAGCATTGGGGATTTTGGTCAATATTGATAAGACAAGGGCAGTGTTTTAGATGAATGACAAATGACAAAATTCAAAATCCAAAATATAACCGAAACTCAAATGTCAAAACAAAGGTTTTGTCATTGGGTATTTGTCATTTAGATTTATTTTGAGTTTTGGGTTTTGGCATTTGAAATTAAGGAATTTATTAAGCCATGTATGATGACCTATTATTAAAAGTTAACAAGCCTGCGCAGTATATGGGTAAAGAGATAAATTGCGCGAAGAAAGATTTTACCAAAGCTGATGTCAAATTCGCGATTTCTTTTCCTGACCTTTATGAGGTGGGGATGAGCAATTTGGGCCTGAAGATCATTTACAGTCTTTTGAATAGTGTATCCGATGTTATTTGCGATAGATTTTTTTCTCCCAATAAAGATATGGAGGAGCTTTTACGTCAAAATAACCGGCAGATTTTATCTTTGGATTCGCGCAGGGAAATGAATGAATTCGATTTCGTCGGGTTTTCTTTAGGTTCGGAACTTGATTATACGAATGTGTTGAATATTCTTGATCTGGGAGATGTCCCGCTTAAGGCCAGTTTACGCGGTAATGAGCATCCTTTGATAGTTGGAGGCGGGCCGTGCACGCTTAACCCTGAGCCTATGCATGCTTTTTTCGATTTCTTCGTTGTAGGCGAAGCCGAAGATATCCTGTTTGAGATAATCGACATTTACCGGAGGCATAAAAATGAATACAAATCCGGCAGGTTCAATAAGCAGGAGCTGCTGTTTAAAATTTCACAAATTGAAGGTGTATATGTGCCGTCTTTTTATGAAGTATCCTATGGCAAACGCGGAAGAATAACGGGATTTAAACCTAAGGCGGAATCAGTCCCCGCAAAAATAAAGAAACGTTTTGTTAAGGATATTAATTCAGTTTATTATCCCTTGGATTGGGTCGTGCCATATACGCAGATAATCCATGATCGGATAATCTTGGAGATTATGCGGGGATGCCCCAACCGTTGCCTTTTTTGCCAGGCGCGGTCGCAGTATTTCCCTCTAAGAGTCAAAGACACGGGGCGCTTGCTGGATTTGGCCATAGGACTGTATAAGCATACTGGGTATGAAGAAATTTCTCTTGCGGGATTGTCGGTAAGCGACCATCCCGGAATAGGGAATATTATTAAAGAGTTAACGTGCTTATTTTCTCCCAAGACAGTAAGTTTATCTTTACCGTCTCTAAAGGCAAAATCGCTTATCGGAGATGCGTCTTCTCTGATCGCTAAGGTTAAAAAAACCGGTCTCACTTTTGCTCCGGAAGCCGGCTCGGAAAAGTTACGCAACATTTTACGCAAGGATTTCAATAGCGACGATTTCTTTAAAGCCCTGGAGCAAGCGTATCAATCCGGATATCAACACGTAAAGCTTTATTTTATGATTGGCCTTCCCCGGGAAGATGATGATGACCTTGACGCGATTATCGATTTTTCAGTCCGCGTCTCGGAATTGAAAAAAAAGACAGGAAAGGGGCCGGCCGGAGTCAATATAAGCATTAATACTCTAATCCCTAAGCCGCATACGGCCTTGCAATGGTTAAGAATGGAGAATCTTGAGTCCATAAAAAGCAAACAAGAATATTTGATTATGAAAGCTAAGAAGCATAAGCGGCTCGTTTTAAGTTTTCATAACCGTTCGATGAGTATTATAGAGGGAATATTTTCGCGCGGAGACAGAAGGTTATCCGAAGTTATTCTGGCCGCATACAAAAAAGGCGCTAAGTTTGACGCTTGGAGCAATTATTTTGATTTTGATAAGTGGATGAACGCCTTTGCGGATTTAAACATAGATCCTGAAGAATATCTAGGGCAAAAAGAGCTCGAAAATATTTTACCCTGGGATTTTATCGCTACAGGGGTTAATAAGGATGTCCTGAAGGCAGAATTTAACGAAATAATGGCGAGCTGATAATTTGCCCCTGTGTCCGTTAGCGTCTTTGTTTAAAACTATTGCCATACAATAATATAAGCTGTATAATTTTAATGAAGGTAATCGGCAATAGCTTAACTTGGCCATGTTCAATTCTCTCAATGTCGAGGCAACTGAAAGTGTGAGTTAAATTTTCGACTGCAGCGCAGGAATATTTGCCTCAGCCCCGTTTAACATGGGGCTATTGGGAAATATTTTAATAAAATATAATTATTAACCCGTAAGTCCGTAATTAATGATTCTTAATTTCCAAGCTTTTCATTGAGTCATTGGTTAAAGGAGTTATTGGTTACTAAAAACATGGCCTCTCTCAAGGACTATCTTACCGAAATATTAATCAATAATAGACTTCTCACTTGGGAACAGCTCAGCCAGGCGCTTTCGGCGCAAAAAGAAAATGGCGGTTGCCTAAGGGACGCAATTATCGGCCTTAATTTTATCAAAGAGGAAGAGCTTGATTTTGTCCTGAGTAGAAGTTTAGGGTTGCCTTTAATTGATCTCAAGCATTTTAGGATTGATCCGGATATCGTTAAAATCATACCCATTAATATTGCCCGGCGCTACAAAATAGTTCCTGTTTCCAAGACCGGCGATATGATCACATTGGCAATGGCCGATCCCCTTAATATTTTTACCGTTGATCATGTCAGTTCACTCGGCGGGTATAAGATTAATCCGGTTATCTCGGATGGCCAGGATATCCTGCGGACAATAGACTTCTTTTTTTCGGATTCTATCGATAGCGCTGATGAACTGCTTAAGGTTATGTCCGTTTCTCCTCTTGAACTGGTCAAAGAAGAAAAAGAAGTTTCTCCTTCGGATCAGGAACTAAATCTCATCAGCAAGCAGGCTCAGGCAATTCAAGTCACCAATATGATTATTGAGGAAGGGGTAAGGAAAAAAGCCTCGGATATACTTATTGAGCCTTTTAGTAATTGTTTACGCGTGCGTTTTCGTATCGACAGGATTTTACGCGAAGAGAAAACTTTTCCTAAAAACATCCATCCATCGATTGTTTCGCGTATTAAGGCGATGTCGGACTTAAATATTGCCGAACACAGGCTCCCTCAGAATGGTCGTTTCAAACTAAAGTTTTTAATTCGGGAAGTGGATTTTCGCGTTTCAATATTGCCTTGTGTTTTCGGTGAGAAGGTGGCTATATGCATTCTGGACAAAACCAAGGTAGCCTTAAATATAGAAAAACTCGGATTTAGTCCATATATACTTGCGGATCTTGAGAAAGCGGCTAAATTACCGCAAGGATTGATTCTTATCTGCGGACCGGCCGGCAGCGGAGAGACCGCTACTTTATATTCGCTGGTGAAATTTATTGATGCTTCGGACAAGAATATTGTTACGGTAGAAGACTTGGTGGAATACCGCCTGGAGGGGATAAATCAGGTAACTGTCCGTCCGGACATAGGGCTGACTTTTGCCTCTGTTTTGCGTTCGATATTAAAACAGGATCCTAACGTAATAATGATAAGTGAAGTGCGCGACTATGAAACCGTTGATATCGCGGTTAAATCCGCGCTTACCGGGCATTTAGTTATATCGACTATGCGTGCTCTTACAACTGCTGGCGCCATTGTCAATTTGGTCAACATGGGCGTTGAGCCTTATCTTGTCAATTCTTCTCTTGTTTGCGTAATGGCCCAGCGTTTAGTTCGTAAAATCTGTTCATATTGTAAAGAAGAGTATACGATAAATAAAGAATTATTGAAGATTCTTAAAATCAAATTAGATGGTATTAAAGATCCCAAGTTCTTTAGAGCAAAAGGTTGTTTGCGTTGTTTTAATACGGGTTATAATGGGGAGACCGGGATTGCCGAGGTCATTTTATTAAGCGATACGGTACGCAAGTTGATTTTGGAAAATGCGCCTGAACGCATTATAAAAGAACAGGCGCGTCAAGAGGGAATGCATACATTAAGGGAGAATGGTATTGTTCAAGCGTTAAAAGGCCTGACTAGCCTGGAAGAAGTTTTCCGGGTAACCGTTCCTGATGAATGAGTCAGGTAATTAAGCGGTAATTTCTCGAGGGCCGGATAATCGTTATCCGGCAACCTTTAATTATCAGTTGTCAGTTTCGAATTACGATTTCTTAATATGCAAACAATAAGAGACAGGATTATTGCGATACTTGTTGCCGATGGGCATCTGAGCGGCGAGCAGATCGAAAATGCTTTGAAACTGCAGAAAGAAAACGGGGGCTTATTAAGGAAGATTCTTGTTGATCAGGGAAGTATTTCGGAAGAAGCGTTGTTATCGTTGCTTTCCGAAAAGCTCTATATGCCAAGTATTCATTTGGCTAAATATAAAGTTGATAATCTGGTAGCCGGGTTTGTCCCTGAACAGATAGCCAGGCTTTATGGGATAATTCCTATTTCTAGATTCGGCGCTACTATTATTGTTGCTGTATCCGATCCTTTAAATATATTTGTTCTTGATGATTTACACCCATTTGCCGGTTATAATGTCGATGCGGTTTTAAGCACTGCCGAAGAAATCGCTAGCGCGATAGAGGCTCAGTATGGTTCGGGTTTTCAGGATATGCGGCATATTTTCAATGGAATCTTTCCGGAGAATAATTCTGGTAAAAGTGATATTGAATTGGCCAAAGAAGACAAGGTTGGGTTATCCAGCATGCTTGAAGAGAGCGAAAATTCCCTTATTGTTAAACTGATTGAACTTATCTTGAGCAGGGCGCTAAAGAATAGGGTGTCGGATATCCATATTGAACCGGAATATGATTGTTTACGCGTTCGTTATCGTATTGACGGTTCTCTCTGCGACGCGTTCAGGCTTCCAAAAACAAGACAGAATGCTATTCTGACGCGTGTAAAAGTTATATCCAGTTTGGATGTTGCCGAAAACCGCGTGCCACAGGACGGCCGTTTTAAGGCCAAGTTTGAAGGAAAAGAAGTGGATTTTCGTGTTTCGGTGCTTCCTACGGCATTTGGCCAGAAGTTTGTTTTGCGCATCTTGGATAAAGAAAATTTACCTGCTGGTTTGGACGGCCTTGGTTTTTCCGAAGAGCCCTTGCGTATTTTCAAAGAAGCACTTGTTAAGCCGTTCGGCTTGATTTTGCTTACCGGACCAACCGGTTCGGGTAAATCCACTACTCTTTATTCGGTGTTGAATCAGTTGAACGCCCCCGAGAAAAACATTATTACGATTGAGGACCCAATCGAATATCCCATAGAAGGGATAAGCCAAATTCAGGTAAGATCGGAAATCGGCCTCGATTTTGCTTCGGGAACGCGTTCTTTGTTAAAACAGAATCCGGATATCGTGATGATCGGAGAAATCAGGGATTCCGAGACCGCGGATATCGCGGTTAAGGCCGCTCTTGGCGGGCAATTGGTTTTTTCCACATTGCATACTAACGATTCTTTATCCGGCATTGTTCGTTTAATTAATATGGGAGTTGAACCGTTTTTGGTGGCTTCTGGCGTTACTATGCTTTGCACCCAGCGTTTAGCGCGCAAAATCTGCATGAAATGCCGTAGGCCTGTAGAGGTTTCCGGGGATTTTCTTAAGAAAATAGGTTTTTCCGGAGAGGCCATTTTTTACACAGCATCGGGATGCAGCTATTGTAACAATACCGGTTTTTACGGCAGAGCCGCTATTTTCGAAGCTGTTGCGGTCGATGATAATATGCGCGAGATGATTATCCGTAAAGAAACTTTAGATAAGATTAAGGATTATGTGCGGGGTAAAGGAGTGAAAACTTTGAGAGACGACGCTTTTTTAAAGGTTAAGCAAGAGTTGATTACTCTTGATGAAGCGATAAGGATAACAACTGAGGAGTAATTTATGCCGGAAAATAATAAAATCTTGTTTATTTGCGATGATAATGAACTGTCGAGGCATTTGGTAGAGCAACTGATGGTGGAGGGTGGATATTTTGTTTCGTTCCAGCCGACAGCGAAACAAGGGCTGGAGTCTTTTAGGGAAAATGATTTTGATTTGATTATTATTAAGCCGCAAATGCCTGATTTGAACTCTGCGGAGTTGATTAAGGGGCTTAAGCGTATTGACTCTGATTGCATTATAATCGCGCTTCTTGATGAGCATAAGCAAGAACTGCTGGAATATTTATTCGGTTTGGGCATCTTTGATTTTGTTACCAAGCCCATAAATCTTGAAAAACTATTCTTTTTGGTAAAAAAAGGCATCGAAATACATACCTTGATACAGGATAACCGTATGCTTACTCAAGGCCTGAAAGAAAGTAATGCCGCTTTGGAAAAACAAAATTCCCTTTTAGCCAAACGGATAGAGGATTCTACCAAGAACCTTACCCGGCTTTATGAAGACTTGCGTTCTACTTATATGCGCACAATCAAGGTTTTGGCTCAGGCAATTGACGCCCGGGATCATTATACGCATAGTCATTCCGAAAGCGTTGCCAAGTATGCTACGGTTATTGCCGCTGAAATGGGGCTTTCAGCCAGAGAAATCGAAACTATCCGTCAGGCTTGCGAACTGCACGATTTAGGTAAAATAGGCGTAGAGGATTGCATATTAGGCAAGGTTACGCCTCTAACGGAAGAAGAATGGAAACAGATTCGTAAACATCCAACAATTGCCGCGCATATCTTGGAACCATTAACCTTCTTAAATGATGTGATAGGTTTAGTCAGGCAGCATCATGAGCATTTTGACGGCACAGGTTATCCAGAAGGAAGGCGTGGAGAAGATATACATTTGGGCGCGCGTATAATTCATCTTGCCGATGCTTACGAAGCAATGATATCGGCGCGTTCTTACAGAAAGGTTCCGTTGACCAAAGAAGCGGCTGTGGAGGAGATAAGGAAAAACAGCGGCACGCAATTTGATCCTAGGGTAGTCGAGGCATTCTTGAAGGTTTTAGATAAGCTTTAAATTACCGATGCTTAAATGTTAATGGCGCAGTTTTAGTCCATAAAAAATAGTAAATAAAAATAGTAAAAAAAGGTCTTGACAAAAACATAAATTGATGTAAACTTGATATTCCCTCTAATTAAGGGGTCTATGGAAAAGACAAATAGAGGTTTTGATAAATTTATGTAGTTAATTGACCGACGGGATGAGCGTCGTTGTAGTATAAATTTAGACGCTCCGACTTCGTGTCGGAGCGTTTTTGTTTTGCCCGCAAGGGCAAACATGAGCTCTTTGATAATTGAATAGCCAAGCGAGGCCTGAGTAATTCTTCAGCAGAATTACGACGGTCAATTTTAATGAGGTAAGATTAATTAAATCACAGAGCCATTATACATAATTTTTCGAAATTTTTTTCGGAGAGTTTGATCCTGG